>JBMZDF010000700.1:0-2852 GCA_049614105.1 Promineifilaceae bacterium (SeqCode)
TGGCGATTGTTGCACCCTTTGCCAAGCGCGACCGCCGTTGGGCGAACGATAAATACCATTGGCCGTGGATGCCAGCACAAATTGACGGCGTCCCCAGTCGGGCGCGACCGCCAGCGCCAGCACATCTAAATTATCCATGCCCCAATTGTGCAGTTCCCAATAACGTCCGCCATCGCTGGAACGCAGCACGCCGTCACCCGCCGTGCCAGCTAGCACAACATCATCATCGCGATAAGTTGGAGAGGCGACGAGGCAGGTAATCGGCAGCGAGGTTTGTTCAATGGTTGCTCTGCGCCAATGTTTGCCCCCATCGGCCGAAAGGATTAGCCCTTCTGGCATACCCGCTACGAGGAGGTCGTCGTCTGCGTGCAGTAGGGTGCTGACGCCCCAAAAAGGAACCTCACGCACGACAGGCTGCCACTGGTCGCCTGTTTGCACAAACAGGCCAGCCCGCGATCCGATCCATGCGCGATCGGCCGAACTGCTGACGCTCAAAATAGTGCCGCCGTTTGTGATTTTGGATTGCTTTGTTGCGGTATTCATTGAAGAGAGAAGGGGCAAGATGTAGGGCGTCGGTTTGCTTCTGGCTCCCTACGGTTTATGCCAATGCCAAACAATTTATGGCTCGTAACTTAACTTTGGCTTTTTCTTGTGGACAACACAGTCGATGCTGAGCGCCATGACTGCACCACTGACGGCTGTTTCAAAGGCGACGGATAGCACTTCGGCCGAATCAAGCAGTCCATGTTCTGCGCCATCGACCCAGCGTTCGTTCATCACATCAAACACTTGCGAACGCGGACGCACACGTTGTTGTTGCGTGATGATTTCGGGAATGGCAGGACAACCGTTGCGTACAATCTGTTGCAGCGGCGCGACAAGCGCCTCGCGAACGGCACGGACGCCTGCGCGTTCGTCGCCACTAGTTTCACTATAAAGCGTCTCAACAGCATCAACACAATGGACAAAGGCACTGCCACAGCCAGGCAGGACGCCCATGCGACGGGCGGCCTTGACCGTTTTGACCCCTTGCTCTGCCTTACGATGTAAATATTCGCGCTCCGCTTTGGTCAGTGCGCCCAAATGCAAAATGGCGCGTTCGTTGGCAAGACGGGCGCGGCGTTCGCGGTTGCGCGTGCGCTGTTCGTCATCAAACGCATATTTGCCAACCTGCGCATCAAAGCGGGTAATCTGTTCCTGAATGGCGTCTTGGTTGCCGTTGCCGCGCACGATGAGCAGATCTTCTTTGTTGGCTTCGATGCGCTGGGCAAACCCGAGGTGATTCGGCCGAATATGCTTCAACATCAGCCCCTTATCTGGCCCCAGCACTTCCGCACCTGTCAACAGCGCCAAATCTTCAAGATTTTCTAGCCCCGATACACCTGCCCGCGTCGTCTGAAACGCAATAATGTTGCCGCGACTTTTAGGATGCGTGTGCAGTCCAACTAGCGTTTGCTTTGCCTCATCTGAAAATTCGTAGGCGACCAGCAAAATGTTGAGCGGCGCACCCTGCGGCAGACGTGCCTGCGCCAAACGCATCAGCGGCATGATGTCGCTAGGATCGAGAACTTTGCCGCCGTAAAGGGCGATTTGGCAGCGCGGCACAATCGCTTTTTGCCCACCTGGGGCGGTAATCATGTAGGGGGAAAGTAATGCACCCGTAACGCTTGCACCCTGCAAAAAAGTGCGTTCGATGACAGGGGATAAATAATCCTTGATTGTGACTTCCGCGTCGCTGCCCAGCAGTTCGATTAATTCGCCCAACACATCCCCAAGTGCTTGCCGTCCTGTGACCGCATGACCAACGGCGGCCAGCGTTTCCCAATCGTTGGCAGGAGTCGCCATGTCACGCAAGCAGGCTAGTACAACGTTGCTTGCCCGCTGGATGCCTTTCTGAACGGCAACCGCACTCGCGCCCGCGACAACGCTGCGGTAGGCGGCGTGCAAAATTGCTTGAGCCAGCACGGCCGTTGTTGCTGTGCCGTCGCCAACGCGCTGATGAACGCGCCAAACGGTGTTGCGTAGCAGCATTGCGCCAACGTCTGTTTGGCGGTCGGGAAAGGCGATAATCCGGCGGGCGATGGTGGCGGCGTCGCTGAGAATGTCGGGTGGGCCTGGGGTGTCTTTTTCGTTGAGAACGATGCCTTGGCTGGGGCCTAGTTTGATCGCGAGCAGATGGGCGAGGGTGTCGAACCCTTGCTTCAGTTTTTCGGCCGAATTAGGAGCAAAAACGACGGTAGGCTTGGGCATAAGCGGTCAGATTGCGCAGCGATTAGCTTCCTTAAATAACATCAGGGCCTGCGCGGAGGCAATTGTCCACTGTATTTGATTTGACGCAAGATTCAGATGTAGGTCAAAGACAAACAGACCATTTCGATGTAGACTGTGAGCTGGGTAAAATATCCAACTCGAGCTGGTATTAGGTATACAGGCAACATCAGTAAATGAGCATACATCATCCTGCTGATGTTCAGCAAATAGCTTGTCCGCTTGTAAGAAAACAGGCTAACAGCCTGTTCAACATTTATATAGGAGTATGCATTATGGCAATGGGCGAAACAATGTCGTGGACTTTTCACTCTAAAACGAAAATTCCTAGTGACGTCGAGAAAATTTTGATTGCTGGAGAAAAGGCGATTCTTGCTTATAAGACGTTTCGCGATGTAGCCGTTGTAACAAACAAACGGTTTATCATTGCGGATCGTGAAGGGTTGCGCGGCAAGAAAATTGAGACCTATACAATCCCGTTTAAATCAATCATTATGTATTCAACTGAAAATGCACACGGTTTTATGGACTTTAATTCAGAAGTTGAACTGTGGACACGTGCCGGGAAGTTCAAGCTGCGATTG
>JBMZDF010000701.1:0-2839 GCA_049614105.1 Promineifilaceae bacterium (SeqCode)
TCGCCGTTGGCGCGTCTCCGTTAGAAAAGCTGGTTAATTTTTCGTCAATGATTACATGTTTCCTACTGAATAGGTATTTATGAAGATTGCGATTGTTGGTGCAGGGCTTGCGGGTTTGTCCGCAGCATACGATTTGTTGGCGTCGGGGCATGAAGTAACGCTATTTGAGGCAAGCTCACAGACGGGCGGCTTGGCTCGCGGATTCTCAGATGCGCGTTGGGATTGGCCGCTTGAACACTTTTATCATCATATATTTGAAACGGATGACGCGATCATTGGTCTGACCAAAGAGCTTGGAATTGAAGACAAGCTTTTCTTTCCAACGCCAAGCACCTCCCTGTTTTTTGATGGCAAGGCGCATCCTTTTAGCAACCCGCTCGATTGGTGGAAGTTTCCGAATATGGATCCGCTGTCTTACGTACGTTTTGGGGTGGTGGGCGCGTTTTTGCGTTTCACCAAGTTTTGGCGCTACTTGGAAAAACAGACGGCAACCACATGGACGCGCCGCTGGTATGGGCAAAAGATTTACGATTTGCTGTGGAAGCCGCTGTTGATCGGCAAGTTTGGCCCTCATTATCAAGAAGTGAATATGGCTTGGCTGTGGGCGCGGCTGCATGTGCGTAGTTTTAAGCTAGGCTACTATAAAGGCGGCTTTCAAGCGTTTATCAATCGACTGACAGACGTTGTGCAAGAACGGGGTGGCACACTTAAACTTGCTTGCGCGGTGACCCAGATTGCAACGATGCAAGATGGAGGCCTCAGCATTGAGGCTAACGGGGCGACGTATCAGTTTGACAAGGTGCTTCATACAACGTCGCCCGATCTGCTGGCGCGTTTGACCCCTGAATTACCACACGCTTATCTAGAAAAGCTTAAAAATCTAAAAAGTATGAGTGCTGTTGTGCTGACGATTGCGCTGCGGGAGTCGTTGATGACAGATGGGACGTACTGGCTGAATTTGCCTGCGGTTTCGGCCGAAAAGTCACTCAACCCCGTCCCCTTCCTCGCCCTCGTCGAACACACCAACTATGTCGATAAAGCCAACTATGGCGACGACATTATCGTCTATTTGGGCGACTACGTGACGCCCGATCATCCTTACATGACGATGAGTCAGAACGAGCTTGAGGAGATTTTCTTGGACGCACTCAAGCAGTTCAACCCTGAGTTTGATCGTAGCTGGGTGCGTGATAGCTGGCTGCATCGTGCAAAATATGCGCAACCGATTCCGCAGGTGAACCACTCAGAAAATATTCCTGCGATGCAGACCCCTATTCCAAATTTGTTGATGGCAAACATGAGTCAAGTGTATCCGTGGGATCGTGGCACAAATTTTGCTGTTGAAATCGGCCGAAAAGCAGCCCAAGAACTGCTGGCTACCATTAATTGATAGACATAAACTGACGCGCCAAAGCGTTATGAGATTTTTGCAAGTGCATGATTGTTGGGACACATAGCGTTCCTAACGCATTGATAATTAAAATGACCAATCGGGATCATCACCTGCTGGACATGCAATCGGAGAATACAATGAAAGTAATTGTTATTGGAACGGGCTATGTTGGATTGCCACATGGCGCAATGTGCGCTGAATATGGGCACGAAGTATGGGCCTACGACATCAATGAAACCCGCATTAACGCTTATCGCTCAGGCGAACGTGACCAAATCGAACAACATGTAAATGAGCCTGGCTTGGCCCCAATCATTAAAGAGACGTTGAACAAAACGCTGTTCTTCACAACTGATATTTCAGAGATGATTGAAGGAACAGACGTAATTTTCATGTGCTTGAACACGCCGCCCCGTCGCGGTGGGTCAACCGACATGAGCTACTATCTGAACGCAGCAAATCATATCGCAGGGTTGCTTGCTAATCGCAAAACAAAAAACCGAGTGGTGATTGTCAATAAATCGACCGTTCCAATCGGAACCGCCCGGACGCTTGAGAGCATTTTACGCACGCATGGTGTCGAAAACGTTGGCGTTGCCTCTAACCCTGAATTTTTGGCACAGGGCAAGGCGGTTGAAGGGTCACGCAGTCCAGACCGCGTTGTAATTGGTGCAGACACAGAGCAAGATTTGGCAATGCTGCGCCGTTTGTACGCGGCCTATGTGAACCATGTCCGCATTCGCTACATCGAGACGACGCCTGAAACGGCCGAAGCGATCAAATACATGGGCAACACGCTGCTGCTGACCTACATTTCATTCTGGAATGGCGTTGGTGCGAAGGTGGCCGAGAGCTTCCCGAATGTGAAGATGGAGGAGTTGAAACTGGGTGTGACAGCCGACTCACGGATCAGCACTTGGGGATCTTATGTGAGCAATGGGGCGGGTGGTAGCTGCTTTGGCAAGGATATTCAATCTTTGATTTATCAGCTTAATCAAACGGGCAACCCAACCAATCTGCTCCAGTCAGTTTACAACATCAACGAACATCAGAAAACGTATCTGTTTTCGCGGGCTGAATACGAAGGCAACTTCCGTTTCAACAACAAAACGGTTGCTGTGCTGGGGCTTGCGTTCAAAAAGCGCACCAATGATATGCGCGACTCAGCGGCGCTCAACGCGATTGAAACGATGTTGGCGCGTGGCGTCAAGAAAATCCGTGCCTATGATCCACTTGCGATGGAAGCGGCAAAGGAACATTGGTTCAATCCTGAACAAAATCACCTGTTTGAGCGGATTGAGTATTGTGATTCGGCCGATGACGCCGTTGCAGGATCTGATGCGTGTTACATTTCAACCGACTGGGAAGAGTTCCGCAGCTTGGGCGAAGTATTGCTTGACACCGTTTCCGCCCCTTACTTGGTCATCGACGGCCGCCGCATGATTA
>JBMZDF010000702.1:0-2805 GCA_049614105.1 Promineifilaceae bacterium (SeqCode)
GATGCCGTAGGTGATGGTGATTGCAACAATGGTTGCAGGCGTGTTGATAAGAAACATCGCGCCATAACAGCCAATTGCTCCAAGTAATGACAGTCCCCAGTGAATGTGAAAACGCGGCCGAAAACTTGGGTTGCCAATCAGTTTCTCAATCCCCGCGATTAGATTGACCATGCCGTAGGTGTTCAAAAAGAACATGGCGATAATGGGAGCGACAAAGTTTAGATCGCCCAACCAGATGACCGCAACGGCAATGATAGTTGAAGCGATCACAGCGACACGTGGCTCTGTCGGGCTACCCATTTGCTGTGCAAAAACGGGCGGAACCACGCGATCGAGCGCAATCGCTTGCAGGGTGCGGGGTGCGGCAAGGATGCTGCCGAGGGCTGACGAGAGCGTTGACGCCCATACGCCTGCCAAAATGAGGGCGGGGACAACGGCAATTGATTGCATCGCCATGTTGTCATTAAGCAAACTTTCAACTGAGCTATGCGTCGCAAACCAAATGACAACTAAAATATAAACAAAGGCCGTCACAAGAATCGACCAAATTGTACCGCGTGGAATGTCGCGACTGGGATCTTTCAGGTCGCCTGACATACTCACACCAACTTCGATGCCCGTAACGGCGGGGAAAAAGACGGCAAACGCGACCCAAAAGCTGACCCCTTCGGTATACGCGCCCTGCGTCAGCGGTGCTTGAAACTCACCCCAGCCCCCAGCGAAAAAGGAAATAATCGCTGAAATCAGAACGGCTAAAATGAAGAACTGAATTTTAAGCGCAAAGTCAGCACCAATATACGAGATAACGCCAAAGAGGACGGCGACAATGGTTGAGATGAGGCGCGGATCGAATTGCTGCACCGCTTCGAGCGTGTAGAGCGCCTCTGTAAACCCGATAATGTAGAATGCAACCGAAATCGCTTGAGATAAAAAGAGAGGAATGCCAATCGCGCCGCCGATTTCAAGCCCTAGCGTGCGTGAAATAAGATAGTAATTGCCGCCAGCTTTGACCTGCATGCTTGTGGCGATCGACGAGAGCGATAGCCCCGTGAGCAGCGAAATGGCGTTGGCGATCAGCACAATCGCCAGTGCGCCCCACAGCCCTGTCTGACCAACAACCCAACCAATGCGCAAAAATAGGATAATGCCAAGGATTGTGAGGACGTTGGGGGTGAATACGCCTGCAAACATGCCGAAGCGTCCTGCGGCCGATTGGGCTGGCGCAGATTTGACCGTAGATGTCGTCATAATTTCTCCATTGTTATTTAAACATCGCTGTCTGTGGATTTATCAATTTTCGTACTGCCTGATAGTTTAGATCGGCACTGGGGAAAATAGCAAGGGTCAGATCGGCCGATTTCCCACCAACTTCACTAAGGTGTCCGTATTTCTTACATTCTACCGACTCTGTACAGGGTTCGTTAGCATCTGGTTGCTTTATCCTAACGATTCATCTTAACTACTCAAAGTGTCGGGGCTTTGGGTCTTGGCCGCTGGCTTAGATAGGTTTTCAGATGCTCGTCATCCAGCCAAAGTATGTCACCCTCGGGGGTAAAGGCTCGACGGAGGCCGTACCATTTCGGCCGACCTGCCTCCACATCCTGTTGCGCCAGAATATCCATCAGTTGACGAACTGGTGTCAAATCGGCCGCAGGGATGCGTGTAAATTCGCCTCGTTTTGGATGCGAACGCATGATTGCCCCATCATTGTCTGGCGACACGTTCGCCAAGACCTCAGTTGCCGCAACAAACTCACCCATTAGCTTCACCTCATTATCAAGATGACTTGCCCACGTTCTCGCTGTGAAATTTTTGTCCCCCGCCACGCTAGATACAGCCAGCGCAGCGCTTGCCATTGGCGCGACAAATTGCAGCATCTTGAGCATCGCTTTGAGGTAAGGCAGCACCTTGCCAATAATTTTGCGTTGCTCGTTCAGAATATAAGGCTCCCCAATAGGGTGCGGCTGACCAGGCTCTTGGCAGTAAAGTTGAATATGCCACTTATTTTTGACCATCACGCCATTGTGTACAACTTGTCGAATAGTAAATAGATTGGGGCAGGTGATAAGTTCGTTACTTTGCTGCTGTTTGAACAGGCGCAAGAAGTTGCGTTGAAGGTATTTGAGAAGCCCATTAAAGCGCAAGTCTAAATGTTGTTTAAGCGCAAGGTGCGCGTTGCTTACGTGATTACGGGTTCCTTCATGGTATTCATCAAACAGTTTTCGCATTTGTGGAACCGTTACTTGTTCGGTCAACTCAGTAGAGCCGACGCCCAGCAACAGATCGCGGATGTTATAGTTGCTACGACAGGCGTAGCACTGCATTGTTTTATCCGTTTCTGTCTCGTCGTTTAAAATATCCTCAAGAATTGAGAGATCGAACTCTGCTGAACAACGCCGATTGCGCCGCTTGTCAGTTCCGGGGCATGGTATCCACCGCTCAACGTCTAACCCTGCGTAACGTTGCAAGGTATCTTCAAAGCCGTCACGCAGCACAGACATAAAAAATTCGGGAGAGTAGCCACGCACTCGAATTTCAACGATTCGATCGTGCGCGTTTGCCGTAATCAACGCTCGATGATGAGCTTGTTTGTCCTCGAACAGAACCCCATTGCGCCAATGAATCCCATCCTGATCGCCGCGCCCCAGCGTGAAACGATGACAACGGGCGATAAACCACGTTGGAATGCCGGGCTGCATTGACCCCAGTTTGTAGCGCAGCATGATTTCGATGCCTCGATCTTGGTAGGCATCCCACAGCGGTGCGTAGGCTGGCGGGGCAAGCGGTAGTCGCTCGACAATCAGA
>JBMZDF010000703.1:0-2799 GCA_049614105.1 Promineifilaceae bacterium (SeqCode)
TGATGGGTGAAACTACGGATACTACAACACAATTCCAGACTGCTACACAGATACAGTCTATTGTTTTAATTGATAAATTCCAAAGAGCATTAGACCAGAAGTTGGAAGAAAAAAGAGAAGCGGGAGAAATCGGAAAGGGAGAATTCCTTTCACAGAACGATTACAACCAAATCTTTAAAGAGATCGAGAAATATGGTGCTATCGTTGAAAACGATGAGCAAGTGCTGCACGACTTTTTGACCCAGTTCTACGACAGCGCCGCGCACGTACCTAAAGAGGTACTGTTGCAAAGCGAAGTCGACGAGGCGCGGATTATCGAACAATGGCTGCGTCAGAAACGTGGTACCAAGGTTCAGCTACAAATCCCAAAGCGCGGACAAAAGAAGGATCTGGTTGAGATGGCCGCCACCAACGCGGTTGACACGCTGGCAACGCTGCGACAACAGTGGGCGTCCGATCGCTCCAAACACACGACCGCCATGAACGAACTCAAGGAATCGCTTGACCTGCCCGCGCAGCCGACCCGCATCGAATGCTATGACATCGCCCACACGCAGGGCAAGCACACCGTTGGGTCGATGGTTGTGTTTGTGCAGGGCGCACCACGCAAAAGCGACTATCGCAAGTTCAACGTGCAGACGGTTGGCAACGACGATTATGGCGCGATGAAGGAAGTGCTGTCGCGCCGTTTTAGCAAATATAAGGAAGCGCAGGGTGGCGAACTGCACGATGCCAAAGCGATTGTGACTAAGAAAAAAGATTTGGCGTGGTCGCTGCTGCCCGATTTGCTGCTGATCGACGGGGGGAAGGGGCAGTTACGCATGGCGCGTGAGGTGCTGGCTGAGTTTGAGCTAGAGGATGATGTGCCTGTGGCTGCGCTGGCGAAACGTGAAGAAGAAGTTTTTGTGCCAAACAAACTGCAATCAGTTCTGCTGCCGCGACGGTCGCAAGGGCTTTATCTGGTGCAGCGCGTGCGCGATGAGGCGCATCGTTTTGCAAACAGCAGCCATCGCAAACAGCGGGCCAAAGCTGGCACCGCCTCAATTTTGGACAGCATCCCCGGGATTGGCCCCAAGCGCCGCAAATTATTGCTCGATCGCTTTGACGGCCTTGGCGGACTGCGATCCGCGACGGTCGAAGAAATTGCCTCCGTTCCTGGCATCCCTGTAGATGTTGCTGAATCGTTAAAGTCGCATTTGGATTAGGGTCAGAAAATAATTATCAATTATTGGTTATTTGGAAACTCAGGAAGCACCCTCCCTTAGTCCCTCCCGAAGGGAGGGAGATCAGATCCCCCTTTGGGGAGGCTAGGTGGGGGTGTTTACAGTGTTGAAAGCGTTACGATAAATAAGGTTCCTTTGTTGATCTCGCTGACGCAGGTGACGTCGCCGCCGTGGGCTTCGGCGCTTTGTTTTACGATGGCTAGGCCCAACCCTGTTCCCTGTATGCCAGACACATTTTGAGCGCGGAAAAATGGTTCAAATAGGCGGTGTTGCTCAGCTTGTGGGATGCCGATGCCTTGATCTTGTATTTGTAGCTCGATTTGTTGATTGCGATAATCAACGGAGAAGGTGATGGGGTTGTGATCGGGGGCGTATTTTAGCGCGTTTGAGATGAGGTTGATGATGATTTTTCGCAGGATTGATTCGTCAAGATTGTAGGTTGTTTGTGGGCAGATGTAGTTGAATTGGATGGTGTGTTCGGCCGAATTAACCATCTTAACCTGCTGAATCAACTCAAGACACAGCGCCCGTAAATCCACCAACTGCGGCTGCAACTCAAGTTTGCCCGCCTGACCCCGACTGTAGTGCAACACCCCATCTAAAAGCTCCGTCATGCTGGCAACCTGCGTTTGGACACGGTCAAGATAGCGCAACATTTTGGGCGATGTTTTGGCAAGTTTGGCCTGTAACAACCCTGCATTCATGCTGATGACAGAGAGCGGCGTCCGAAAATCATGCGACACAGAGGTGATAAAACGCTCCTGTGCGCCAACGATCTCACGTTCTTTTGCCACTTCCGCCCGCAGCCCCTCCGCCTTGATCAAATCAACCTGAGCATTTTTGGTCGCGGTGATGTCCTGAACTGCACCCAACAGTTGCACAACCCGCTTTGACTGCTCATTGATAATCGGCTTTGCGTAATTGCGGATCCACTTGATCTGTTTATCTTTGGTCAAGATGCGGAACTCGCGCACGTCGTCCTGCCCCTTAAACACCTGTGCGATTTGCGCTTGGGCAAGCTGCCTGTCCTCCGCATGAATCAACACCGCCCATCCCTGAGCCGCAGTCAATTCATCAATCGAGTAGCCAGTTAGCTCCTCAACCGACCCTGCAATCCAGTTGTTTTGCAGCTTGTTCGCGGCGTTAATCGTCAGCGTGTAAACGTAGTCTGTGGTTAGCTGGGAGATAGCGCGGTAGCGTGCTTCACTTTTGCGCAGTCGACGCTCCATTTCCCGACGCTCGGTTACGTCATTTTGGATACCGACATAGTGAGTCAGCTTGCCCGATGGATTGTGTAACGGGTAGAGGTGGAGATCGTTGTGAAACAGCGTGCCGTCTTTACGGTAGTTGCATAGCTCGACGCGACAGGGTTCTCCGTGGCGCAGGGCGTGTCGCAGTACGTCGATGGCGGGTTGGTTTGGCTCTGATCCCTGTAGGAAGCGACAGTTTCGGCCGATAACCTCATCTGGCGTATAGCCCGTCATGCTGTAAAAGCTGGGATTTGCATAGACCAGCGGCATTTCTTTGACGGTCGCATCTGCAATCGTAATGCCCGATGTGCTTCCCTCAACGGCGG
>JBMZDF010000704.1:0-2783 GCA_049614105.1 Promineifilaceae bacterium (SeqCode)
ATTTGTTGGTAGATACGAACAACCTACCAACTTTGAAGTGGGTTAAGCAGTTATCAGCACAGATGGCATTTTGTATCCGCTGCCAACGGGGTGGGGGGACTGTGCTGATTTATTCAATTTGACACCTTGCTTAGAAGGTGCTGCATTTCGATTAAGTCGCATCTAATCGAAACGCCAGTTTACTCGGTGTACCACCTGTTTGAAACAGGGTATGCAGCTAGATAATCTGCCGCGAATCGTAATCAATTGAATGCCGTAGCGGCACGTGAGGTTGTGACACCCCACATTAGTTATTCGGCTTCGGCCGAATTTAGAAGCGGTAGACCCGCATCTTGTCGAATCAAATTTTCAATCTCGGATAATAATTCTTCGTTTGAACCTAAAAATCTTTTGGCGTTTTCGCGACCTTGTCCGAGCATTAAATCACCGTAGCGGAAATACGCGCCACGTTTGCTGATAATCTCGCGGGCAACACCGAGATCAAGGACGTCGCCCGTGCGCGAAATGCCCTCGTTATACATGATGTCAAATTCGCATTCTGTAAATGGCGGGGCGACCTTGTTTTTCTTGACTTTGACGCGGGTACGGTTGCCAGTCACGTCCCCTTTGTTCTTGATCGCCTGAATACGGCGGATGTCCAAACGAACTGAGGCGTAGAATTTGAGCGCGTTACCGCCGCTGGTGGTCTCAGGACTGCCAAACATGACGCCGATTTTAGAGCGTAGCTGATTGGTGAAAATGACCAGCGTTCCCGTTTGCTGAATGTAGCCAGACAGCTTACGCAACGCCTGCGACATCAGACGGGCTTGTAGGCCAACATGGGTATCACCCATTTCCCCTTCGACTTCTGCGCGTGGAACCAGTGCCGCAACTGAGTCAATGACCACAACGGCCATTGTGCCAGAGCGGATGAGCGTGTCGGCGATTTCAAGCGCCTGCTCGCCTGTGTCGGGTTGTGAGACAAATAGATTGTCGATGTCAACGCCGATTTTGGCTGCATACGCAGGATCAAGCGCATGTTCCATGTCGATAAACGCACAAATACCGCCGCGCTGCTGTGCAGAGGCGATTACATGCTGACAAAATGTTGTTTTACCTGATGATTCGGGGCCGTAAATTTCGACCACGCGCCCTTTTGGCAAGCCGCCAACGCCAAGCGCAATGTCGATTGAGAGGGAGCCAGTTGGAATCACTTCGACCTGCATATGGTTTGCTTCACCCAAACGCATAATTGCACCATCGCCAAACTTTTTTGTGATATTTGCGATTGTGTTTTCCAAAATGCGTTCACGTCCAGCAGCCATATTGTGTGATTCCCTTAAACCAAAATTGCCATGATTTGATGGACTGACAATGTTAGTAATGTTAAAAAATTAATCGGTATAGTGTACAATACGCGGCGTGAATCCGCAACGCAACCCAACTCCAGCACCTAAAAATAGCCCCTCCGCTTTTTCTGTCCAACGTAGCCAAGCAGGCGACGATCGGGCGATTATGCGTTTGTTAGAAACGGGGATGCATGTCCATGTTCATGCAGATTGGAGCAATATTTATGATTGGATCGAGCAGCCAAGCAGTTTATTGTTGAGACATTCGGCCGAAATTAAAGGCTACCTTGCCGCCACGCTTGATCCCGCCCCCGTTGCATGGGTTCGTGCATTGGGGGTCGATCTGTTTAACCCCCAACGCGCTTTGAAGATGTTGTTTAATAAACTGAGAGCGCCGTTGCGTTCACAAAAGGCGGATCGGATCGCTTGCGTGGGGGTGATGCCTTGGCTCGATCACGAACTACCCCAGCTTGGTTTTACAACGCAACACGCTCTTGGCACGATGGTGCGTCAAAAGGGAGCGATCACCAATGTGCCAACGGCCGATGTGTTGATTCGGCCGGTTGATTCGGCCGAATTTCACGCCGTCGCTGCAATCGATCAAGCCGCGTTTGACAATCCTTTATGGTGGCACAGCGCCAAACAGCTTGAAAGAGGAGCGCAAAGTGCGCTACAGTTCGATGTAGCCTTTGATGGACACTACCCTGTTGGATTTATCTATGGTCTGAAAGTTTCCAGACGTGAAGCGCATATTGTGCGCGTGTCTGTTGCGCCCTCCCATCATGGGAAAGGGATCGGGGCCGCGCTTGTGGCCCATGCGCTGCGCACCTACGGGCTACAAGGTTTGCATAAAGTGTCGCTAAATACGCAGGTGAGTAATGAAGCGGCGCACCGACTTTATCGCCGTTTTGGGTTTGAAATGGGCGAAAAGCAGTATACAGTTTGGGAGAAATTCCTGCGGAAATAAGCAGATCGCAAAAACTGTTGATTAATAAACCTCAGAGGTTTGTTATTGTCTATAGTGGTCTGTACACAAAAACCTCTGAGGTTTTCGCCAACAATTCATTGTGACCTACTCAGAGTGAAATCAAAATCTATATCTTGAATAAACTTATGATAAAACGTTATGCATTAAGTGATGAACAACTTTCGGCCGAAATAGCCACCCTAGAAGGCTGGTCTGTGGTTGATGGCAAGCTGACGAAACTATATCGATTCGAGCAATTCGCCAACGCAATTGGCTGGATGGTCAGTGCCGCAATCGTGATTGATAAAATGGACCACCATCCCGAATGGTCAAACGTGTATAATCGCGTGACAGTTCAACTGGTTACGCATGATCTTGGCAACAAAATCAGCTCATGGGACATTGCGCTGGCAAAAGAGCTTGATGCGCTTGTCTAAACTGAGTCTGCTTGACAAGTCAGCGAGAATAATCGACAAATTGACTTCTGC
>JBMZDF010000705.1:0-2781 GCA_049614105.1 Promineifilaceae bacterium (SeqCode)
CCCGAATCTGTAAAACCACAGGGCGCTGTACCCGCAACAGGGTTTGATTCACCCTCACAGGACTTATCATGAGGCGCTTCATGGATAACCAAGCAAGCCCAATCCCCATTAGAAACAGAAACCACATCGCCCGTGCCCGTGTCGGTTAGCTGCATAATAAACCCGCCATCCCCCATCTGCTGATTATTCGCGCCAATGTATTCAAGCCCCGTGTCGTTTTCCTTGAAATCCTTGAGAATAAAGTTGAGGTGCAACGGGTAATCTGCTTCAAACGTCACCGCTTCCGCATTAAACGAGCGCTCTGTCGTGATCGAAACGCTGTCCTCAACAATAAGCTCGTCACCAAGATATGCGGCGAACCAATTGTCTGCCCAGCCTTCTAATTTGAAAGTCGTTGCCCCGCCCGTAATATTGCTGGTTGTTTCTGTCAGCTCACCCGTTGAGAATGTACAGGACACAACAAACAGCATGATGAGTAACAAAAGTGTGAGTAATTTACGCATGTGACTTTTCCTTGAACATAAAGTTGTGTTATTACCCGCAAGAGAAAATAAGCTCATACCTAACGCTTATTTCAGCCGCGTTCCGATAGGACGTCGGCTGGAAACTCTATTGGGTAACTATAAGTTTGAACCGTCTAGTACTTGTAAACATTACTGAACTAGTTGAAGCTGTTGGGTAAATGTATGTGGATCATCAAAGCTTGATTTTATTCAAGCGTTTAATGTTAAGGATTTTAAGCGCATTACAAGCTGGCGCAACAGAAGTGAGGGACATCAGAATTTAACATCCCCCTCCTCGCTACCTATCGCTCACCACGATCATGACTTCTCGCGGTTTCATTTGCTGCCCTTGCTGGATCAATACCTGCTCGATGAGGCCATCAAAGGGGGCAGAGATGGTATGTTCCATTTTCATTGCTTCGAGCACGAGCAGCGACTGTCCTTTTTGCACCCGATCGCCTATGGCGACGTCAATGCGCAGCACTGCGCCTGGCATGGGGGCGACAATTCGGCCGCTACCCATGACATCGGCCGAATCAACCACCGCCAACAGCACATCCTCAAAAGAAGCTGTCTCAAGCCCCGCTTGCAGCCACAGCTCCCCATCCGCACCAAACGCGAAGGTCGCGACATCTCGCAAGCTGTCCACTTCATAAACAAGGCGATTGTCGGCACAGGACAGCACCCGAATATCAATCGTTTGCTCACCCAGCGTAACACATAATCCTTGTGACCCACTCTCAACATAAATAAGCCGCGCCCGCTTTTCAACGTCAAAGCAGTAGGTGGCAGCCTGTCGACCCCAATTGCCAAAGCTGGCTTGCGAACCTGATTGGGCGCTTGTCTGGTACAAAATCACCGCCGCCAGCAATTCGAGCATGGTGGAGGGTGGCGCAGGCTTCGGCCGCCAAGTCTGCTCAATAAACGCCGTCGTCGCCTCACCCGCCGTGAAAATCGGATGCGTCACCGTATCGAGCAAAAAGCGGCGGTTGGTGTCAACCCCCAGCACAACCGTTTGCTGGAGCGCACGCCGCAAGCGACGCTGGGCAACCGCTCGTGTCGGCCCGTAGGTGATAAGTTTCGCAACCATCGCATCATAAAAAGGGGTGATCGCCATGCCAGAGCGCAAGCCATCATCGACGCGAACCCCGTCACCCGCTGGCGTTTGATAGTGCCAAACGGTTCCCGTGCTGGGCAGGAAGTTATTTTCGGCCGATTCCGCATACAACCGCACCTCAATCGCATGACCTGACAAACTGACCATCTCCTGTGTCAGCGGCAACGCCTGCCCATCCGCCACAAGCAGCATCCATTCAACCAAATCCAGCCCCGTGATCAGTTCGGTGACGGGATGCTCGACCTGTAGGCGCGTATTCATTTCAATAAAATAGAAGTCGCCCGCCTCGTTGAGCAAAAATTCGACCGTGCCAGCACTATAGTAGCCGACCGCTTGGGCGGCGGCGACGGCGGCTGCGCCCATTTTGGCGCGTAGTTCGGCCGAAAGCGCAGGACTCGGCGCTTCTTCTACCACCTTTTGATGACGCCGTTGAATCGAGCAGTCTCGTTCGCCCAAATGTATGATGTTGCCGTGCTGGTCGCCAAACACTTGAAACTCGATGTGGCGCGGGTTGACAATCGCTTTTTCGAGCAGCAGTTCGTCGGAGCCAAACGCTTTGAGTGCTTCGGAGCGGGCGCTGGCGAGGGCGTTGGGTAGGGCATCGGCCGAATGCACCAAGCGCATCCCGCGACCGCCACCCCCAGCAGATGCCTTCACCATGACGGGGTAGCCAATCTTGTCAGCTTCCGCCACAAAAATGGCGTCAGTCTGGTCTGCACCCGCATAACCCGGCACGAGCGGCACGTTGCTGTCGGCCACCGCTTGCTTGGCGGCCGATTTGTTGCCCATAATTTCGATCGCGGCGGGTGGTGGGCCAATCCACGTCAGCCCTGCTTCAGCAACTTGTTTGGCAAAGTTGGCGTTTTCTGACAGGAAGCCGTAGCCGGGATGGATAGCGTCTGCGGCCGAACGCCGCGCTGCATCCAGCATGCGCTCAGCGTTTAGATACGACTCCCCGACCTCAGCCGGCCCAATCCGCACCGCCTGATCCGCCATCTGAACGTGCGGCGCATCTGCGTCTGCGTCTGAGAAAACGGCAACGGTTGCATATCCCAACCCCTGCGCCGTCCGAATAATCCGACAAGCAATTTCGCCCCGATTTGCAATGAGTATTTTATAAAATGACATAAGAGAAGAGGGAAGGAGAAATAGAGAATATTG
>JBMZDF010000706.1:0-2779 GCA_049614105.1 Promineifilaceae bacterium (SeqCode)
AAGCCCGAAAGCGAAGAGAACAATGAGCAAATACAAACCGTTTAATTTCAAAGCTTGGATCGACGAGAATCGTCATTTGCTAAAGCCGCCCGTTGGCGCAAAAACCCTGTTTGAGGAATCCGATAGCTTCATGATTTTTGTGGTAGGTGGCCCAAATCGGCGGCGCGATTTCCACTATAACGAGACAGAGGAGTTTTTCTACCAGATTGAAGGCAATATGAAAATCAAAATACGAGAAGATGACGGCTCGTATGTCGACGTGCCTGTTAACGAGGGTGAACTCTTTCTATTGCCTGCAAAAGTGTTGCACTCACCACAACGCGGCGCAAATACGGTGGGGCTTGTTGTTGAGGTCAAGCGCCCTGGGACACTCGATGCGGTGTTTTGGTATTGTGACAACTGTGGCGAGGAATTGCACAAAGCAACCTACCAGTTTGACCAAATTGGAACAGAATTAACCCCTGTGTTGGAAGCTGTTCACACGAGTGACGAGATGCGAACCTGCAAAAACTGTGGTGACTTGCTTGTGATTTAACCCCAATCGAGCGGGGACGAAAGTAGAAAGTGCCAAGTGAAAAGTTGAAAGTATTTCGTGTTTATCACTTTTTACCCTAACCGAACTAGAAGGTGTTGATCTGTACAAGGTGACTGATTGCTTTTAGCTTGTTGCAAGAGAGAGAATAGGGATGAATAAGAAGACAAACGTGGTTGTAATTGGCGCTGGCATTATTGGTGTTAGTGTGGCCTATCATCTGGCAGAGATGGGCGTGGAAGATATTTTGCTGATTGATAAAGGGGATTTAGATCACAATGATGGATCAACTTCCCATGCGCCAGGTGGCGTTCGTATTTTGACGCCGTCTGATTTCTTTACAAAGTTGGGGTCGAGATCGGCCGAAGCATACCGCAATTTGCCGCTCGTCAACGGGCAACAACACTATTTCAAAGCAGGCTCCGTTCAGATCGCGACCACGCAAGCGCGTTTTGAAAGCTACAAACGCATGCAGGAAATGGGTATGTCGATGGGGATCGAAGGGCAGCTATTGACGCCAAAAGAAGTTGGCGAGGTGCAGCCGATGGTCGATACAAGTCAGATCATCGGTGGCTTTTATCTGCCAGATGCAGGGGTTGTCAAAACCAGTCTGGCGGCAACATCGATGCGCCACATCGCCGAGGCATCGGGTCGGGTCACGTCGCTTGCCGATACACTTGTCACCGATATTGAAACTGCAAACGGCCGCGTTCGGGCGATTACGACTGATAACCCCGACTATCCACGTGTAGAGTGCGAACAGGTTGTGATTTGCACCAATATTTGGGCACCTGTGCTTGCCCAAAAGTTAGGCGTCAATATGCCCCTCTACCCTGGGCAGCATCAGTACATCTACACACACAAAGTGAATGCGCTTGAAAAATTGGGGCTGGCTGACAAGGAAGTCGTTATCCCGATGACGGCGATGGACGATATTTCGATCTACTTCCGCCAGCATTTTGATCACATTGGCGTCGGGAGCTACCATCACAAAGCGATGTTGGTTGATCCGCACAAGCTGGGTAAAGAGGCGATGATGGACTTCACGCCTGATGATTTCACCGACGCATGGCGTATGATGCAGGGGTTGCTGCCGGCGCTCAAAGAAACAAGCGTCTCGCACGGTTTCAACGGTATGTTCTCTTTCACGGTTGACGGCTTCCCAATTGTCGGCGAATCGCAAATCAAGGGGTTGTGGACATCGGTTGGCGCGTGGTTGTCGTTTGCGGGCGAATTGGGTAAATCGTTGGCACGCTGGATGACGACGGGCGATCCTGGCATGGATATGCGTCAGGCAGATATTAATCGCTTCCAGCCGTTCCAGATGAACCGTGAATACCTGTCGCGCCAAAGTAAATATTTCTACGAAATTGGTTTTGACATTATCCATCCGTCACAGGTTGCGTCGAGCGTGCGTAATCTGCGTCTCACACCTTATCATGACCGTATTCAGGCGTTGGGTGGCGTGATGGTTCCATTAGGCGGGATTGAGTCTCCATTTTGGCTGGAGGCCAATGCGCCGCTTGTCGAGAAATATGATGCGCAGATTCCGCAGCGAGAGGGCTGGTCGGCCGAATATTGGTCACGTATTCAGGGAGCCGAGCATTTGGCGCTACGTGATGGCGTTGGGCTTGTCGACTGGACAGCAGGGATTGGCCCAATTGAGGTTAGCGGATCGGGGGCAACGGCATACCTCAACCGCTTGTGCAGCAGCAACATTGATAAGCGCATTGGCAGCATCAGCTACACGCTTTGGCTGACGGAGCAGGGCGGTATCAAGCGCGATGTGACCGTTGTGCGTTGGGAAAAAGAGCGTTACTGGGTGTTGACGGGCAAGGCAAACATGCCCGCCGAGCTGGCGTGGATGCGCCAACATGCGTCGGCCGATGGCTCGGTTCACATTGTCAATCATGGTGACACCTATATGTCGCTGGCGTTGTGGGGGCCGAATGCGCGTAAGGTGCTGGAAAAAGTGACGGCGGACGATGTGAGCAACAAAGGGTTCCGTTTCTATCGTGCGCGTAAACTTGACGTGGGGATGGTTCCCACCTATGCGCTGCGCCTGTCCTATGTGGGTGAATTGGGCTATGAGTTCTATGCGCCTGTCAATTACGGTTTGCAGCTTTGGGACACGCTTTGGGAAGCGGGTCAGGATTTGGGCATGCATGCAACAGGTATCGGCGCGATGCTGTCTTTGCGCTTAGAGAAAGGCTATCGACTGTACGGCGGTGATATTCACACGGAGCA
>JBMZDF010000707.1:0-2772 GCA_049614105.1 Promineifilaceae bacterium (SeqCode)
GCGCCAGTACGCAACCGATGGGAAATCACGCCGTTCAACCCCCACAAACTCAAACCCTTCGCGCCCGCTCTCAAACAGGAAATTACCAGGGTAGCGCCCAACCCGTGTGGCGTTCTGAACGCCAGCAATTTCCTCGTAGGAAGCAGGCGGCAAATAGAAGTCGGTGCTGATGTCGATAGGGCCAATGCTAAAGCGATTTTGTGCGGAAGTATTGGGCGTCGTCAGCAGATTCATGTCTGCGCCAACGCGATAAAATTGCTGATCATAGAGTTGCAAGTCGAATGTTCGCGCCAAAGAGGCAGTAAACACAGACAGGCTCACGGTCAGCGTTAGCAATACGAGAGGCGTTGCGTATAGTCCTGTTGAGCGGGCTAAGTAGCGCGACGCTTGCAACAGGCTGATGCTGTTTGTGAACACAAGCAAACGGCTCAACAGTTGCATCACCAGCGGCAATATGCGCAGGAAAAAGAGCGTGACCGACAAAATACCGACGGTTGGCAACATCAACAAGATCGGGCTTTCTAGCACGCTGCCGCCCGTTTGACCGAGCAGATCGCTGCCGTTTTGTAGCAAATAGAAACCGTAAGCTGCCGTGCTAAACAGAATAACGTCGAGCCACGTGCGCTGCCACCACGGTGGACGGCGACGCCGTGCCTGATTTTGTTTGTAGGTGATGATTGTGTCGCTGGCGGCAAATATGGTGGGGATAATTTGGGCGATGATGGCAAAAGTTAATGCGATCAATCCTGCGATGAAGGTGGCGCGATTGGGGATGGTGCGGAGTTGGGTTTCGGCCGAAAAGTCTAAAAAGCTGCGCACCTTGCCCATTTGCCCCGTCAACCACATCGCCATTAACGTCCCCGTCACGAACGCGATGCTGCTCAGGATGACGCCCTCTAGCGCCGCGATGCCGATTAGCTGCCCCGCCGTACCGCCACGACTGCGCGTAATTGCCAGTTCGTTGCGCCGTTGCCCAACCGCCAGCCCGACAACAAGACTGATAAACGCGATCACCAAACTGACCGTTGGGGCGTTAAAACCAAGCAACTGCCCCGTCAGCACGTCAACCGCTTTTCGATATGTTTGCAGTGATTCGACAGGAGATTGCAGCGCTTGCGTGTTGGGCAGCAATCGCTCAAGCTCGCGTTCAACCGCGTTTGCGCCCGTTACGAGTTGATCAACATCGCCTGTCCCAACAAAACGCCCGTCCAGCACCCAATACCAAACGCCTAAATACACTTCGTTTGGGATCTGTTCAGCCAATCGGCCTGCATAGGTTGCTTCTGGCACGATCAAAATTTCGTTGAACGAGGACGGCGCATAGAACCAATAGGCATCTGCTGGGTCGCGTGGTTGCCACAGTCCGCTAATCTGAACGGGCAAGACCTCTTTGAAATTGGTTGGATGGCGCATCAACAGGCTATCGCCAACCGCAAGCCCCAGTTCTTCGGCCCGCATGGCCGTCATCATGACGTTAATGGGGACGTCCTGTCGTAAGGGTGTTTCTGCCGCCCATGCTCCTGCGGTGATGTCGATGTGCGTTTGCAGGTTGCTTGTGGTTGCGAAACGCATTTGGGCGAGGGTTTTGGTTTCGGCCGAAAGTCGATAAGTATTCGTCTCAATGTGCCATACAAACTGTTCTGGCGGCAAACCGAGCGTTTGTGCGCCGTTGTCACGCAAATAGCGTGTGATCGGCTGCACGGCATCCCACTCGACAGGCTCATACCAAGCACCAATATAGTTGTAGAGATAGGCAAAAGGCGGCCGATTGTTGCGTTCTGTCTGACTGCCTAGTTCTTCTTCAAGGATGCGAAAGTTAACCGCGTTGGCATACAGCGGCACGGTCATAATCAGCGTGATGCCGACAATTAGGCCAACCAGCGTGGCAGCGGTTAACCCCTTTTGCGCCCACAGCCGCTTGAACGTGAGGGTGATGATGGGTGACCAATTAGGGAGCAATGACAAGTTGTCCTTCCTCAAGCCCTTCCACAATTTCAACGCGGGTTGCGCTTTGCAAACCAATTTCAACATCGATCCGTTGTTCGTCGTCGCCCTCTTGGACAATCACAAACGTTTGTCCCGCAAAGTCACGCAGCGCGACGGGGGGCAACCAGAGCGTGTTCTCATTTTCGGTCACGGTAACGATCACATCGACACGTGCGCCAAACGCAACCTGTTCGTAAAGGCGTTCGGCCAAGGTAATCTCGACCTCTTCGCTGCGCGTGCCACCGCTCCCGTGTGGAAAGGGTAATGTTGCAATCTCTCCGCTAAATAGCTGATCGGGTGCATCAGGCAGCATCAACAGGATGCTCATGCCTTCTTCCATTTGCGACAGGTTATTATTGTTGGCATTGGCCCACACGACACGCTGATCGAGATTAGTCAGCGTTGCAATCACGCCGCCATCGCGCACACGTCCGCCCAAACTCAAATTAAGACCAAGGATGTCGCCGTCTGTTGGCGCAATCAAACGCATACTTTCTTTTTGCAGCAGCAGGGTATCAACCTGTTGCTTCAAACTCAAAATTTCTGCTTGCAGATCGGCGTTAGGGGTGCTGTCTAGCTGTTCAACCGCCAGTTGCGCCAGCTCAACATCAATTTGCAACACACGCAGTTGAGCTTCACTTGCGCCATTCTCCTGCGCGTCAGATAGCTGCAACGCTGCTCGCTCACGATTGAGCGCCGCAGCGGAAGCTTCCGCACCCAGTTGGTTACGAATCAGGTCGAGCTGTGCCTCTGCGCCCGCAATCGCGGCACGCAGCACGGCAATTT
>JBMZDF010000708.1:0-2771 GCA_049614105.1 Promineifilaceae bacterium (SeqCode)
GGCTGTAAACGTCCATTTCGCGCTTGATCAGAAACTCGGTGCGGGGCGAGTAGATGCGTTCGGGCAAAATGTTGTTGATTGTCACGTTATCGCGCACCGTTTCTTTTGAGATCGCTTTGCTGAGTGCGGTGAGGCCCGAACGGGCGGCCGTTGACAGCCCTTGATGGGGGCGCGGGGCTTTGACCATGGCGCTGGTGATGTTGACGATTCGGCCGAATTTTCTCTCTCGCATCCCGGGCAACAGCGCATGAATCATAAAAATGGGGGCCAGCATATTGCCCTCGATCGCCCCCATCCAGCGATCACGATCCCAATCTTGGAACGTGCCAGGACGTGGCCCAGCATTGTTGTTGACCAAAATATCCGCATCGGGACAAGCCGCCACAATGGCAGCGCGGCCCGCTTCAGTTGTCAAATCGCCCACGGCGGTGAAAATGTTCGGGTTGCCTGTGGTGGTGCGGATTTTTTCGGCCGAATCCATCAACTTCTCCACACCACGCCCATTAATCCAAACGTGAACCCCTTCTTCCGCCAGTGCTACCGCACAAGCAAACCCCAACCCCTGCGACGACGCACAAACAAGCGCCTTTTTACCCGTTAATCCAAAATCCATAGCTAGCTCCTTGTTACCATTCACCATCACAAACGGATGATTGCCAAACCAAGCGGCTACCATTGTCCCGTTCGCGTGGTTGATTGCCAAATTTTGTTGGCTCTTTGGGGATTCAAAGACACCCTCCCTTAGTCCCTTCCGAGGGGAGGAAGATCAGATCAGATCCCTCTCCCTTCGGGGGAGGCTAGGTGGGGGTCTTTCTTAAACAATCATATGTCCACCCCTCGCTTTCCCACTACAATTGCAAGCCTATGACAAATCCACGCCACCAATCCAGCTACCGCTGGATCATTATCGCCCTTTGCGCCCTCACCGCCATCTGTGTTATCGCCGTCCCGATGATGTCGTTACCCGTTCTGTTTGACCAAATCGCGGTGGATCTCGATTTGACACTGATACAAATTGGGTTCATCTGGAGCATCAGCTCGCTGACGGGCATGTTTATTGGCTTGCTCGGCGGCATTCTGGGCGACCGCTACGGATCACGCCGCCTTTTGATTGTGGCCTGCATTGGCGTGGGGCTAATGGGGGCCAGTCGGGGGTTGGCGACCAATTTTGTGAGCTTCACGCTGGCCAGCTTTGCGCTGGGCTTGTTTGCACCGCTGATCGGGGTCAACGTTCACAATGTCGCGGGGCAGTGGTTTGCACGGCAGCAACTAGGGCTTGCCAATGGCATCATTTCCTCTGGATTTGCGGCGGGGTTTCTGCTCGGTTCGCTGTTTGCGGCGAACACGATCGCGCCTTTTTTTGGCGGTTGGCGGCCGACGATGTATGGCTATGGCGGCTTGGCGTTTTTGGTAGCGGGGGCTTGGTGGTGGTTGGTTCCGGAAAATTCGGCCGAAAACCCCACCCACACCCATATCCCGCTGCGCGAAGGACTCCCCAAAGTGCTCACCATCCGCACCGTATGGCTCATTGGCCTTGGCAAAATTGGCGTTTGGGGCTGCGTGCGCGGCTTCACGGGCTATTTGCCCCTTTACCTGCGCGGGTTGGGTTGGGATCCAAATTCGGCCGATGCGGCACTCTCCGCATTTTTTGTCGTCAGCCTGCTGGGCGCAATCCCGATCCCGATGCTTTCTGACCGCCTCGGCAAGCGTAAACAGTTCCTCGTTGCCGCCGCCTGTCTCATCGGAGGGGGATCGCTGTTGGTAGGGGCGGCCGATGGTGCACTCATTTTCCTCGGCGCAATGATTGCAGGAATCCTGTTTGACGCCTTCATGGGCTTGTCAATCACTCTCATCAACGAGATCGAAACGTTGGATAGAGCGCTGGTCGGCACGGCACTCGGCGCAGTCTTCTTTTTCTCTGACATTGGTGGCACAATCGCCCCACCGCTCGGCAACGCACTGGCTGGCATCTCTCCCGAACTCCCTTTCTTCCTCTGGGGCGCAATGGCGATCCTCGCTAGCGTGGCGTTCAACGCGGTCAGGGAAACCGATTAATTAGGTGGTCTAAGGGTGTCTAACTCAGTTACAATCGGTCCGCATGAGTTCTAACGGTCATGCCCCCACGCCCTATCACACCCAAAGCCGCCAAATTCTGTTTGCTCTTGTCTTCCCCACAATGGCAATTATCCTAAACGGATCGATGTTTGGGGTCGCGCTGCCAACCATCCGCAGCGAGTTCGCGATGGAGCCAGACGTCACTGCTTGGCTCGCAATCGCCTTTTCGCTCCCGTTCATGATGTTCATGCCGCTCTACGGCCGCCTTGGCGATGAACTAGGCAAGGCGCGACTGCTCACCTTGGGCGTCATCATCTTTTTTGCAGGTACGGCGCTCATCTGGCTATCAAACTCGCTTGCCTCCATCTTTATTGGACGCATCATTCAAGGTGCTGGCTCGGCAGGCATCACGCCGCTGAGTTTGGCGATTATTTCGCAGCGATTTTCGGCCGATCAGCGCGGCAACGCGCTCGGCCTCTGGAACGCCACCGCCCCCTTCACCTCCATCTTCGCCCCCGCCATCGGCGGCTACCTCACCGACAACTTCGGCTGGCGCAGCTTCCTCATCCCCACCCTCATCGTCAGCATCGCCGCCCTGCTCATCGTTCGCATGCGCGTCCCCTCGCTACGCAGCAAACCAAACTGGCAAATTTTGCGCCGCTTCGATTGGGTCGGCGTACTGCTGTTCAGCAGCACCATCATCAATCTTGTGCTCT
>JBMZDF010000709.1:0-2766 GCA_049614105.1 Promineifilaceae bacterium (SeqCode)
CACAAGTTGCCGAGATGAAATACAATCAGAGTTGACTGTTTTAATACAGTTCAATCCATTTAACGTGAGAAGGAATCCCACTCATGCGACTTATTGTTGACAATAAACCAATCGAGTACGAGAACGATGACAGCATTCTTCTAGCAATGCTGCGATCCGGTGAGCATCCGATGGGCGGCGGCTGCCTGTGTCTCGGTGGCGACTGTATGCACTGTCTTGCCACTGTGGACGGCGTTTCCTATGTCCGCACCTGTCAAACCAAGGCGAAGCCTGGGCAGGTTGTCGAAACACATCACTACGGCAACGCTTATCCCCCTCTCCCCGAAGAAGACCGCCTTGGCGCGGAAGTTCACGCCCACAATTTGCATTGCGATGTGGTCGTGATTGGCGCTGGCGAATCTGGTCAAGCGGAAGCAGCACAGGCTGAGGCAAATGGCAAAAGCGTCATTACGCTGGATGCGGGTCAAGGGCAAGAGGCACTAGGCGTCTATGCGGGGCCGCTTGTTGTTGCGCGTTCGGCCGAAAAAATGCTGCACATCCATGTCAAGGAACAAGTGATTGTGGCCACGGGCGCGGCCGAAATTCAGCCTGTCGCCCCCGGGACAGAGCTTGAGGGCTTGGTGACGGCACGTGCTGCGACACAACTTGCGAATGCAGGGGTTGATCTCGGCCGAATTATCGCCATTGGAACCCCACCTGAAAACATTGATGCCCAAGCCGTTGCAGGTCGCGTCACACACATTAACGGTGATGGCAAAGTTTCCTCCGTGACGGTTGCCGACAACGATGGCAACGAAACAACTTACGAATGCGACACCGTTTCCTTTGGGCTTGGCTTCCATCCACGTGATGCGCTGGCACGGCAAGGGCACGATATGCCCGAAGTCCGCGCTGTGGGTGAAGCGGCACTTGAATCAGACATTCCCCCTTGCCCACTAGCAGGAACAGTCTGTGCTTGTTCGGCCGTCACCGTCAAAGATTTACAATACACATGGGACAGCGGCTTCCGTGAGCTTGAGCTAATCAAACGCTCGACACTCGCTGGCACAGGCACTTGCCAAGGCTCCGCCTGCATGCCCCATCTGCGCAGCTTTATCGCGGACAGGGGCAAGGAACTGCAAAAGCCATTCACCGCTCGCCCGCTCACCCGTCAGGTGACGATTGGCGAAATCGCGGCAGGCGCACATCATCACGCAACCGCACGCACGGCGCTTGATGGTGAACATCGCAAACTGGGCGCACAGATGGAGCGCAGCGGCGGCTGGTGGCGTCCATGGACCTATGGCAATTTGCTAGAAGAGTATTGGGCAGTGCGCGAAGCGGTTTCGATTATGGACGTGAGCACGCTGGGCAAGATGACGTTACAAGGGCCAGACGCGCTCAACTTCCTCGAACGCCTCTATCCAACGCAGGTTCGCACCATCCGCAAAGGGCGCTCACGCTACGTGCTGCTGCTCGACGAGCGTGGCTATGCGTTCGATGACGGTATGATCGTCAAAGAGGATGAGAATAAATATACACTGACATTTACCAGCGGCGGCTCTAGCCATGCGGAAATGTGGGTGCGCGATTGGGCGCACGGCATGGGCATGGACGTGCGTATCATGCACGAAACGCAGTCATTGGGCGCGATCAATGTGACGGGGCCGCTGGCGGCTAAACTGTTGGAACGTGTCACTGATGAGAAGCTGCCCAAGTTCCTGCGCTTCAAAGATATGCAGGTGGCGGGGGTTGACTGTAAGGTGTTCCGTTTGAGTTTCACGGGTGAATTGAGCTATGAATTGCACCATTCGGCCGAAAACTCAACCCACCTCTGGCGCACCCTGCTAAAACTCGGCCAAGACCTCGGCATCAAGCCGCACGGTCTCGAAGCCCTCACCCTGTTACGCCTCGAAAAAGGGCATATCATCATCGGGCAAGATTCCGACTTTGACTCAACCCCACGCCGACTGCACCACGAATGGATGTGTAACCTCAAGAAAAAAGAGGACTTCCTCGGCAAAACGGCTGTCATCCGCACCAACAAGATCGAGCTGGATAAACAGCTTGTCGGTATTGAGCAAGATGCGAACGTTGGCTATGAAGGTGCTGTGATTTGGCGCAAAGATGCGAACGGCAACGATGAGTTTGGCGGACACGTCACCTCGTTTGGCTACTCGCCCGTTTTGGGCAAGGCGGTCATGCTGGGCTGGCTCTATCTGGTCGATGGCGAACTGCCAACCGACATGATAATTGCGGGCGAGCCTGCCCGCCGCGTCCCGACCCCGTTTTATGACAAGGAGGCCAGCCGTGCTCGCGCCTAATCAAACGATGCAAATTGACCGTATGGGGGCAACACGCATTGTCTCCACGCCCGCCGCGCTGGACGCAATGACGACGCCCGATGATGTGATCGTGCTGCGGGTTGCGTCCGATGAGGCGTTTATTTTCCCGCCAACCGCTATCACACTTGATGATGCGTGGGCAATTGTGAAGCAAGATAGCAGTTTGGCTGGCGTTTGGATGTCGGCCGATGAATCCCTCTATCTGTTGGAACGCCTCTGTGAATGGGAGCTTCCGGCCGAACGCCCCGCCTTTGCCCAAGGCATGGTTGCTGGCATCCCAGCTAAGCTCTGGTTTGAAGTAGACCGCACGTTGCTGCTAGTTCCCGCTCCCTATGCGGCCGAAATGGAGGGGCGCATCTCCTGATGCGGCATAGCCGCAAGTGGCTAGTGAGTAGTGGCGAGTAGTTAGTAAGAAGCGACATCTGTTGGTGTCGATTTCTGT
>JBMZDF010000710.1:0-2765 GCA_049614105.1 Promineifilaceae bacterium (SeqCode)
TCACAAGCGGCGCTTTGCAAAAACGGCTTATTCGTCTGGTAAGTGGCTAATTGTTCAACCGTTTTTGCAGTCACAATGTTTTTGTGATCTACTTAACACGATTCAAGCGCGGGTCCATTGCATCTCGCAGCCCATCACCGATAATGTAAAGACACAAAACGGTGATTGTGATCATCACCCCAGGTGCCCACACAAGATGGCGTCCGTTTGGGATTAAAATAAATTGCTGCGCTTTTGTCAGCATAGTTCCCCACGTCGATGTAGGCGGTCGCACGCCAAAGCCAAGAAAACTTAAAGAAGACTCGCTTAAAATCAATACGCCCACCCGTCGCATCGTTGCAATTGTCACGATAGGTATCACGTTTGGGAGAATGTGTTTAAACATAATGACCGTATTTGTTTGACCAATTGAGCGGGCGGCCAAAACGTACTCCTGTTCACGCAAGGAGAACACCGTTCCACGCACCAGACGCGCAATTGTCGGCCAGCCCAATAGACCAAACAGCAACGATAGCCAAAGTGGTGACAGTTCAAACAAAGAGCCAACCACCAACAATAAAAACAGCCCAGGGATCGCGCTGAGCGTATTGATAATCCAAATCACAGCATCATCGATCCATCGGCCGAAATAAGCAGCAACCATCCCCAGCGTGATCCCAAACAGCAGTGTGAAAACCGTCCCAAACAAACCGATCTGTAGCGACACGCGCCCGCCATAAAGCAAACGAGAGAGCTGGTCGCGCCCTAGGCCATCCGTGCCAAGCCAGTGTTCACGTGAGGGGCCTTCAAAGGTTGCGAGGATGTTTATCTTGTTGGGATCATCAATTCCAAGCAGATTTGTGCTAATCACCCCAGCAAACGCTGAGCTAAAAGCAATAATTGCTAAGACGATCAGTGCCGCCATTGTTAAACGATCGCGCTTTAAGCGTTGTAACGTTGTTTGCCAAAAACTTTGTGACGCTGTCACAAGTGGCTGTACATCGGCCGTCGTAGGTGGTGAGCTTGTTGTCATATCTGCAACGCTTGTCCTTAGTCAAAACGAATGCGCGGATCAACCAGCGCAAGCAGCAAATCTGTTAGCAAATTGCCCAGAACGACAATCACAGCGGCGAGTATGACACCGCACATGATAATCGGATAATCGCGGGCATTGACAGCATCGAGCGTAATTCGGCCGATTCCAGGCCATGAAAACACTTGCTCAACCACAACCGCCCCACTCATCAACCCCACAATCGCAGGGCCTAAAAAAGTGACAACAGGAATCAACGCATTACGTGCCGCATGGACAAAGTTCACCCGTGTTTCCGACAACCCTTTCGCCCGCGCGGTACGCACATATTCCTTACCGATTACCTCCAACGTTTCCGCCCGCATAAGCCGCGATATTAGCGCAATCCAGCTAACGGCCAGCACAAAGGAAGGCATCACCAAATAGCGTAGACGATCGAACAGGGTCACATGGTCATCATTGATCGGCAAACGCCCGCCAACTGGTAACAATTTGTACTTGACACTCAGCACCATAATTAAGATGAGGCCCATCCAGAATGATGGCACTGCATCAAAGATGACGGAGAAAAAACGGGCAAGGTTGTCAAACCACGATCCATGTTTTAAGGCGGACAGAACGCCAATCAGCGCCCCAATCAGAACACCAATCAGCAGCGCACCCGTTGTGAGTTCGAGCGTCGGCCGAATTCCCTGCGCAATAATCTCATATACAGGCTGCCGATTGCGCAACGACACGCCGAAATCGCCGCGCAAAATACCTTTGCCTTCGCATGCGCCCTTACGCAAGTCGCCAACCATCCAAATGACGTATTGTTCAACAGGGTTGCGATCCAAACAGAATTTCTCGGCCAACCGCTCACGATCTTCGGCCGTATAGCCCGGCCCAAACGTTAGGATTTGAATTGGGTCGCCTGGCGCAAGCGTAATAATCAAGAATGACAGCATTGTCACCCCTAATATAGTAGGAATCGCCTGCAAAATACGCCGTATCATGTACCTAAGCATTGTTTATGTTGCCTGCGGTAAGTCGAAATTTAAGCATGTTATCTTCTAAACCCCACCTAGAGAAGAACACTAGATGGTTCTTCTCTAGGGGGGCCTAGGAGAGATGGGATAGAACGGAATGGAACGGAACGGATCTGTCACAAACTCGCTGTGAGACTTTGTGGTCAGACCTTTGGAAAGACAAATTTTGCGGATAGTTGTTAAGTGCGCCAGCTAGACTTGACACTATGGTGCTAAATACCATTCTTCCATGTTGTAGTAGGAATCCCATACGTTTGGATCGTAGTTCTCCAAGTCGTTGTACCAAACGGCGTTTGACAACGGCACGTGCAGCATTGCGTAGGGTGCTTCCTCATGGAAAATCGACTGATTTTCTTGATAGAAAGGCGCTCGTTCATCTTCTGCACAGCCCGGAACCGCTTTGCCTGCGTCAAGATTTGCTTCAAACTGTTCGTCGTAGAATGAGACAAAGTTGAAGCCAGCGCCAACTTCATCATTCTTGAATGAAAACTGGCTTGCGTCATCAGGCTCAGGTGCGCCGCCACCAAACCCAATGATGACCATATCATAATTTTGACCAAGTAAATCTTGGACCACCGTGCCAAACTCTTTGTAATCAAGCTCGACGTTAAAACCGATGCCATCCAGTGTATCTTTCATTAGAAGGCCGATGTTTTCACGTGCTTCGTTGCCTGAGTTGGTCATCAAACGCAAGGTCAGCTCTTGCCCCTCTGCGTTGGTTCGCA
>JBMZDF010000711.1:0-2758 GCA_049614105.1 Promineifilaceae bacterium (SeqCode)
GTGTTCCACCGCGGAGCAGTGGAACGAGGTAAGCCCCTTCGACAAGCTCAGGGGGCGTAATGGATCGAGAAACGGGCTGAAAAGCCCGTTTTGTGGTTACTGTCCGAAATCTGAATAGTTAGTCGTGGAGAATAGATTCGGTTTCGGCCAAAACACCACTCTTAATAATCAGCGGTTCGTCAAGCTGATCAACTCTTTTTTTTTGCTCATTCTGCCAGCCATAGCGCCGTACATATTGCTCAAAACGGCGCACATACCATTTGAGGCTCATTTCATTTTCGATACGATTGCGTCCATGTTGGCCCATACGCTTCGCCTCATCAGGATTGTTTGCCAAGTAGTTGATGGCAATGCGTAGCGTCTGCGGATCTTCTGGCGGCACATAGTAGCCGTTTTCATCGTGGATGATACAGTCTGTTTGCCCCGGCGTACTGGTGCAGACAACCGCTTTTCCCATTGCCATCGCTTCTAAAATAGCGGTGACACCCGCTTGAAAGTCAACATGATAGAGCGGCATGACGACAAATTCAGAGGCAGCATACAGGGCGCGTAGCTCGAACTGCGTAAAGCGTTTGACAAGAATGTTGTCAGGCACTCGGTAGCCGTCTGTAGTGTCGTCCCGCTTTGACCAAGGGCTACCGGCGGCAATGACGACCTGAACGTCAAGCCCGTCAACAGCTTCCATCAACGTTGGATAGTCGCGGAACTCAAGCCCAATGGCGCAGATAAGCGGAAGGCCAGGGTAGTTGATGTCGAGTTTCGGCCGAATATCTTCCATCTCCGCATCAGGTGAGAAGAAATCACCATCAACCATGAAGGGGGTCCAAACAACCCGTTCAGACTCCACACCCCAACGCTCTTCGATAAACGACTTTTGCCAAGTTGAATAAACGAAAAACACGTCAACATGTGACTGAATGCCCAAATAGTCGAAAAATATCTGCTTTTTATGCACAGAAAGAATATGCACAATCATTAGATGGGCAGCCCGCTGTGTATCTTTGCGCCCAAGATATTTGAGGAAAATCGCAAGCGGGATACCAATCTGCTCCCCATCGGTGAAAATGACACGATATTTGTGGCGCATGCGGAAGCAGACAAAAGCGAGCAGGAAGTTGATGCCCAACAGACGTTCAAACACCTTCCCCCAGCGCCCGCTGAGTTCACGTGCTTTGCGATAATCAATCAGATCGGCTTCAAAATTTTTCGCCATCTGAATGTAGTCAGCCATCGGCTTTTCACCTTTGGTTATCTGCTCGCAAAGGCCGTCTTTGATGACACCGGATACAGTTAGCAATACCTCGTTCATAATTAGGGGATGTGAAAAGTGAGCTGGTTTGAGTAGGAAGCGCTGCGTTGCCCACTACTTTTTATGTGTCACTTTTCACCTGATCGGTCAATTGTGGCTGAATGGGTTAGTTCGATAGCGCTAGATTTGGGGTTGCGACCGATTGGTCCGCCACCTGTTTTAGCAGTGCCAGCAATCGTCGTGCGTTTTTCTCTGCGTCAAAGGTTTGACCCAGACGGACTTGTGCTTGCATACCCATTTCAAGCCGTCGTTCAGGTTGCTCAATAAGCTGTTGAATGGCTGATTCAATCGCATCAACATTGCCAGTCGGAACAATCCAACCTGTTTCTTGATCTCGAATAATTTCGGGGATAGCCGCCACGTTGGTCGAAATGCTGGGCATTCCGGCTGCCGCCGCCTCTGACAGCACCATCGGTAGACAGTCGCCATAGGTTGGCAAACAGAAAATGTCACAATCGTGATACAAGGCGCGTAACTCTGGGGAGTTGGGCTGCATATGGTTGTAGACAAAAACGTTGGCCTGATCCGCTACTTTGTCGCGTGTTGCTAGGTGAAGTTCGATGTTGAACCCTTTGTGTAGCAATCGCTGACTTGCTTCCAATAGTAATTTGCCGCCCTTACGATCCAAGTTACCCCCTACGAACAGGATTTTGAGAGGGGCGTCGCCGTTTAATGTGCGTTGGGTGGGGCGTTTCCATTCTTCAGGGTTGACGCCAGGAGGGATGACGGTGATTTTTTCGGCCGAAATGCCATACTCCCCAATTAACCCGTCCTTGGCCCACTGGCTCCACGTGACGATATGTTTGGCCTGCTGATAACAACGCTGGTTGAGCCAAAACTTGACCTTTTCCGAGCGCCCGCCGCCTGCTTGGTGATTATAAAATTCGCCCAGAGAATCATATTGCAACGGGGTTGCGTCAAGGGACACAACGCTAGGAATATGGCTCATCCGATCTTGTGCAAGGATGGCCGTTACCTGCGTGTGGAAAAAAAGCGCGTCGATTTTGGCGTTGCTGCGTTTTGCTTCGCGCTGCATTTGGCGAATCGCTTGCCGACTTTGCATGCCCGCTTTGACCGTCCAGTTGCCAACTTTGCCCAATAAGCCGTTGACATCTTGACGCGGCAGGCCCCAATAGGATGCAATCGATGGATCATGCGCCAGGTTTTGTTTTAGCGTTTTGCCGTGGGTGATATGCCCTAAAGCTTGTTCAATGATGAATCCAATGTGGTACATAACTCTCTTATTAATTGAAGATAACGTTCAAACTCTATTTTGCACGATAGGGCTGTCTATCTGCCTTACACGACACAACAGTTGCCGTGAAAGGCTAATAAGTTTAGAGATCAAAAAGGGTGATTTTTTGAACATTAAGTACAAAGTTGATATGGGTGCTTTGACTTTACGGCTCTTGGGCTTTAGCCCGTGAAAGCCCTGTTCTTTCAAGTCGG
>JBMZDF010000712.1:0-2752 GCA_049614105.1 Promineifilaceae bacterium (SeqCode)
TTCTCCCGCCTTAGAGGTTTTCAAGCCGATGCGCTATAGAAAATTCTTGATTTTTGCCTTGGCCATACGTGAAAAGGTTGTTGCATCGGTGAGATTGTCAATCTCGCTAGCAATCGAATCAATGGCCCGCATGACGCCAGCGGGCGTTTTTGCATTCTCAAGATAGCCGTCACAAATAATTGTCGCTATTGGTCCAAGATAGACCGCTAATTCTGGCGCGACAAGTCTTGAGATCCGCGCAGGGCTAATTGATTTACTAACATTGCGTTGTGGTCCTCCTTTGCTTATCTTAGCCTCTGCGGTCTCTTTGATAAAAGTTAGTACTTTGCTTTGAGTTGGAAATTGAGAATCTTGCTGTGATCCAATTGCCGACGCGGTTTTCTCCCTATACGAGAACTGGTTAAAACGATTCGATTGAAAAATAGTTTCTAAGGCACTCATCCCACGTTGCCTAAGATAACGAGCATTAATGATTGCACCACTCAGAATAATTACTTGCGCAAACTTGTTCTTTTCTGTGAGTAGAAAGACGGTGCCAGATTTCCTCGCTTGGCAGAGCGTCTCGATGTGCGTAATTACTTCTGTAACGTTCAAATTGATTAGTTGTTCCATACTAAGTTAACCCTTTGCAAAGTATTAAGTAAGTCACACTTGTATCATTGAAAACTATGTAACAGTATGTATCGCCCTATATTGAGTTGTGCTTCTTTCGATCCAAACATCAATCCTGTTACGGACGTGATTTGTACCTCTGACGTTCCTTGATACAGTATGAATAGGCCCCCATTCAATCTTTCTATGATGTGCGAAGAGGGCGGTTGGAATAGTTGAAGAGTTGTTTTAATCGATCGATGGCATTCTGAACTGACACGACCACCTATCAACAGCCGTTGAAATCTGGAATTCTTAAACGCTTCTACCCTTATTCTACAAGCGGCTGAAGGCAGTATCAAGATCCAATAAGTGATAATCTCATCAAGTAGAGAGGATTTTTAGAGGCTGGCTATTATGTTTTAGGCGATAAACGGGATCTTTTATGCTAATGTTTTGCCAATCACATAAATTTAGCTATGCAATTGACCCCTAAACAATATTGCAGGGTGTTTAGGCAACAAAAAACCGCTCAAATTTGAGCGGTTTTTTATACCGAGGGTGGGACTCGAACCCACACACCAATGGTACGCGAGTTTGAGTCGCGCGCGTCTACCAATTCCGCCACCTCGGCGTGGTCTTTAGGACGGCGGGAAGTATAGAACAATCATTTTATGCTGTCAATCCCAATTTGGAAAGAAACCCTGATTGGTCTTGATATAGGTTCGATGTGGGTTCAGTTTCTGCATAAAATGCAAAACGTTTTAATTCTTAGACAATGTTTTGCGCGTTATGTTTTAGGATTCCTTGTTGGGGGGTCGCGTCACCATTCGCTGTTCGTTATACTTGGCCACATGGACGAGGTTCGGCTGATTGATTCCGCCAAACGAGGCAATGTGCAAGCGTTTAATACGCTCGTTTTACACTATCAAGATGCCGCCTACAACTTTGCCTTGCGTATGATGGGCGACCCCGCTTCGGCCGCAGACGCAACCCAACAAGCGTTCATTTCCGCCTACAAAGCGCTCAATCGCTTTGAGCATGGCAACTTCAAGGGATGGCTGTTTCGTATCGTCAACAACAAATGTTTAGACGCCCTGCGCAGCCAAAAGCGTCGCCCTGAACCCTCAATCGATCAGATAACAGAAGAAAACGAGTCGCCTAGTTTTTTGCGCGACAAGGGTGCATCCCCTGAAGATCAGATGGCGAGCAGCCAAACGTTTGACGCGATTCAAAGTTGTTTGCTCGGCCTGCCAGAAGGGCAACGTTCCGTAGTTGTACTCTACGATGTGGAAGGGTACGACTATCAACAAATTGCCCACATTTTAGAAGTGTCGCTGGGCACAGTTAAATCGCGTATTAACCGTGCGCGTCGTAAATTGCAGGATTGTCTGCGAGGATTTTTGGAACTTTTACCAGGTAAGTATCGTTAAGAAAGTGGAAAGTGAAAAGCTGAAAGTGAAGAGCATTGGACTTTTCGCTTGGCACTTGGCACTTGGCATTAAAGAAGCATGTTTGATTGGTTGCGTGAGTTAACGAAATCGGCCGAAATTCGGCAACAGGAGCGTGTCACCGCTTATGTTGATAATCAGCTTTCCGAGGCTGAACGCCAACAGTTTGAAGCGCAGATGCGTGACGATGCCACCCTGCAAGCTGATGTCGCATTGCTGCAACAGCTCAAATCTGGGCTGAAATTGATGCCGCGAGCCGCTGCACCACGCAACTTTATTCTTGATCCGGCTGAATTTGCAACCCCTGCGCCTGCTTATGAAGCGCGTGCCTACCCACTTTTGCGCGGCGCAACGGCGATGGCAGGACTGATGTTTATGCTGTTGTTGGTTTTTGCAGCGTTTTCAAGTCAGAGCAGGGGCAGTATGGGCGCACCCGTGGCGATGGAGCAGGTGACGGTAGAAGAATCGGCCGAAAATGCAGCCGCGCCAGAAATTGTTGTGGAGGAAGCACCCGCCGAAATTGCGCAACCCACGGCTCGGTCTACCAGCCGGCCCACAGCAGAGCCGACAGCCCCCATCATAGCCGAAGTCATGGAAGCGGCTGAGGAAGGAATGGCGGAGGATGTTGCCCGCGATGAGACAGAAGGTGCGATGGAGGTATCAGACGATGCTGATTTTGATGAGGTGGGGGATGTGATGTCAGATGCAGC
>JBMZDF010000713.1:0-2741 GCA_049614105.1 Promineifilaceae bacterium (SeqCode)
GATAACGGATAACGGATAACGGATAACGGATAACGGATAACGGATAACGGATAACAGGTAACGGATAACAGGTAACGGATAACGGATAACGGATAACGGATAACAGGTGACGTTATGAATAAACAGATACGAATTGGAGCGCTTGTTATTGGGCAGACGCCGCGTGCGGATTTGGTTGATCCGTTGCAGGTGATGTTGCCTGAGATTGAGATTGTGCAGATGGGGGCGTTGGATGGCATTTCGGCCGAAAATCTCCCACCCCACAACGCTGCTTATCCACTCATGACCCGCATGAAGTCGGGTGAGACGGTGATTGTGGAGGAATCGTTCTTGATTGGACGTTTGCAGGCAGCGGTGACGCGGCTGGAATCGGCCGAAGTTGCCGCCATCATCCTGCTTTGCGCGGGAACTTTTGCGGCGGTTGAAAGTCGTTTGCCGCTGATCAAGCCGTTTGACGTGGGGCGCGATCTGTTTCGCCAGCGGGGGTTGACCTCGTTGGGGTTTATCACGCCCGTTGCGGAGCAGGTGACGCCAATTCACGATCGCTGGGCTGGGGCGGGATTTCGGCCGAAAGTGTGGGCCGCTTCTCTCGCTAATCAAGATCGTGCCTTTGTCACTTATCTGCACAAAATGATCGAGCAGCATCAGCTAGAGGCGATTGTGCTGGATTATGTGGGATTTTCGGCCGAAATAGTCGCCCAACTCCGCCAAAACACCCCCATCCCCCTCTTCGATCTAGGCCAACTCGCCCTCCTCGCCATCGTTCAACGGACTGTTTAGTCCGTTCTTCCCCCACAATTGCCATCAAACAACACACAGCTACAATTGCCCTAGCAAACTGGAGGAACAATGACGCTTGAACTAATCGCAACCGCCGCAGTTAACTGGTTATGGAACACAACAGGCAAAGAATTCGCACAAAATATCGCAAGCCGCAGCGTAGACGAAGTGAAGTGGCGCTGGGCGGTCGAACGTTACTACACAAGTCTTTATAAACAGGTTGGCTTTGTACGTGTGCTGGGCAAACTGGAAAGTCAGCCGTTAGAGGGCATCTACACCGATGTCAACGTGCTAGACAAAGTGAGCGCCGAACGTCGTCACGATCTCAAATTTCTGCGCAGTGAGTTCGCACCACGCAGCGCTGCGTGGCATGAAAAGCTGGTGCGCAAAAATGGAATGCGCGTGCTTGAGGAACACGACAAGCTGTACATTCTTGGCAAGCCAGGTGCGGGTAAAACGACTTTCATGAAGTGGGCTGCGCTACAGGCGATTCAGCGCAAATTGCCCTACTTTCCTATTTTTATCACGCTCAAAGCGTTGTCAGATAAGCATCCCAATATTAAAACGGGTGCGGAAATTCTCGATTATGTCGCGCATACTTGCGGAGTCCACCAGATACCCAGCCCGAAAACGTTTGTGACGCATCTGCTGCAAACGGGACGGGCGCTGGTGTTGTTTGATGGCCTAGATGAAGTCAATCTTGAAAACAACCGCCGTGCCAATCTCGTTGATGCGCTCAATGAGTTTATCTATCAGTTTGGGGCGGGTAAAACGCTGATTACCTGCCGTGTTGCTGCCACCGACTACAGCTTTATCCAGTTTGAATATGTCGAGATGGCTGACTTTACGCCAGAGCAGATGACCACGTTTATCAAGAATTGGTTCAGTCATGATGTGGACAAGATGGCGCGTTGCGTTGAGGCGTTAGTTGAGGATCAAGGCAATAAGATGTTACGTGAACTGGCACAGGTGCCGCTGCTGATGACGCTGTTGTGCCTGACTTTTGAAGAGCTTAACGCCTTTCCCAATGAGCGCAGCCAAATTTATGAGGAGGCAACGCGGGCGCTACTGAGCAAATGGGATGCTAATCGAAACATTACGCGAGACGGGATTTATAAAGGATTGCAGCTAAAAGAGAAAAAGTGGATGCTGGCGGCGGTGGCGGCGCATACGTTTGAGCAAGGAGATTACTTTCTCCCAGAGGCGGAACTAAGTGAATTGCTTGCCAACGCGTTGAAATCTTTCCAGTCGGTCAAAGATCCAGATGGGGAGAAGGTGTTGAAGGTAATTGAAGCACAGCATGGCATTTTGGTTGAGCGGGCGTGGCGTATCCACTCCTTTTCACATTTAACCTTGCAAGAATATTTTACGGCGTTGCACATTGTGGAAAATGCCCGATTGGGCAAAATGCTGCCACTCTTGATGCGTCACGTAACTGATGACCGTTGGCGTGAGGTATTTATACTAACGGCAGGGATGCTGCGCAGCGCAGACGACTTTTTTAACTTATTTGCAACGACATTACAAATGTTGCTTAGTCAAGATGCCTCACTGCTTGCCTTAGTACGCGGTAGCGAGCAAATTCGACTTCTCAGAATGAAGGGCGAAGATCCCCTTGATGCGCGGATGTTACTTTGTTTCTTGGGTGTCGCGTATGAATCTGTGGCACTTCTGCAAGAAGTGTACAGATTCATATGCATTCCGTCCGCCAGAGCCAGAGCCATCGACATCGACATCGCCATCGCCATCGCCATCGCCATCGCCAGCGCCAGCGCCAGCGCCAGAGCCATCGCCAGAGCCAGAGCCATCGCCAGAGCCAGAGCCATCGCCATCGACATCGCCATCGCCATCGCCAGAGCCATCGCCAGCGACATCGCCAGCGCCATCGCCAGCGCCAGAGCCATCGACATCGCCAGAGCCAGAGCCATCGCTAGAGCCATCGCCAGAGCCATCGCCAGAGC
>JBMZDF010000714.1:0-2729 GCA_049614105.1 Promineifilaceae bacterium (SeqCode)
GTCGCTCAGGCTTCGACTGGCTCAGCCACCGCTCTTTACTCAAATGAAACACATCCATAATCAAATCGTGTGCGTCATTATTGGTTGCCTGCAACAACACCGTCTTGTAGCAACTGGTTGATTTTATCGTCTGTGTAACCGAGGCTCTGCAAAATTTGATGTGTGTGTGCGCCGAGTTTTGCGCCGATGTGTTTGTATTCGGCCGAAAATCCCGTCATCCTAATCGGCGTGCCAACCTGCTGCTGCCCCGCCACATCAACCACCATGCCGCGCTCACGAACATGCGCCGAATCCAGCGCCTCTTGCGTCGATAATACAGGCTCCACGCAGGCATCATAATCAGCAAAAATGATTTCCCATTCCGCCAGTGTTTTGCTCTTGATGGCGGCACGAATTTCTGGTTTGAGCGCCTGCTGTGCCTCAATATCAAAGTTTAGCCCACGTATAAACAGGTCATCGCGACCAATTGCGTGACAGAATTGTTTCCAGAATTTTGGCTCAAGCGACCCAACCGAGAGCAGTTTGCCGTCTGATGTTTCGTACAGGTCGTAGAATGTGCCGCCGTTGAGCGGTTTTGCTTCGGGTTCGGCCGAAATGCCACTCATCAACGTCTCAGCCGCCATCGTCGTATTCCACGCAACCGACCCATCGTGCATCGAAATATCAACATGCCCACCCTCACCCGTCGCGGTGCGGCGAATCACGGCGCTCAATAAGCCAATGACAAGATGCATACTGCCCGCGCCAATGTCGGCAACCTGCGTGGGCAGCGGCGGCGGCATGTGATCACCGTTGCGTCCATAATGGCCCAACATGCCAGACAGCGCCAGATAGTTGAGGTCATGTCCTGCTCGGTCACGCATCGGCCCCGTTTGCCCGTAGCCTGTCAGTGAGCAGTAAATAATATCGGGGCAAACCGCTTTGAGTGCTTCATAGCCAACGCCCAAACGATCCATAACGCCGGGGCGCATTTGCTCGACGATGATGTTGTACCCTTGCTTGGTGATTAGGCTTTGGATGATTTCAAGTGCGCCATCCGTCTTCAAATTCAACCCCAAACTGCGCTTGCTGCGGTTCAGCGTGCCATGTCCTGCCGACACGCCATCCTGATCAAACGGCGGCAACAGCCGCATCAAGCCCGGCCGACCCGGCGCTTCAATCCGCAACACTTCCGCCCCCAAATCGGCCAACATCATCGTGGCATACGGGCCAGGCAGCAGCGTAGAAAAATCTAATATCTTGAGATTGATTAGTGGTGCTGTCATACTTTTCTAATTAAGTACAAGATCTGATGATATTCGATCCATATTCTGTAACTCTACAGACCAAAGTTCTAGTCTAATCAACTCCTTCTTAATCTCTTCGTACTCGGAGTCGTTATGTAACACTGTTGCAACCGTCGCGGAATATGCTTCGCAGGGCATTGCCTCTTGTAAAGTATCATGCATGCAGCCTACTAGTTTATTCTTACGTCGGGTTATCGGATTCTCCTTATATGATTCAAGCCGATCTTGAATCATGTCGAGATTTCTCTGTAACTGTTCCCCAACCTCAAACCGCTTTCTCGTTACCTTGCGAGTATCATTTAACCCCAAAGTACTAATAGTTATTTTCCCCTTAGTAGTTTTATATTTTAGTCTGTAGTAATGTAGTTTTATGTGAGTCGCAGGATTGTCTATAAATGGGTTGATTATTGGTTCAAGTACAACATCATGCGTGTGCTTTTTCCCATTACACCGTTTACAAGATGGCAACAAATTCTCCCATTCTAGTACGTCGTCTGGGTGCTGTTTCTTATATTTAAAATGCTCTACTTCCAAATACTTACTTTCCTCATCAATTTTGCATTCACAAAAGGCACACTTGTCATTAGATGATTTCAGTAGAGCCTTCTTAATATTTTGATCATCCCAAACTCGTGTCCCCTGAGCTTTAAAATCGGCGGTCTTTTGAGCAACATATGCATCGGTAAGATGTGATGGTTTTTGGCCTCTCTTTAACTTAATCATTATCTTCTGCAATAGATGCCAACTGTAAGCGCAGCAACTTTCTTAGGTGATTGTTTGGATGTAACAGTTTGTCTAATTCCTTGAATGCAAGTGAAGCTTGTTGATAGTCTTCTTGTTCAATTGATTCTTCAAATCGTGAGAACATACTATCTAATAATTGAGTAGTTGTAGAGCTCATGCCCATCACATCTTCAAGCACCTCCTCTAATGTCCATCCTTGATATCCATATTCGCTTGATGGCAATTCTCGTTTCACAACACCATTTTCAGTCCTAGAAAGAGCAATAATTTCATTCGGTGATAATCGTTGTATAACATGCGGGCTATGTGTTGTTGCTATAAGTTGGATATTAGGAAATGTATTTAAGATTAAATCTTTGATTTGAGCCTGCCAATTTGGATGCAGATGTAAGCTAAGTTCATCGATCAATAATATGCCGTCGAATTGAGCAGCACGCAGTTTAGTTTCTTGGAATCTATATTCTATTTCTTTAATTACACCAAGAAGGATGGATAAGCAGGCTTTGTAGCCTGAAGAAAGATACTCCAGATAAATTAACCCTGATGGGCTATTTAACATAATCTCATTTGTGCTTGGGTTAACGTGAGCAAAAGAATATGTGGGATCCAAAATCGAAAAACAGCTTTTTGCAAGCTTGTAATTAGCTAACTGCTCTTCTGATAAAACATTGGGATGTGCAGAATAGAGAAACCTATTTA
>JBMZDF010000715.1:0-2715 GCA_049614105.1 Promineifilaceae bacterium (SeqCode)
GGGCGTCTCTACAGGTTAACGTCTCTGGTAGAGACGTCGCCGTTGGCGCGTCTCCATTAGAAAAGCTGGTCAATTTTTCGTCAATGACTTTTTGGCGATTTGGAACCTTAGAGATGGTTCAACTCATATTGCATCGCCTCATCCTTTATTTTTATGGAAGCGCCCGAATGTAGACGGCGTACCAAAGCGGGATCAGACCCAGCACGGCGATAAGCGCGATGATGCCCAAAGCAACGGCAACCCAGTCAAATTCAGCCTCGGTGGCTAGCTCATCAATAATTGATTCGGGATAAGGGTCTTCGTACTCTATCGGCGGGATGTGTGCAGGAAACGCAGGTCGTACAGGCGTCTGCTGTCGTACGGGTACTTGCTGTTCGACCGCTTCCGTTTCTTCCAACGGCTCTGGGCGCACAATGGGATTGTTACGGGAAAATATCTGGGTTGCTGCGTTGTCCGTGTCCGTGGGCTGTACAGGCGGCTGTGGGCCAGGAGTTGCCTCGCGAATGGGTGTGTTGCGCGTGGGGGTTGGCTGTTGTGTGTCGTCGGGTTGGCGATTTTCGCGCGGGGGACGTGGGAAAAACTCAGTTGTGTAGTTGCGCGGTAGAGCGTAGGCTTCCGTTTCCTCGAAGCCGCGTTGGCGGTAGGTTGCTAGAATTCGGCCGAATTGCCCCGCCGTCCGATAACGCTGCACAGGCTCCTTCGACATCACCTTTGCCAAAATATCATCTAGCTGTTCGGGAATATTGGGGTTGAGGTCGCCCGCACGCGGCGGCTCTTCCTGAATATGTTTGAGGGCGAGGGCGGTGTGTGTTTCGGCCGAAAAAGGCAACTGACCCGTCAACAACTCATACAAAATTATGCCCAGCGAGTAAACATCAGACGAAGGCGTTGCACGTAAACCACGCGCCTGCTCTGGCGCAAAATAGTGTGGCGTTCCCCAAACCTGCTCCCCGCCAACGGTTGCCTCGCTAATGGCGCGGGCGATTCCAAAGTCAGTGACCTTAACCCGTTCATCGGGAGCGACCAGCACGTTTTGCGGTTTCATGTCGCAATGTACCAGCCCTGCGCGATGCGCGTAGCCAAGTCCTGAACAAATTTGAATTGTTAAGTCGAGCGCCCGTTGAATCGAAATCGGCCGACCTTCGGGCTGGTTGCGGATGAGTTGCTTGAGCGTTTGACCCTCAACAAACTCCATCACGATAAAATGTTTGTTGTCATCTTGCCCAATATCATGCACCGTCACAATGTTGGGGTGTGCTAAATTGGCAACCGCGTGCGCTTCTTTTCTGAATTTTTGCAGGAAAACGGGATCATCCGTCAGTGAATAATGCAATGACTTGACCGCAACGATGCGACCCAAGCGTCGATCCTGCGCCCGATAGACAGACGCCATACCACCACTGCCGACACGTTCCAACAATTCATACCGTTCGTTTAAGAGTTCGTTGGCTCCCTGATTGGCTTGCATAGGCAAATTTTAACATAACGGCTATGCGAGGGAAACAGCCGTTTAGCTGTCAGCAGGTTCAATTGTTAACTTTAGGGGATATCCAGAGATACGAGCGCGGAAATGGGCCTGACGAACCTTCGTTTCAGCCTCTGTTTTGGGCAGGGAGCAGATCACGGCGATGCCGTTGTTGTGCGCCTCCCACATGATCGCCTCGGCAAACACAATCGGCCGCTTAAAAATCTCGACCAGCACGTAGATCACAAACTGCATCGGCGTGGCGTCGTCGTTGTGGATAATCACTTTCCACAAATCATCATCGCCCACATCTTCGAGCGTATCAATGTCTTCTTCAATTTCAACGTCAGGGTTTGCAATCAACAAGAGCGGATAATCTACCATTCGTACATATTCCTAGCTTAAACTGTATTTGTCCTGAATTGTACATGCGAAATCGGCCGAATGTTACTTGTGTTTAAAATTGGTGGGTGGGTTTGACTTTTAACCTAGTAATTTTCTGGGAACATTTCAAAGGATGTTTTATCTGAACTATGATTAGCGGGTGCAATCTAGAGGCTGTCGTTTGGTTGTCGAGTGAATTGTCACTTGGGCTAATTCGTTACTATTTACAATAAACACTGCATCTGGTTGACACGTCTCAGGATCAAGTTCTTCAAAGAAGAAGTAGTCTTGCTGGTTATATGTCAACAAATAGAGACTATCATATTGATAGATACCTTCAGATACTAAGTTTATATTGGATGTATCCAGTTGGGCTGTTGAAGTAAATCCAACCATAGGGCTTTTATCAAGTAAGACACTTCTTCCACGACTTTCCCCGTGTTGAAAAATTAAAGTGTGAAACCCATTTATGAAAATTAGAAAATAAAGGATTATAAGTGTAACAAGGGATTTTGTTACTGAATGTTTTGCAAACCATTTGACTGAAAAACTGAAATGTCTTTCTAACCATTCGGTTATTGTTTTTTGAATGTGTGTCAGAAAGGGTCTATTTGTAATGGTTGATAATACCCAAGAGCCCATTATTTCTAATATGATGTGTATTACTAGTAACCAAAAGAAAATCTCAAGAAGAGGTTTCCAAGCTACTTCTAGATACTCCCATAGAGGGAATTGGAGACGATATAATGGAATATTCATGGCTGAAAAATAGCCTGCTACGAAATATCTACTTAAACCCCCTAGGATAACCACAAAAATACTTAGATATGGTAGATCCAATTTTTTCAGTTCTTCGACTGCGGTTG
>JBMZDF010000716.1:0-2714 GCA_049614105.1 Promineifilaceae bacterium (SeqCode)
TCGTTCACGGACTGGAGCTGCATAAACCCGCCCCGTTTTCCTAGGTAGTGAATTTGGGACAGCAGTTTTGGAAAGGGGAAGGGGGTGGTGTTTTCGGCCGAAATGCCAGTCGCAACACCCCGCTAAATTGCACCATCTCACGATACGCGATCGTGTTCCCCATGGGACTGAGTAGACCCGTCCCAAATGTATCCTTTGCCCCGTTTTTGTGTGGTCGCAAAATCTTGATAAACGTTTTGACCACCATCAGATGGCGCGGCAACTGAACGGCAATTTCAAGATCACGAATGCTAGGAAACCACGTCGCCGCATTCTGCTTGCCATACACACGAATCGCAGCGTCAAGCAGCGCCATTTTGATCGCAAACGGCGTCGGCGTCAACAGCGTTTTGCCTCCGCTGGTTGTGGCGTTTGCAGGACGCAAGCTAAACAATGCGGTCGGCTGATAGGTTGCAATCAACCACATAACAGCCTCCTATGCCGCGATACGCATTTCATACGGTGTCGTTGACTGGATAATGTTGGTCATAATTTCGGTGAACTCGCCAACCGTCTTAAACGAACGCACATCAATCACTTCTTCCCCATGCAGTGCGTTGATCGCCGTTTGCGTGCGCGTAATATCTTTGGCAAAGGTGTGCGCGATGGGGCTAACGGTCGGCGCGGGGGCAACACCGTGACTGATTGAAACGACCCCATGAAGGGCAACCAAATGCGGCATTTGCGTCCCGCGCATTGCACCATTCATTTCGATAAACGTATAGGCCATGCTTTCGAGCAACGCCGCATAACGTTCAGCGCGTTTCTCGTTGTCAAGCGTGTACGTTTGTGCGATGTCGTTGTAGCCGATGCGGGCGATTTCGAGGTTGGAGACAATCGCGTAGACGCCGCTGCTTGTCGGTCGATGAAAAATCGACTGCCCCAAATTTCCCTCACGCTCATCCTTATCATCAGGCCGTTCGCGCCGATCTGGCACGTACTTCACGTGGAAATATTCATCCGTTGTCACCGCCTCTGGCACACCCACAACCCAGCCAAACTCCACAACGCTTTTACGCGGCACAGATGACCCGCCCTCAGTAATCAAATTGCCTTCCATATCGTCAATGGTGCAGGTGAGCAAGCGATCGAGAACCTGCACGGGGGTGCGTTTGTCTGCCCCCTTGCCCTTGACCCATGCGCGGAATTCAGGGTCGGCGCTCATGCGGTTGGCATCAAAACGCTGGCACGCCGCGCAAAGCGGCAGCGCCTTTGATGTGGCAATGCGATGCAGATGTTCGGCTTGGATGTGCTTAAACATATCGCCGCTAATCGCGTTGACGTTGGCTTGCAGAGGATTCTGGTCGTCATCATAGTAAACAATGTCAACCATGCGCGTTTGAATTTGATTGCCTTCACCGCCTTCATTGTTTAGGCTGTGTAAATTGAGAACGGCGCGGGCCGAGATTGAAATTGAGTAAACTGGTTTCATGCTGTTTTCTCCTGTGTTTTCTTTTTATCAGACGGTTTGTTTGCATAGCCAAAGGCGACGAGCAGGCTTGCAACCGTTTCAGAGTCGTACGTGTCAATTAAGGTGATGATTTCGTGCAAATCTTCCGTGCGGATTTGAGTGCGCGAGATAGGTGGTTTGCCCTTGAACCGTTCGTTTATGCGCCCGTTCTCTTGCATGTATGCTTGGCTAAATTTGCTCAAGGCGGCAATAAATTTGTCAGGGTAGCTGGCGTTACGCATCAAATCTTGCCCAAGACCATAACGAATTTCGTATGGGCCTGAGTTGCCAATCGATTTGAAGTATTGTGGGGTGATGGTGCTGGCGCGAATTGCGGCTGCAATGCGTAGAAAGCCCTGATTACTAATGATGGGAGTTAATTTTTTTGATTTGGGATGATGGCTCATCAGTATCTCCAAGTTGGTGAGGGTCATTAATTTCGGCCGATTTTTCTTCACATACTCACTCATCACAAAACTGCCGTATAAACGACAAAAGTGAAAAAATGCAGACAGATCGCGACCCGAAAGAAAGCGACGATAAAGTTGTAATAGTTTGTAGGCGTCTCCCTGATTTTCCTTGAGCGGATATAAAATCCACTGGTGCTCCTCAATAATGCCTAATAACTGTGTGGCTTCGGCCGTTGTTGTGATCTGTTTTGTCCAATCAGGCAGCGCAATCGTACTAAGATTGAGCGTTGCATGGGCACTGCCCAAATGTTTGTAGAAAATTGTTTCGATGGCGGCAACATGATCGCTGGGCTTGCCGCTGTGCCGCCGCCGCTTGCTTTCACGAGCTTGCCCATCACGCCACTGCTCTACAAACGTTTGGCAGTAGCGCAGCGCGGCAAAAATGTCCATTTTGATGGCGGATGCGGCATAAAAGCTTGTTTGAAACGCTTGGAATGTGTTGGTATGCTGGCGCAGGCTTAGCCGCTTCGGAACAACGACATACGTTTTGCGATCCTTAACGCCACTGACGGTGCGCGGTAGAGCTGCGCGATAAAAGCCTGCAAACTTGAGGTACTCGATCAGCCAAAACCCTTTCAACCCGCCAATTCCTAAGCTGCTCGCCTTGGTGCTGTTGCCGCCTTTGCCCATGCCAGGATTGATAACCTGTAGTTTAGGGAGTGCGCCACTGCTAAACCCGTGCTGTTTGGCAAGCTTTTTCCAATCAGCTTCGGCTTTGGCAAGCTGATTCCGCCGATTGGCAAACATGCACCTCA
>JBMZDF010000717.1:0-2707 GCA_049614105.1 Promineifilaceae bacterium (SeqCode)
CGCTCTGAGCGCGAGTATGGCGCTGCTGGCCTTGGCGGGGCAAACCTATTTTTCGCTCGGTCTATTTTCGTATGCAACCTATGGGGGTGTGGCCGTTGTCCAGCTTCTGCAAAATCTTTCACCCATACGGATTGGCCCGTTTTTGCTGTACATTGTTGTGTACGTGATGGCGGTTCGTGGGTGGTGGTTTCGGCCGAAATCACCCACCCCCAATCTTTTCACCCCCATCCTCTACGGCTCTCTCATCCACCTGCTCATGTGGATCACCCTTGGCATCATCGACGAAACCCGCATTTTTATCCCCCTCTCGCTACCGCTTGCCCATTACGCAGCACAATTTATCTACACGAAGCTTGGCTTAAATGATTAGTTGGTCATTCATCACCTGTGCAGCACAACATGCGCCAACGGTGTGCCAATCAGCGTTGCAAAGTTATGCAACATGCGCAGCGTAAAACCCCAAATGATACGCCCACGGTAGTCGATCCCAGGGTATTCAGCCCCATTTCGCGCATAAGTTAACGTTGTTAAGTTCTGTGGGTTCCACAGATGAGCTAATGGGATCCAGAACGCTTCATCGAGTTCGCTGCTGATGTTGAACGGGCGCGGCTGCTCGGTCAGTCCATAAATCACAGGGCAAACGGTCAATGCAGGGCGCGTCGCTGAGCCGTGGGTGGTTAAGGGGTTGAGTGCGCCGATTAGATTTTTTCGGCCGATTTCCAACCCCGTCTCTTCAAACGTCTCACGCACCGCAATCGCATGAAAGGTATCATCCACTGACTCCCCTTTCCCGCCCGGAAACGCCATATCACCCGACCACGGATCGCCCTCATACGCCGCCCGCTTGCCAAAACAAAGCGTCAACTCCCCCGTATGCATCGAAAAAATCATTGCCACCGCCGCATTGCGCCGCCCGCGTTCAATCGTCAGCATCCCCATTTCGGGCGTTTGCAATAAAGGTCGAAGCTGGTTCAAATTTGCGGGCGGTCTAGCGGACGTTAAAGATAAATCATCACTCATGCACCCAATCATAAACCGCCCGCCGCCACAAAACACCGCCCAAACCCCACAATTTATACCCTTCTACCCTGCCCCTTCCAACGCTTGTCTAACGCATAAATTGCGCGTGAATCCCAGCCCTTTTACAATTCGTCTGGTGCTTTGCGAGAAAAGAAAAATCACACAAATCAGGCTCTCTTTCACCGATCTCATCCGTGTAAATTCGCCTGATTCGCATCATCTGCGCTCTGATTTTATGCTCATCTGCAATCTGACAAGGATTGCATGAAACGCAAACCCCTCCGCGCAACAACTTATGCAGTATCCGCACATGGGCCGTTATTTTGAAAACCTGCCTAATGTTCGATGGATCGACTGTGGGAAGAGAAATGGAAATGGAATTCAACTTCGACCAAATTATCAACCGCCAAAACACGGATTCCGCCAAATGGGGCTATATCTATGATCACGGCAGTTTTACATCTCGCACGCTTGGCGATGATGTGCTTGCGCCTGATGAGTTGCTCGCTTTATGGGTTGCCGACATGGATTTTGCCAGCCCGCCAGCCGTGATCGAGGCGCTTTGCGAGCGTGCAAAGCATGGCATTTTTGGCTACACCGTCCCTGGCGACAGCTACTTTGACGCTATCATCAACTGGATGCAAACGCGCCACAACTGGACCGTCGAAAAGGATTGGATTTTGACTATTCCTGGCATCGTGCCAGCGCTCAACTTTATTGTGCAAGCGTACACGGCAGTTGACGATCAGGTTGTCATCCAAACCCCCGTTTATGGCCCTTTCTCCTCGGCCGTCACTAACAACGGGCGCACGCTGGTTCACAATCCCATGCACTATAGTGAAGGGCGCTACACGATCGACTTCGAGGATCTCGAAAAGACGCTTGCCCATCCCAAAACAACGCTTGCCATCCTGTGCAGCCCGCATAATCCTGTCGGCCGCGTTTGGACACGTGAGGAGCTGCATCGTTACGGGATGCTCTGCCGCAAACACAACGTGCTGATTGTCTCAGACGAAATCCACCACGATCTGATTCTGCGCTGGGGTGAGTTCACCACATTTGCAGTCGCCTGCCCCGAAGCGATGGACAATGCCATCATTTGCACCGCGCCAAGCAAGACGTTCAACGTCCCTGGCCTCAAAACGGCCAATTGTTACATTCCAAACCCAGACGTGCGCGCAAAAATGACGGGCTTCATGGGCAATCTTGGTCTGTTTGGCGCGGGCGCTTTTGGCCTCGTCGCGCTGCGCACCGCTTACACCGAGGGCGCGGAGTGGCTAGACGCCGCGATGGAATATGTCAGCGACAACTACGAATTTTTGCGCGATTATCTCGCGGAACATATGCCGCAGCTGCATGTTGTGCATCCTGAGGGCACTTATTTAGTTTGGGTTGACTTTAGGGCGCTTGAACTTGAGCCAAAAGAGTTGAATCGACAGTTAATGGAGGAGGCACGTGTCGATTTGAGCACGGGAACCAGCTACTGTGAGGGTGGCGATGGGTTCATGCGTTTCAATATTGCCTGCCCGCGTCCGATTTTGGCTGAGGCGTTGCGTCGGATTTGCGTGCAATTTTCGGCCGAATAACACCAACCATCCCGCCGCGCCACCCTTGCGCGGCGGTCGCATCTCTTTTACGGCTCTTGGGCTTTAGCCCGTGAAAGCCCTGTTCTTTCAAGTCGGGGATG
>JBMZDF010000718.1:0-2697 GCA_049614105.1 Promineifilaceae bacterium (SeqCode)
ACCAGAGACGTTAACCTGTAGAGACGCCCCGCTGGGGCGTCTGATTATTGATCGAGACTTTTTGTCATCTAATTAAATTGACGTCGTTGTGATGAAAGCTCCCCTTTCATCGAATGACCTATAAGGGCGATAATACCCTAGCAGTTCAAGCATTCGTCTGGAATGAACCTGACCAGCTCTTGATTTTTAGCAGTTGGGCGAGCACTTAAGTACTGCCCTTAACTACCTTAATCATAGAAAACCCCTCTTACGTTGGTGCTTACTGATGATTATGCTTGTATGAAGCAATCGTGAATAGCGAACAGTTTTACTATAAACTAAATTACATGTAAGGTTCTGCGTAACTCAAACATTTACGTACAACGCGCTCTAATTTTTGGAAGTCATAAGGCTTAGGTAGAAATTCGATGCGGGTTTCCCCTGCAAAAGCAGCGCTTGCCTGCGTCTGACTGTGACCAGAGGAGATCACAATATGAATGTTGGGATCGATAGTTCGTAACTGTCTGAAAGTTTCTTCACCGCTTAAACCTGGCATGGTCAGGTCAAGCAGAACCACCTTAATTTGGCCCTGATGCTTTTTAAACGTTTCGATGCCTGCTTGACCGCTGAATGCGGTAACGACCGAATAACCAGACATATCGAGCATATCCGCAACCGTTTCACACACGCTGACCTCATCATCAATCGCCAAAATCAGGCTTTTGTCATTAGGCAGGGTGTGGTTTTCTGGCAACTTAGGCAGTTTATCCAGCTTGGGCAGCGCTTTGGTAGAAGCAGGAAATATCATTTTGAAGACAGTGCCTTTGCCAAGCTCGCTGCGTACACGTAGACTGCCGCCATGCGAACGCACAATGCCTAAAACGGCCGCCAAGCCAAGCCCATGACCGCTAGATTTGGTTGTAAAAAAGGGATCAAAGATGCGTTTGACGGTGGCTGCATCCATCCCATGCCCGTTGTCACTTACTTCGAGCATGACGTAATGCCCTGCTGGCATCTGGGTTTTGCCCATGTTCCAAGCAGCTAACGCTTTCGCACCCATTTGGAGCAGATCGGTTTTGACTCGAATAATTCCCCCACGAGACGGCATCGCCTGCCCTGCGTTGATCAGCAAATTCATGACAACCTGCTGCATTTGCCCTAAATCACCCACCATCGCAGGCAGTTCGGGGGCAAGCTGGGTTACAAGCTGCACCTGCTTCGGCAACGTGATGCCAAGCAATTCGCGGTTGTCGTCGAGCAACGCATTGAGCGAGAGGACATGCATTTCGACCTGTCCTTTTCCCGCGTACGCTAAAAGCTGCTTTGTTAACAGCGCGGCCTTTTCTGCGGCCGTCACGATTTTGCGAATGTTTGCATCAACAGGCTTCCCCATCTCTAGTCGTTCTGTGGCTAAAGAGCCTTGTCCCAACATCGAAACAAGCAGATTATTAAAGTCATGAGCGATGCCACCCGCCAGAACCCCAATGCCTTCCTGGCGTTGTGCTAACTCCATTTGCTGTTGTACGCGTCGGCGCATCGTGACATCTTCCAAACTTGCCACAATATGTAGTGGCGCACCGTCGCTGTTGCGGATGAGGGCCACGTGGAGGTTTGTTTTGAGCCGTTTACCGCTCGCCGACTGGAATTCCTGTTCCAATGGCTCTTCAAATATCATGCCTTCTTTGAGCTTTTTTACACGGTCGCTAAATGCGGGTAAATCGCGTGTTTCAATCAAATCTTGGATGCGTTGGTGTAGCAACGTTGGCTTGGAGTATTCAAGGATCGCGCAAAGGGTACGATTTACACGCAAGATATTGCCATCGAGATCAAACGTGAGGATGCCAATTGGGGCGCTTTCAAGCGTCATGGCAAGCTCATTTTCACTATGGCGTAACGCCTCGGTTGCCCGCTCGCGCTCAGTTATTTCAGTATATAGACTTCGATTGACGCGCGTCAGTTTGTTTAGCAGATGATCAAGTGAGCGGGCGGCAAGAAAAAGCAAATAGGTCAGGGTTGCAAACAAGATCGACAAAGATAAGCCAGAGCCGATCGAAGGTTCTAAGACCAGCGCCTTGCTGGGAACAATCTGCGCCCTATACAGAAAAGTGACAAAGAATGTTAATGCAATGGCGCTTAATCCCGTATAAACCACCCCGCGCGGGCCAGCAATCAGACCTGAGACAACAATTGTGGAGACGAGAATATAGAAAGGGTCGCCCGCCATATTGCCCAAGTTTGCCGCCACAAGCGCCGTGCTGAGAATCGTGCCTATGAGCAGGGCCGCTGTTGAAGCTGTCAAGTACCCTCGTTTGAGAATGATGACGCAGATCAACAGCAGCACAACCCCTCCGAAGCGTTCACCAACCGCATCAAAAATTGATTCGGCCGGATCAAGCGCAATAATAACCAATCGTGAGGTAGAGGCCATGAGCGCTAGCCAAAGGATCGAGTTCAGGATAGTTGCTTGGCGATCTTCCTGAGGTGTGGCGAATGAAGGCAACTGATAGAGTTTTCGTAATGCTTGGATCATATCGATAGCGCGAAGGAGGGTGTGAATTTCGGCCGAAATCAGCCTAATTACCCCTTCGCGTAAATTCAACTTACAACTGTAGCGTTCAATATCGTGGCAAGCAGCCACACCTACAGTATAAAGAATCGATCTATCGATCTTGCTGTCGGTCTTACGGTTTTTAGGCTTAGCATGTGAAAAGCCCGTTT
>JBMZDF010000719.1:0-2695 GCA_049614105.1 Promineifilaceae bacterium (SeqCode)
GATTGCCAACCTGTACCTGTCGCCATCCTTGGGAGACAAGTTCGATTTTGCCAAACTGGGTGCAAGAGGCATCATCAATTTGTGTGTAGGCGATTCGATAACCAACCTCAAACGGGATGGTGACAATTAACGGGTAGTTGCCGTGGCGGGGGCGTGCATCGGCCGAAACCATTTCCGTAAAAATATCGTCATCAACCTGACAAATCATCTGATCGCCAACAAAGCGAGCGTGAATTGGTGCGCCATCGTTGCTGTCGAATAAATAGGCTTGCGAAGGGTAGCCAGTTTCATCGTAGTAGGCAAATGTATGATTAAAACGGGCGCGGCCATACATGAGGGTAAGTCGCGTTCTAAGCACGTTTTTTCCCCGCACTAACGTTGTGACGCGCCGCATGAAACCAACCTTGCGCTGCTCAATATAAAATGATTCCCAAACCTCACCAAGTAATTTGTCTCGCATAATATTGTTGTGGCAAATGCCCTGTCTCGTGCTTGCTGATAGATATTAGGACAACTGTAGTTCGACGCCGCTCGTGCCTTGGCGAATCATTGCTTGTGCAATGCTGACTGCCTGCTGGACGGCCTTCTGAGGGGGGAGGCCGCCAGCATAGATATTGCTGATGACGTTGCGGTGGGCGTCGGTTGTGTCGATTTTCGGCCGAAAACCAACATAAATACTCAAACTCTCTGCTCTCGCCAACCCTGGCCGCTCCCCAATCAGCACCATACACACCTTCGCATCAACAATCCCATTGACCGCATTCAACAGCCCAACCCGCGCATTATGAACAAAAAACGGCTGACCTACCGACAGGCCAACCGTTGCAAGTGCCAACTGTAGCGCGGGTAAAATCGTCGGTACGTTGTGTTCAATCGCTGCCGCACTCAGGCCATCCCCCACAAATATTTGCACATCAGGCCGCATTACAAGCGTTTCCTGCAATGTCTCCACGGCCACAGGTGATAACAAACGTCCCAAGTCAGGCCGCTGTAAATATGCTTCTCGCGATTGGACCATGCTGTGAACTTCCAGCAGACCCATCTCGACCAGCAGATCGGGATCAACAGGGCGCATAATTGCATCCTGCGTGACCGCATGATCGGCGCTAAACAGCAGCGTGTCGCGTGTGCGAGGTCGCGCCCCCGCTCGCCCCACACCGATGCGGGCGGTGGTGTTGGGGTGGGTTGGCTTTTCGGCCGAAACGGTCGGATCAGCCAAATCAATCCTCAATTCTCTTTTTTCTGTACGCTTGCTGCGGGTCATCTTTTGAAAACCTCCATGCTGCCCGCTTTCTCGGTCAGCACTCCGTTCTTCATCAACCCCATGCCTTCTAGCCAAGTTTCAAACTCAGGCAAAGGACGCAGCCGCAACAACTGCCGCAGCGCCGCGCCATCATGAAAACTGGTCGATTGATACGCTAGCATGACATCATCTCCCATCGGGACACCCATAAAAAAGTTGCAGCCTGCTGTCGCCAGCAAAACGGCTAGCGTTTCAAGATCATTTTGACCTGCCCGCGCATGATTTGTGTAGCACACATCAACGCCCATTGACAGCCCCGACAGCTTGCCCATGAAATGATCTTCGAGGCCCGCCCGTGTGATTTGGGTGGCGTCGTACAGATATTCGGGGCCGATAAAGCCGACGACGCTGTTGACTTGATACGGTTTGTATCGCTTGGCGAAGCCGTAGGCGCGGGCTTCCATAGTGAGCTGATCCCAGCCGTGGTGAGATTCGGCCGAAAGTGCCGATCCTTGACCCGTTTCAAAATACATGACGTTTGGCCCTGCCGTCCAACATTGCGTCTGTGCCAACGCATACGCCTCATCCATCATGCCCACATCAATGCCAAAGCTTGCGTTTGCCGCTTGCGTCCCCGCAACGCTTTGAAACATAAGCCCAACGGGCGCACCTTTACGCAGCGCGTCCATCTGCGTTGTCACGTGTGCCAAAACGCAATTCTGCGTTGGGATTTGCCAGCGGTCGATAATCGCTTTGGTCATGTCGAGCAGCCGCATGGTGCTGTCGAGCGAGTCGTCAACGGGATTGATCCCAATGACGCTGTCGCCTGCGCCATAGCTCAGCCCCTCATAAATACTGGCGCGAATCCCTTCGACATTGTCGGTAGGGTGGTTGGGCTGCAATCGAATCGCCAGCCGTCCTTGCTCGCCCATCGTGTTTGCACAGTGGGTTGTCACGCGAATTTTTGACGCGCCCAATATCAGATCGAGATTCGACATGAGCTTGGTCACCGCTGCGATCATTTCAGGCGTCAACCCATCCGTGATGCGTTGAATATCGGCCGCGCTGGTTGTATTCGCTAATAACCATTCGCGTAGTGCGCCAACGGTCCAATCGCTGATCTCAGCGTAAGCCGCCTCGTCGATCCCTGCCTCGATCACCCGCGTGACCTCATCCTCATCGGCGCTCACGGCCGGTTGTTCGCGCAACGCCCACAGTGGCACGTGCGCCAAAACGTGCCGCGCCGCTACACGTTCAACTGCGCTGCTTGCCGCAACCCCTGCCAGTTCGTCCCCCGACTTCGGCTCATTCGCCTTGCCCATCAACTCGCGCAGGTCGCGAAACTCGTATTGTTTGCCAAACAGTTTGGTGCGTAACAACATAATTTAAGTAGATCCCAAGTAGTCATTGACGAAAACCTCAGAGGTTTTTATGCACAAACCAGAGTAGATG
>JBMZDF010000720.1:0-2689 GCA_049614105.1 Promineifilaceae bacterium (SeqCode)
GTCAGCCTCATTGCTGCCGTCAGCTAAACGTAACAACTCGCCATAGGAGAATTCTGTCGCCAAGCTTTGCAAAAGTGGTTCGCAAGCTTGATACACAGGACGATTGCGCTGCTGGATAAAGTCGAGCAAATCATCTTTGCGAACCTGATAGTTATTAGCAAAAATGCCGCCGCGCATTGTATTAAACAACACGTTGGCAAAGTGGTGATTGGCGCTGAGCGTATCGGCCGAAAATTGCAGCCCATCTGCACTTGCCACAATCGCTTCAAGCGCCTCATTCCCTTTTGTGATGTCAGCTTCGATCAGGTCGGGCAATTCGGCCGAATTTTCACGCAACTGATTAATCAGCGCCGCCAACTGCACGTGATCCTGATTAACCTCCGCCACAAAGTGCCATGATTGTGTCTCGTCTGCGGCAAGGATGAGCATCGTGTTGGCAAGATATGCGCCACGATAGCCACGAATCTCTGCCTCTTGCGTCACCTCTGCACCATGCTTAAACGCAGCCACCTGATGCGTTGACAGCAAAATACGCGCCTCATCAAGACCACACTGCCAGATGGTGCTTACCTTGAGCGATTCGCTTGGCTCGGCCAAATCGGTCAGCGTCGCGCTAAGCGCGAACATGCCAACCCCTGTTTCTGGCTCTAATTCGCTGCGCTTGTAGCCGTTGAGCAAATTGCTAAGCTGTGTTTGCAACGCAACAGTTGCACCATAGGGCAGCACATTTTGCAACCCATCAAGAACCGAAACTGTCAAAGATTGATTGCTATTATTTTGCAGCCAGCTTGTTTTCACGATCCCAAATTTGGGGCTAGTGCGCCATGCATAACGATAGGTCAGTTGTAGGTCGTAGTTAATCTCTTCAAAAACAAGTTTGTCGCCTGTGACATTCTTGTAAAGATTTCGGCCGATTTGATACGCACCCGCATACTGATTTGAGAACGGGTCCCAACGCTGCCGCCGTATACCGTCTGACACAATAAACGAAGCCAAATGCCCCGTATTGTCGCTATTCTCGGCCAGCTTATCATCGGTGTAGTAAGGGAATAATGCCGATTCCGCATTAACACGGCCTGCCGACAGACCACCTGTACTGGAAATAAACAGCCAATGGTCAGCACTACTAACGATGCTCATAAAGAACGGTGGCATCTGATCATAGTTGCGAATCTGATAATATTTTTCACCATCTAAGAAGCAATAAGCTCCCTCAACTTCACCACCGCTTTGCCACAGTGGCATTTTCCCAACAAACAATTCTTCATTTACAAGCGAGTTAATCATAAAATGCTTAGGGTCGGACAATTTAGACAAGCTAAAAACCGAATTAATTCAGCTTTTGGGAACCTCTGATGCAAACCCTCTACCATCAAAGGCAAAGCATAAGTCAAACGAAGTTACCTCTTAAAATCTCTACAAATCGTTCGTGCCATCAAGTTTTGTCAATGGGGGCCAAGCATGGCAAAGCTAGGGCTTCGACATATGCCGTCTATGCACATGACGAAAACTCAAAACACGAACATCAAACTAAATTTGGTTACAGAAAACAGTTGGACTAGCTGTCTAAATAAATGCACCAACTTTGTCATTTAGAAGACGAACCAGCGGCGATGCTTTTGGACATTGCGCTGGAACGTCTCCATTGGGTGCTTATTTTTACAAATAGCCTTGGAAGTAAGGGTGACTAAGGGGTTAAATGCGCCCGTTCCTTAGCTGTTAACCAAGCCGTCACCAATTTTGAATAGAGGCGTTTGCCCCTCCATTTGGCTAAGCGGCACTTGCTGCATCGAGTGCGGCCAATGGAAAGACAGCGTGCCTGTGAATGGCGCTTCGCCAAAAATGACGTCGCTCAGGCCATCCCCTTCGGTGCCAGGCAAAAAGGCGGCAACAAACGCATCCATCAGGGGCAGTTGATCGGTGATAATCATCGGGCGTCCCGACATCAGTACGACAATCAGCTTGTCCACTTTCTTGCGCATCGTTTCGATTAGGGTGATCTGTTCGGCCGAAATCGTCAAATCAGTACGATCGCCCATTCCTTCAGCGTAAGGGTTCTCAGCAATCACGACAAGACCAACGGGTGCGGTTTGGTCAAAAGCGCCGGCCGGGTCGTATACAATTTCGGCCGAACTGAGCGCCTTCATTCCTTCCAAAATGGTTGCCCCCGGTGCAATCGCCCCTGGCTTACCCATCCATTCAATTGACCAACCACCACATTGATAGCCAACATCGTGTGCAGCCGCACCAGCCACCAGAATATGCTCCATATCCTTAGGCAACGGCAGCAGGTCGTCATCGTTTTTCAGCAGAACGGCCGATTTCTGAACCGCTTCACGCGCCAGCGCCCGATGCTCTGCACAGCCGACCACTTCAATTGGCGTCTCGCAGTTTGGCGTCTCAAACAGACCCATCATCAGCTTAACGCGCAAAATGCGGCGCACCGCGTCATCAATACGCGACATCGGCACATCGCCGTTCTCAACCGCTCGCGTCAGCAGTGCGATATAGCGATGATATTTGAACGGAACCATGTTCATATCAATGCCAGCGTTGATCGATTGCACAACCGACACGTAAAAATCTTCGTCGATTTGGTCGATCGCTTCCCAATCGGTGACAAGGAACCCGTTAAAACCAAGCTCCCCTTTCAGCACGTCTGTCAACAAATAACGTTGCGCGTGCATCC
>JBMZDF010000721.1:0-2688 GCA_049614105.1 Promineifilaceae bacterium (SeqCode)
AACACCTGCCTGAGCGCAATGTCCGCGCCCAATTCGCTGCCAAGCGCCATCTGCGCCAGCGCCACGCCTAGACCACCCGCTAGGATCGGGCGGCACGAAACAGCAAACTGTTTGTTGATCGTGCGATGAAGCGATCGATAACGCATCAGCCCTTCAGTTAAGCCTTGTGGCACAATGCCGCCCTCCTCACCATGCAACAGCGCGTAGCGATTGCCACCCATTTCCGCTTTTGTGTCGCCAACGATGTACAACAGATTGCCTGCTTTGGTCAGCTTTTGCGGTAGGAGGCTGTCGGATGATGCGCCTGTGCCAATCGCGGTGACGGTGAATAAACTGTCGCCCGTGTCGGTGGCGCAACTGTCGATAATCGGTGTGCGATAGGCGACGGTGGCGTCGTGGCAAGCTTGGGTGCAGCGGATGAGTTCGCCCAGCGCCGCTTGCTCATTAAATTGCGTCATCAGCACGATTTTGCCGAGCGGGATGCCAAGGGCGACGAGTGCGCGAACGGCGCTGTCGATGGTTGCCCATGCCATCGCGTAAGGGTCGAGATGGGTGTAGGCGGCGAAGCTGCACTGGCTAGTGACGGTTTGATTCGGCCGAAAACAAACAACCGCCTCATCCGTTTGCGCCACAGCCAACAAACGTTGCAACGCTTCTAACGTCGGCAACAGTTCGCTGATGGCGGGGCTATCGGGTGTGGGTGGGGTCCATTCGGCCGAAATTGGCTCTTGGTCGAGGTCGTGGGTGGTGGGGTGTGTTTCGGCCGAAAACTCAGGCTGAAACGTGAGCGCAACACCCTGCGGCGCATCTGGGTCAAACCGCAGCACGATCGCCCCACCCTGTCCATCCTGAATAACGCCCTGTTGTTCCGAAAAAGCGGACAAAACACGCGACCTGTTGATCTTCTGAGTTGCGCCGCGCACATAGGTTGCGAACAGGCCGTTAATCTGTTCGCTTGTCCCGTTTTCGTCTGTAAAATTAATGATGGTCTGCCAAATACGATTGTTCAATGCGATCCTTCGATGTCAAAAAACTTAGAGGTTTGGTAGTCAGGTTTCAGGTAAGAAAAATGGCAGCGACAGCACTTAAACAGCATGTTGATGTCTCCAACGGTCATTCTCATGGTCAGATCCTGCTTTCTGACAGTCTGAGTTCCTGAAATTATGATTACTCGTGAGTTGCTACAATTATACTTCCCTTCTACGCTGCGTATTGTGAATTGTGGTTGATAAAATGTGTTTCTCAGGGAGGCAGCAGTTTACATGACGCGCAACTTATGTTAAAACAGTATCAAGTAGGCTATCAAAAGCCTTTGTCTGCAAAATGGTTGAATAATTAGCCACTTGCAACTTTACTTCTAAACGCTTTTTGTGGCGCACCTGGACCGTATTTATTTTTTGACAGTATCTATTTGTGTAGGGAACAAAAGGTATGTTTCGCTTTCCACTCCGTGCCGATAAAATGAGAAGTAAGCGTTGTTTAACAAACCCGTAGCATCTAAACCTTGCAGTAGCAACGAATCAACTGTTACGAATGACTCAAGAAGAGAAAGCCAACGACATTTCAGCCGCATCGAAAAACAATTCCGCAAAAATCAAATCAAAACCGAAAGTGATCTCGGTACCGCCTGATAACAACTCTGCATCACGTCAGCAACTATTGATTGCGGCTGTGATTGGTGTGGTTATGATGATTGTGCTGGCATTTATCTTTTTGCCGCAGCAGCTTAATCGTGACGAGACTGATGAAACGACATCGGCCGATGTCACCATAGATGGCGTCTATGACGTGATCGAAATGGTAGGTGAGCAGCAGTGGCGCGAGTCTTGCGCCACGACGATGAGCAAAGGGGTGGTGATTGTTCAACGTTCGCAAGGGGAGGCGCAAGCCTGTATCAACCGTGATATTGCGGTTGAGATGGATGACTTTTCGGCCGAATGGGAATTTACACTCAACGGCGGCACAGCCCTTTTCCTCATCGGACAAAACGCCCAACATTATCTGGCTGCCATTGATCAAGAGGCATCTGAGATTGTGTTGTCAGTTGTTGAAAAAGATGGCGCAGCCGTGACTGATTTACGCACCCGATCGATTCAGCTTGATGCAGATCGGCCGAATAAGCTTATGATTTCACGTCAAGCAGACGAAATCAGCTTTGTTCTGAACGATGCACCCCTGATGACAACGGACGACATGCTGTATATAGGTGCTCCCATTGAACTGTGGATGGGAGTTGGTGGACGCGCCACCGATGAGGGCGAGGCCACAATTACCTATCAATCGATGCAGTTGAAAACACCTTAAACAGGCGACGAACACCCCCCACTTACTCAAAACGGCTATTGCGACAGGTCAGCAGGTTGGTATTTTCGATTAAGCCAACTTACTGACCTGCTAATTTGCTTTAGGGCAGTTCTGGCAGTTCGTTGCTGTACAGCCATGCTTTGAGCAGGTCAACCGCTTCAGCACCGCTGACCGATTCGGCGATGGCGATGAAATCGGCCGAAGTTGCCGTCACTCCCGCATAAGACTCATAGTAGGTCCGCATAATTGTGCGAAACTCGTCGTCGCCAACAAGCTCATGCAGCGCGTAGAGCGTCATGCCGCCCCGCAAATAAACTGATTCAAAGTTGAACAGGTCGTTGATCGAAACGACGGCTGAGCCGACAGACGCCCGACTTTCTAAAT
>JBMZDF010000722.1:0-2683 GCA_049614105.1 Promineifilaceae bacterium (SeqCode)
TATTATTAGAGCTTAGATTATAGCTAGGTTCTATACTGATAGTGGTTAAAGTATCCAGTTTAACCTCTACTCTAGTATTGATTCTATGAGAATACCCCATATTTCTACCTCTTGAAGAAGATGTGGTTGTAATTCGGCCGAAAGCGGACCCCGATCAATTCATCATCGAAAAACTGGCGGATGACGAATGGGTCGTGCGTGGCGACACAATTGAGCGGATCGCAGGTCAAACCTACTTTGAAATTGACGCCGCCGCCATCCGCTTCCAGCGCATTCTCGATCGCATGGGTGTCAATAAGGCGCTAACCGACGCGGGTGTCCAAAATGGCGACATGGTTTGGTTTGGTGCAATTGAGTTGGAATGGCAGTCTGAGGAATGATCGCGGCGGCCGAACCAAAACGCCGAATCGGTCTGTTGGGCGGGACATTTGACCCGCCCCATCACGGCCACCTGCTGCTGGCACAACTTGCGCTTGAGCAGCTTCACCTAGATGTTGTCTATTTCCTGCCCGTTGGCGACCCAACCCACAAAAACCGCCCCGATTTATCAAACGTCTCACAGCGCGTGTCAATGACCGTGCTGGCGATTGCTGACGTTCCCCGCTTTTCTCTCAGTTTAAGCGACTGTCTACGCCCCGAACCGCACTATACAAGCACGCTGCTGCCCCTGATCCATGACGAGAATCCTGACGCCGATCTTTGGTATGTGATTGGTGGCGATTCGTTGCGCGATTTCTACAAATGGAACGAGCCAGCGTCAATTATCGCGCAGTGCCGGTTGGCCGTGCTGCCGCGCCCTGGAGCGGATGTTGATTGGGATAAGCTGGCTGGCATTGTGGGGTTGCAAGAGCGGGTTGATTTGCTGGCGGGGGAGTTGGCTGATATTTCATCAACGATGTTGCGCAGGATGGAAAATTCGGCCGAACGTCACCACTATCTCCCCGCTGCCGTTTTAGACTTCATCGAACGCCACGATTTGTACCGCGACGTTCGATAGCGTCAATGACTACTCGTGATCGACTTAAAGTCGCGCTTCAATCAGGCCGCGAATTCGTTGAAGATGTGCGCCGATTTCTGGCTGTGCATCTGCCCCAACTTCACTCGAAAGCTGATCCAAGACCTCAATCAATTGACCGTCCACAAGCTGTGGTGCTGAGTCCAAAATTTGGTTGATTTCCTCATCCGAACGCACGCGCATCATTGCTGAAATGAACTGCATCTGCGGCATTCCGCTTTGGTTGACCATGTCCTCAAGATATTTGCGAACTTCACGCAGCGCGACGGTGCGTTCGAGGTTGCCGTCATCTTGTGCTTTTTGCGTTTCGCGTTCTAGCACAACGAGGAAGCCTTCGTCGATTTGGTTTGCGTATTGCTGTAGGGCTTGCATTTTATCGGCCGAAGTCGCAATCGCATTAATCGCGTCCAACGAAGCCTTCATCTGCTTAGCCGACTCCTCAAGCATCTCATCATATGTTTTGAGCAAGCGCGTGCGAATCGCGGTCAGACGCATCACAGAAGGCTTGTCGCCACTGTGCGCTGCCGTTTCGATCCGCGCCGTCAGCGACGTAAAGAAATCATAGGTGAGTCCGCCAACGGCATTAACCAGCATGTCGACCATTGTGTCGTCTGTCTGACTTTTGACCACGTGATCGGCCAACATATCGGCCGTGACGCCTTCGGCCGCTTTGGCTTCCATCTGGAACGCATGCATCGCTAGTTGACGTCGTTCAACCCGCTTGCCTGCTTCTGTCTCGCGATACAGTTTTGCCGACAGGTTCGACAGCGCAATTGCCTCTGGTGCGCCTGCTTGCGAGGCCGATTGCAACGTTTGCTGCACCATACCAACAAACGCATCGTCGATTAAACGTGCCTTGTCTTTCACCAAATAGTCAACAACATCATTGTCCGCCTTCATCAGCGTGCGCAACAATTCAACCTGCTCGTTTTGACGCGCAATCATTGTTTTGGTGATGCCTTCTGTTTCCAGAACCCGCTCTATGTACGTTTGATAACGCACCATCTGTATCGGCTGTAGCAAGTAGGCGCGGCGCTGTGCTTGCGGGACGCTTTCAACAACCATACGAACCATTTGCCCCATCATGCGTTCTTGTTCCGCGTAGGGCATACGGGCTTCCATTGGCACGAACGTCATCAGCAAATCGTGTGCTGACTCATGGTAAACCTGTGGAGTGGCGATCTGTCCCGCCCAGCCGCAATTTTGGCATGTTGCGACGTTCAATTGACCCTGCATGAGCAATTGTTTCAACTGCGGATTTTGGTCAACGTTAATAATTTGCTCAACGTTTGCCGTAATTGGTTGGCGGCACTGTTGGCACTGGATTTGCGTTTGCATGTTTCCTCGTTTGTTAGAGTTGGGAAGTGGCTGTTTTTAAGTTTAGGGTTAACGCATAAAGACCCAACTCCTTTTGAGGGAGGTTAGATAGCGTTCTGCGTAAGCCTTAAATTTTAACCTTGCTCCATCGGCAAAGCGAACAAGAACGTTGTTCCTGGCTCATTATCATTTGGCTCAAACCAAATTTGCCCGCCGTGGGCCATCACAATCGCCTTGGTCAAGAACAAGCCCAAACCTGTTCCTTCCGTGCGACGACTTAGCGCATTGTCTAGGCGCGAAAATTGCTGGAAAACGCGGTGCATCTCGTGCTGTGGAATCCCGATGCCTGTA
>JBMZDF010000723.1:0-2683 GCA_049614105.1 Promineifilaceae bacterium (SeqCode)
CCTATTTTAGGATGATTGGTATAGAGACTCGACTACCAATTTGGCTAAATACATTGACCACATCAGTTACTGTAATTGCAGTGCTTGCAAACTCTACCTGCAACTGTGCGTTTGAAACTGCAGTATCCATAGTGAGTGGCGCAGTGACATTCAACGTCAGGTCTTTAGTATCACCTGGATTAATCGGGTCAGGAATACTGTACAGGCTTGAACTGCCGTTAATGTCATAAGACCAGCCATCTGGTGTACTCTGGAGAATACGAATTCGGAAATTGACATTGGTTGCATCATTTCCCGTATTTGTAACACGAACAACATGACTTGTGGAGCCGCCAGGTGCAACTACTGTCCCTGTCGTGACCCAGCTGATGTCAACGTTAGGTGTTGAGGTATCCCCAATCACGACATCATCCTTGAAGTCAGCATCGTGGTTAATAGCGATACCGTTTGATTGCTGAACTTCAACAACCGTATACCACCACGTCTGACCAGTAGTCAAAGTAGGATCTTCATCAAAAACAACATAGGCAGCGCCAGATGCAGATGCACCAGTTGCTGGGATTTGTTGTGTTGCTACACCGTTGAGCTTTATCGTGATGACATCATCCATCCAGTTTGAAGCGGTGCTTGGAATAAAGCCTGTTGGCGAGGTTGAGCGTTTAATAAGCCAGTGGCTAATATCACTTTCGGAATCGGTTTCGAAATCGATGCGAACTGTCTCGTTAGCAGCTGACGTTGCTGTAAAGCTACTTAGAACAACAGCTTGGCTTGCTGCTTGGGCGATTTGGTTCACAGACATGATAAATAGACCGCAGGCCACACTAATAAATACTAATAACAAAAGCCGTTTGGAAGTCAACATGATTCTCCTAAAATAGTTTAAGTACCGCATAGTAATTGAACGAGCAGGTACTCTGCTTTTCCGCTAATGTGTTTGTGCGTACACATAGCTATTGATACCTCTAAGACTATCTTAGAATAATAGGTCTCCACCGTTCCCTGCTAACCTACTAGTGATTGTGGGAACGGTAGATGAGTGAATTCTTGAGATAGCCTAATCTTCAGATACACGCGGAAAAGGGCTCGGTATATCTATTTGAGGCTTGATAACGATTGGAATAAATACCTCATGTTTTACATAAGGCATATTCATAGCTGGATCGCCTTGAAGTGTGAAGGCGTACAGCTCAGAACGGCTACCGGGGCTGGGTTCATAGACCGTTTTGGCATGAACGATTGCATCCCCAATAGTTGGTAAAAATTCTTCATAAAGCCCGTCATAAAAAGCGTTATGCAGGATTGTATGTTCCCATGAAAACCCTAGGCCAGTTGATCCCCAGTGAGCGACCGAACCAGCATTAGGAGCACGCATAAATGCTTCACTTAGCGACATTAAATTATTAAACGCAAAGTAGTTATCAAGGCAATCTGCGCTGATAATGACGAATGGTTTCCCGTTGTTGAACATATTGACGCGGTCATCACGTGTAAGCAATCCACCGCCCCAATTGACAACGCTTCCATGCCCACGATAGTTGACAATCGCCGCGCTATTGTTGTTGATTTCGTTCGTGAATTCAGCATTGATGCGATTTTGCGCCCCGGTGGGGTTGTCCGCAATGTAGTCGTCTAGGCAGAAAAACGTCTTTAAAAATTCATCGGGAATACGTGAGGCCGCATTTTCGTTGTCGTAACAAAACGCACCGCCTGCATCCGCATCATCGGCGAGAAACGCAAAACGGCTTGTCCATGGTTCCTCATTTTCCAACGCTGCTTCGTAGCGGATGATTTTGTCAACAATATTTTTAGCCTGATCATCTAAGGCCGAGGTGGAATTGAACGTGTTGTTAAAATCGCGATTGCCAACTGTGATGCGACCAACAGCGATCTCTGGAATTAAGTCATCCCCTTCTAAAAGTGAAAATGGATGATCGCTAGGGATAAGCCCTACAAACGGGTCTTGGTGAACCAAATAGGTTGGAACATAATCTAGATCTGAGGTGTTCCAAGGAAATAAACAGGCTTTTCCAGTGGGGTCAACACACGTTCGTTGACGAGGGTTGATGGTTGCATCGCCAGCTAGCAAGAGGTATTTTGGTTTGGTTGACCACGTTTGATACCCTGCTTGCATGTAGCTATGAATTGCATCTGGGACAGGATAGCCAAACCCATATTGATTAATGATGTCTTCAATATCAACCACATGCGTTTCGATACGATTCGCTTGTGCTCGGTAGGTGGCTAAGCGATCGATTTGTGGTCTTAATTCAGAATGCGTGACGGCAATCCACTCTGCGCCATCTGTTGGATTGAGTTCAATAGGGGTGTATTTTGAGATGATGGGTGTTTGAACATTGGCGAGGGTGCTGACCAAAAACGTGCTGTCACCGTCTAGTGTTCGGCCGAAACGAACCGTATTTCCAACCCCTGTCCCAAGATCGCCTGTGTCAATAGGAATTGCAACAGGCTCAGTTGGGTTGCTTACATCCCAAACAATAAGCGTCTCACTGTCGGAGACAGATAAATTGTCTACAACAAACTCCACACCACCTGTTTCAGCATAGTTAAAAAGCAACTGATCCCCATCCGCACGAAAATGGCGTGTATAGGTTATGTTGATTTCGTTCAGAAACATTTTGACCCCAGATACGGGTCTTAAATGAAAAGTGTTCAGCCCCTCGTT
>JBMZDF010000724.1:0-2681 GCA_049614105.1 Promineifilaceae bacterium (SeqCode)
ATCTCTGCTCGAACCCTAGAATCCCCGTTCCTTTAGGTCGGGGAGTATGTCAACTTGTGTACAAGGATCCGACTTGTGACGATAGCTGCAAAGTGATTGAGTTTGTCTATTTGGCAACGGCCGCCTATCTTGGCTTGGAAGCTGATTTGGAGTCAGACGAAATACGACTCAAGACGCAGGCCACACTTGCGGAGACGATTCCAAGCGTGGTCGGGCTATTTGAATCGGCCGAATACAGCTACCCAACCAACCATTGGCCCGATGGAACCTATCCACACCAAAACCAAATCAACAGAGAGTAACCCAAATGAAACACACACTATCACGACGACAATTTATCAAAACAGGCTTGGCCTCCACCGCAGGTATCATCTTAGTCGCCTGCGGCAATGATGGAGAATCTGCCACAGGTCTAAACTATCCAGAAGCGACGCAAGAAACAGACGTTGTGCAGCTAGCGCCAACGCCACAGTGCGATGATCACGACGAAACGCTTTCCCAAACAGAAGGCCCATTCTACACATCCGATACCCCCCAACGAACAAATTTGCTTGAGGAGGGGATGGCAGGAACTTTGTTGGTTGTGACGGGCAAGGTGTTGACGACAGATTGTCGGCCGATTGCAGGTGCAATTCTAGATTTCTGGCATGCGGATGATGCTGGCAACTACGATAACACAGGGTATCTGTTGCGTGGGCATCAATACAGCGATGAAAACGGCAGCTTCCAACTCCAAACGATTGTCCCAGGAGAATATCCAGGGCGCACGCGCCACATCCACGTGAAAGTACAGGGGCCAGATACATCGCTGCTCACAACGCAACTATATTTCCCAAACGAACCTGGCAACAACAACGATAGCATTTTTGACGCAGCACTTATCATCGACATGCAAGACGCCGAAAACGGGAAGGCTGGCGCATTTAACTTTGTCTTATCATGAGCAGAAATTTTGTCGTTGATGATGACCCAACCATCCAAAGCTTCACCCATAGGTGACACGATACCCAAACATACCAAACTGTGGCACAATCTGACGACATTTCAAGGTGGCACACAGAGACACCATAAAACACAACCCTCACCTTTTTATAGGAGCAGTCATGCTAATCATTGCAGGAAAAATAAAAATCCAAGCCGACAAACACGATCAAGCAGTCGCCATTGCGCTCGAAATGGCTGCGGCCACCCAACAAGAAGAAGGCTGCATTGAATATCAATTTTATGAAGACCTGTCTGAGCCAAACACGTTCTTAATTTTCGAGCGTTGGGAATCAGACGAGCATTTGGCGGCTCATTTCAATACGCCTCATATGGTCACTTTCCGCAAAGCGCTGCCAAGTCTTGTTGCGGGGCGCGGCAATCTATACAAATATGAAGTCGCCTCGCACGTAAAACTATAAAAAGCGTAAATCCCACTGAAATTGCTCCGTAAGTATGGCGACGCACAACATATCTAGTAGGATAGAGATTTAAACCAGTGCGCGGGCATTCCCCCCATAATGCAACGTCCCTAATCGGGTCGCGCTTTTTCTACGGAGCAACTCATGAATGAATCGACCACCATTGTGATTTTTGGCGCGTCAGGTGATCTGACGCAGCGTAAACTTGTCCCAGCGCTTTGGACCCTTTACCGCAAGCAGCGCCTAGCTGGAACGTTTCAGATTATTGGATTCTCACGGCGGAAAATGAGTTCGGCCGATTTTCGTGCAAAAATGGCAAAAGGTGTCAAAACCTTCTCCCGTGAGCCGTTTGATGAAACTGAATGGGATACCTTTAGCCAACGCCTATTTTATTGCCCCGGCAGCACAACCGAACCCTCTGGCTATATTAAACTTAAAGCCACGCTAGAAAATATTGAAGCAGGTCCCGCAAACCGCCTCTATTATTTATCCGTTCCGCCCAAAATTTTCACCCCCATCGTTCGCAACCTCTATGACCTGGGCATGACCATAGAAGCGGACGGCTGGCGGCGCGTAATTGTTGAAAAACCCTTTGGCAACAACCTTGCTTCTGCTCAGGCGCTCAACACGGCGCTGCACGAAGTACTTGCTGAAAAGCAGATTTACCGTATCGATCATTATCTTGCTAAAGAAACGGTTCAAAATATCATGGTGTTCCGCTTTGGCAACACTATTTTTGAGCCGATTTGGAACCGTAACTATATCGAGTCGGTACAGATTACTGCGGCCGAATCAGTCGATGTGGGACATCGGGCTGGCTACTATGATGGCTCAGGCGTCCTGCGCGATATGTTCCAAAATCATCTGTTGCAACTGCTTGCACTCGTTGCAATGGAGCCACCTGCCTCGTTTCAGGCGGACGCGATTCGGAATGAGAAAGTGAAGGTTTTGTCGGCAGTTCGGCCGATAACCAAAACAAACATCGCACAAAATACGGTACGCGCTCAATACAACGACTATCTCGAAGCAGAAGGGGTAGCCGAAAACTCACAAACGCCAACATTTGCAGCCCTACGTCTATTTGTCGACAGTTGGCGCTGGCAAGGCGTGCCGTTTTATCTCCGTTCAGGCAAGGCACTCAAAGATAAAACAACTGAGATCACAATCAAGTTTAAGCGCCCTCCTCTCTCGCTGTTCCCGCTGCCAGACGACTACGAATTTGACTCCAACATGCTGTCGATCTGCGTGCAACCCGATGAAGGGATGCACTTACAAATT
>JBMZDF010000725.1:0-2681 GCA_049614105.1 Promineifilaceae bacterium (SeqCode)
ACAAAGTCGACATAAATTATCTACAGTGCTTAGGGCTTATAAATCGTATCCTTAAATTGAACTGGACGACAGGCTAACTGATGAACGATCGATTTCGGACAAAATCACGCTCATCATCATCATTACCATAAATCAACCAGCCTCTCGTAAATCTCATAGTGGGACATTGTCATGCGTCGATCTAACCTAGCTATTAGACGTTCTTCATCAATTACTGCAAACCTATTCTCTCAACTGAATCAGGTTGTTGCTCAGCATCACTCGCCATTAGGACAAATTGCGCGTGAGAATTTAGCGACAAATTTTGATGATCGTTCGGCCGAAATCAAACTAGATACTGCCAACTTCTTTCTATTTAAATCGGTCTAATCAGAGCAATAGGATCTGCTCTGATTCCAATTTACTGTATTCAGTTTTATTTGAATACAAAGAGTTTTTAGTTGTATTGGTAGCATAGAGCCTGTGCAGGGCCGGCGCATAGTCGGCCCTGCGCGTGCGAATCTCTAGCTATAATCCAAATGAAGCGCGTGTTTTCATAACACACAGCCTCCCAATCGCAGCCTAATTTGGGGTCATGCGTGGGAGGCTTTTCATTTTCAGGGGGCATAAGCAGTCAGAAAGACAACCCGTTTGCTCACATAGGCTGTTTGAGGATGCCAGTTATTGCCTCGATTGCCTTTGCCTGTCTCGTATTTTAGAGCAGCGGCTGTCACCAAACCAATCTCAACCACAAGATAGCTCGACAACAGCCCCTAACGCTCTGATTATCTAAACGCCTAGCTTACCCGTCTAGGAACGCTTCCATGTTCTTACGTGAAATTCGATAGGCGCGACCAATCTTGCGGGCTTTCAAGTCGCCAGCTTCAATTGCGGCAATCACATCTTCTTCAGAAACCATCAGAATCTCAGCCGCTTGGCTTGGGTTCATAATGCTTGGCATCGCGCCGCCGTCGCTGGCAGGAGCCGCTACGGGAGGTGCAGCTTGTGGTGGTGGCGCTTGTTGTTGCTGGAACTGTTGCTGCTGTTGGAACTGCTGCTGTTGCATCGCACCAATCCCCATCATGCCCATTCCTAACTCGGCAAGGTTGCCCCCTGCTGGATTTTTAGCCGCCTCGACCGCTGCATCAGCAATACGCATCTGGCTAAAGCTGGTTCCGTAGCCCATCTTGGTCACAACTTCGAGCGACTCTGGGTGGACGTTAAAGCGAATATTGAAATCGATCAGCGACATGCCAACCGCATCAAAATCAGGCTGTAGCAACCCTGTCAGCAGTTCGTTTAGATCCTGACTGAACGACTGTAACTGAGCAGGGCCAAGATTTTTGGCAATTGCCAGCTCGCTCAGTTTGTCCTGCAACATCACGCCTAAAAGCGGGTCTAGGCGCTGTTTAAGCTGGCTCAGTTTCACGCTATTGCGGAAGGCATCCATTGACTGCAAGAAGGTCCACGGCTCTTTAACCTTAGCAATGTAGGTTCCGTTGCCGATGATGGCGCTCGCGCCGGGGCCACGATTGGGATGCTCAACAATGATGGGCTGTGTGGTTCCCCATTTGAACGTCATGTCGGTTGTTTTGACATAGTAGACGTCAGCGGTGAAAACATTTTTTCGGCCGAAAAGCCCCGACTCAATAAAGTCAGTCAGCCACGGAATGTTGCCCGTTTCCATCGTGTGACGGCCACCCGGCAGCGTTCCCATATTTTTACCGCCGCGTACAAACACAGCCGTCTCATAAGGGTTCACAATACACTGTGATCCCCACTTAATATCACCCAATCCCCCTTTGGGAAACTTCTGCACAATTTCATCTCGTTGCCAGTGGTCAACTGCCACGCGGTCAAATACAGCCATATGATTGCTCCTGAAGAAAGTAGCTAGTGATAGGCGGCCAGTGGCTTATCAGACGCATTTTCGCAACGTCTGATGGCGGCTAGCGGCCCGCGACTAACAACTGTGATTTGCTTAACCTGAAAAACCCGACAACAGTTCTTGTCGAGCGTCAAACGCCGAATTAGCATCCTGTAATGCTTTATCGAGTGTACTCATTGCCGCGTCGATTCCGCCGCCGCCGTTCACTGCGGCATCCAATGCAGCGACGGCCGCTTCAATCTGCATCGCCTGTTCTAAAAACCGTTCATCAAACGCATAAATACGTTCAAGCTTATCGGTGTCAATCTCGTTGCTTGAAAACATGCTTGCGTAGCCGGCTGGGGCAGACTCTATCTTGCGGATCAAGCCCGCCAAGCGCGTATTGCTGCGCCCTAGCGCTTCTGCGTAGGTCATCGCCATGATGATGTCGCGGCTCAGTGCAGGATAGACGTTGCTAAGCTGGAGGCGTGTTTCCTCAAGACGGCCCGCGATCGTGTCGCGCAGCAGTTGATCTGCCTTGCGGCGATCATTGCGCTCAAAGTGTCCCGCCATACCTGGAATCTTTCGCAACAGATTTCCAAGTCTACCGTGGTCAGTTTCGGCCGATTTTTCGGCCGCTTTTAAGCTCTCAACAGATTCCATACTGTCAAAATACTCGCTTTCATTTTCCATAAAATAGCTGCTCCTGATAAGATGAGTTAAGAAAAGCCCCCTCCCCTAGCCCCCTCACTTCGGGAGGGGAATCAGATCCCTCCCCCTGCGGGGGAGGTTAGGTGGGGGTTCTGCATAAGTTCTAAACTATTAATCCAAAAAA
>JBMZDF010000726.1:0-2679 GCA_049614105.1 Promineifilaceae bacterium (SeqCode)
ATAATCATCTAGTATCTGGAGCGTTACTAAATATTTCATAACCAATGTGGTTGGCATTTTTGCACCCACAAACGTGCTGTGTACTTTGTTTTGCACAGTTGCGCTTGACGTTGGTGCAATCACATAGCTTTTGGCTAGCGAAGCAACTTATTTACGTCTTCGTTAGCTTGGCACTGCAACAGAGGCTGTTTGCGTGCATTGTTTGCCCCCATTTGTTGCGACGTTGAGTGTAACAAATCCTGATACGCCAAGAATTCAAAGGAGTTTGCCAGAATGAAACGTATTATTTTACTCTTGATCCTCATGATGGGATTAATGTCTGTTGCCTGCGGTGGCAGCGAAACGGAACCAGACCCAACTGACGCTGCTACAGAAACAGAATCGGCCGATACCAAAACTGAAACAGCGGAGACCGAGGCGGAAACCGCAGAACCAGAGGTTGAAGCAGAGCCAGAACCAACCGCAGAGCCAGAACCAACAGACGAACCTGAGCCAACCGCAGAACCTGAATCAGGCGTTAGCCTTGAAGCTGAAATGCGTTCGGAAGAAGGTGGCTTTACCTTCCAACCTGTTACGGGCTACACAGTTGGAATTGACAGTGGGTTTGCGGAGCTAATGCCTGAGGGTGGCAACACCGACACGGGGCCAATGATTGGTGTGATTGGCATGCCAATCGCGGGCGAAGATATGACGCTCGACGCCATGTTTAGTAACTTTGCAAGCAGCTTTGGCGAGAATGTTACTGTTGAGGACTCTGCACCCGTGACAATCAACGGTGTTGATGGGATGCAGGCTGACTTCAGCGGTGACCCTGACAATGGGCCTGTGAAAGGGCGTTTGATTGGCCTTGGGAACGAGACACAATTGGTGTTCGTCGTTGGTTTTGCGCCCCCTGAGACGTTTGATGGTGGACTTTCGGCCGAATTTGACGCCATTGCCGAAACGGTTCAACTAATCGACATCGTCATGCCAGAACCAGTCGAAGAAGTCATGTCAGAAGAAGAAGTTGTACAAGAAGAGACACCTTCTGAGTCAGAAGAAGAAGTTGTACAAGAAGAAGCGTCTTCTGAGTCAGAAGAAGAAGCAACGTCAGAGCAAGGCAGCACCGCAAACGAGGGCAAAAGCGAAGAGACGGACACAGCAGCAAGCGTTGAAACTGGCACGCCTATCGAATTGAACGGCGAGGCGGGCATGGCATGTTTTGGCAGCGCAGGGTTTGGCCTGAGCTGCATCAGCCCAGAAGGTGAGTGGATTACCTACACCAAAGACAATTCAGACCTTGCAAACGACTATATTTACGATTTGGACGCTTGTGCGGATGGGGCGCTCCTGATCGCCACCTCATCAGGCATCCAACGCTTTGACGGCGGCGAGTTCCGCATGTACGAAGGTGACTTTAGCAGTCCCGACGCAATTAGCTGCGCGGCCGATGGCGGTTTCTGGGTTGCACATTATCGCGGCGTTAGCTACTTTGATGGCGCTGAGTGGACCGTTTATGGTGCAGAGAATCTGAATACGACAGAAGATGAACTGCTTTATGATTTGACCATTGACGGTGCGGGCAACGTTTGGGCAATGACGCCTAATGCGCTTGCTAGCTTTGACGGCAGCGAGTGGACAATTTTTGAAGATAACAATGGCCTTGAGGACAATTACTACTTCGATCGATTTACCATTGACGCCACGGGACAACCTTGGGCGTTGGCAGGCGATACGCTGCTCCAGTTTGATGGAGAAGCGTGGACTTCGTTCGAGAGTGGCGACTATTTCATCGGTAACGACGTTGCGATAGCGCAAGACGGCACAGCTTACGTTACAACATTTTCTGACGGGCTGTACGATTTCGACGGCGCATCTTGGGGCGCTACCTCAACTAATGACGGGCTTGCGGTTGACAGAACAGAGCGTTTGGCCTTTGATGCAAACGGTCGTTTGTATGTGACAACCGTGTTCGGGCTAAACATCTGGGACGGCGCAAACTGGGTGCATTACACAATGGATTCGGCCGATATTGTAAGCAATGAATTCAACACAATCGTCGTCATGAACGGCGGCCCTGCCTTACCTGAGGCGATCGACAAAGAAAACGGCACGGTAATTGGTAGCGTCGAAATCGAGGGCGAACCAGCGGCCGATTCATCGGTTGAGCTATGCGGGCTTGAGCTTTACAGCAGCTTTACGGGCGACACACCTTGTTCAGATATGCCTTGGTATCAAACGGTACAAACCGACGCAGAGGGCAACTTCACGTTTAGCGATGTTCCTGTTGGTCAATACTATCTTGTGTTTGAAGGGGCTGATGGCTGGATCAAGGTTACAGATGAACTCGGCGTTGGCTCATCTGAGATCCTAGTGCTTGAAGGAGCAGAAACAGATTTGGGTATGTTGACTTCGGCCGAATAACACGATTCCAACACCCCCTCCAACACCCCCACCTAACCTCCCCCGAAGGGGGAGGGATCAGATCTCCCTCCCTTCGGAAGGGACTAAGGGAGGGTGCTTCCTGAATTCACACTTTACGTTGCCGCATCGCACCAACTTGTTGTCAACTCCTATTCGCATCCCCATACTTACGGTCAATTTCAAACAGCTTTAATAAAGCACACTTTAGAGGCTTGAGCGATTTAATATGTCAACAGAAATTTCAATCCGTGAGTATCAGAAAACGGTTGACGAGTG
>JBMZDF010000727.1:0-2673 GCA_049614105.1 Promineifilaceae bacterium (SeqCode)
CTGTTTTTTACAATGTAGAGTTTATCTTTACCAAAGACGAAGCAAGGGCTTTCCAGTCATGGCTAAGAATTCACAGAATGAAAACCAACGCGCCGTTTTTTAATTTCCCTATATTGATTGAAGATCCAAACGTTGAGAAAGTGCTGCATGCCTCAGAATATGATCTGATTTTGATGCGTCGCAAACACGGTTGGCATCTAAACAATATGTTTGACACGATGTGGGCCGCCCGAATTCTTGGGTACACGCGCATCGGTTTGGCAAGCATGTTGGGCGAGCTATACGGGCTGAAACTTGACAAAAAGTACCAGCGGGCAAACTGGTGTCAACGGCCGTTAACGCGCGACCAGCTCGACTATGCACAGACGGATACGCATTTTCTCTTGCGTATGCGCGATGATTTGGAGCAAATGCTACGAGAGCATGAGAAAATAGAAGAGGCAACCGAAACGTTTGGCGAACAGACAAATATCAAGATGCCTGATGTTGACTTTTCGGCCGATTCATTTTGGTCGATCAACGGCATCCGCTCACTTTCCCCACGTCAAAAAGCGCTACTTCGCGATCTCAATATCTACCGTAACGATGAAGCCCGCAGGCGCGATCGCCCAGCGTTCAAGGTATTCTCAGATAAAACACTGCTCGAAATCGCGGCTGGGCGTCCACGCTCCCTCCATGCTTTAAGGCATATATCGGGGCTGACCGATCGCGTTATACGTCGCTACGGACGCCACATTCTGCAAATTGTTCATCGCAGTTCGCGCTCCCCAATTCCAACCCCACCCGTCCGCACGCGCCCGCCTGAGGACATTGCAGACCGTTATGAGCATCTTCACCAATGGCGCAAGGAGCACGCCCGTGAGAGAGGCGTCGCATCTGATGTCGTGATTTCCCGGGAAGCATTATGGGCCATTGCGCGTGCAAACCCGCACACAATGGATGAACTTTCCGAACTCAGCCAGCTTGGCGTATGGCGTTGCAGAACCTACGGGCAACATATTCTTGATGTTCTTGAGAATACAAGATAGACCAATCCCCGATCGACAGCTTACCCCATTAATCAACGAAAGCAGTTGATCCCTGTCTAATAATCAGGACTATTTTTTCCTGCACTTCTATTTACATATCGAATGTCACTTTATTTACACAATGTGTGTAGTAGTGTTTGCTTTCAATAGGATAACAACCTCCTATCATTGGTTTATCTGATAAATATTTAGAACCTCTTTTTTCCCTCTTCCTCCTCTTCCCAACCAAAAGAGCTCCGCATTGCGGGGCTTTTTTGTTTTTAGCGCATCCCTATAAACATTTTTTAAAAAATTTGATAGAATGAATGGCGTGGCGAATGTTGGCCGTTTGCTTGTTATTAGCAGATGCAAAAACATGCCCCACCAAGTCAAACGGTAACCGCTGTTTGGTTGGACGCTGTCGATTTACCATTATTTTATTACGCTGAGACTGACTATGGGCAATTGTGTATTGGACGAGCCGGTGCTGGTGTTAAACGCAAATTATGAGCCTCTCAACGTCTGCAACGGCAAACGTGCAATTAACTTGTTGTACGCTTCCAAGGCAGACCCGTTGATGAACGGGCGCGGGTCAATAAATAGTGGCTCAAACTCGTTTAAGTTGCCATCTGTCATCCGCTTGCGTTACATGGTCAAGCGCCCTCGCCCGCAAGTCACGCTCAGCAAGCGCGAGATCCTGCGTCGTGACAACAACAAATGTCAATATTGCGGGCGTGCTCACAGCGGCATGACAATCGACCACATTGTGCCAAAGCATATGGGAGGAGAGCATAGCTGGCTCAATCTTGTTGCCGCTTGTCCTGATTGCAATCGACGCAAAGGAGGCACTATTTTAGAGCGGACGAACATGAAACTACGTCGCCCCCCCTTTCGGCCGAAAGCCAGCGCAAAATATCGTTTTGGCGGATATTTAGAACATCACCAAGAATGGTTACAGTTTATAAACGGGTGGTAGTCGAGCGCACGCTGAGCTGCACGATACGTTCCAGACCCTCAGTCAACAGTTGATTGACCAACGTTGTCATTTCAATATAGCCGTCAAGCGGGCCACCGTAGGGATCGGTCACGTCAAAATCCCGCCCAATCATTTCCGACAGCATGAATACTTTGTGTTTATCATCGCGAAAATCAATCGTTAGTGCTTCGCGGTGGCTACTTGTCATGCACAAAACAAGGTCGGCCTCACGCATAATTTCGGCCGAAATCATACGCGATGTATGTCCACTCAAATCTAACCCGATCTCTTTTGCAAGACGGATGCTATAACGGGCGGCGGAACGTTCAACAGGTGCCCAAGTACCAGCCGAGGACAAAATCCATTCATGCTCATCAAATGGCTCAAGTTTTCTACGCAAAAGCGCTTCAACATAAGGTGAACGACAAATATTAGCGGTACAGGCAATAACGATATGGGGCATAAAAACTCTTTTCCTAAATTCGAGATAGATTAAAATGTGACAGCTCAGAAAAACTAGTGAAACTTACTGTCAAACGTCTAATGGTGTTTTACCATAGCTATAGCCGTGAAGCGAGTAAATAATCAGGGGCAAACGCGAAGAAATTGAGAGGCAGGTCGGTATTCCAGCCAAACTGACATACCGACCTACTAACTTACAAATCGAGCGTCTTAAACTCGTCAAGCTAA
>JBMZDF010000728.1:0-2671 GCA_049614105.1 Promineifilaceae bacterium (SeqCode)
TTTTCAACAGCCTACTTCCTCATTTACTCAACCTGAATAAGATCTGTTTCATAGTAACTGTATGGCACAACTTGTACCCACGTGTTGCCAATTTGGAAGGGAATCTGTTCCCCATCAGCGTCATTGAAAACGAGTAGGTTTTTACCATCCCCTTCCCATCGGCCGATAAACTGCTGCCCATCACGCAACAACACATAATCACCATCATCAGCCAAATCAGGATACAGCCCACCAACCAAACAATCAGAGGTTCGTTGAGGCACTTCCTCTAACTGCCAGTCGCAAATTGTTTCGTCAAAGTAGTGAGAGGCAAATAAAATCACAACATTTGCCGCCGTGATTTCCTCATCAGTTGTGGCATCTGTCGCCACGACATCATCGGCCGTTCGGATCCATCGACCTAATTCGGCATCCCAATCCCACTCGACAACAGTCCAATCTTCGTACTGGATACGCGCGTGTTCGGCCGAATCGCCCCCATCTGGCGGCAGCTCGCTAAACATCATATGCGTCTCAGACTTTGGATTTCGATTGTGTTCCCACTCCTCCATCCATTCCCAAAAGGGACCAATATCAGCAACCATCGTGTGTTCAAACGGCACATCACCGCGTTCAACACGCGCATAGCCATCATAATATGAGCGCATCAGCCGCGCACGAAATGTTGACCGTTCCAGTCGTTCACTCACACCAACACTCGCGCCAGAAAAACAGAGCGCCGAATCAAACATCGGCACAAGATAAGTATCGATCAACCGTGCCGAACGGATTGGCGCAACATACTCTGGCATTTTGCTGTAAAATAGGGCGCTAAAGCGGGTTGCCCCTTCGGCCGTATGCTCAAACACCCAATCGGCCGAACCTAAGCCAGATTGTGGGCGTGTATACTTAGCGGGTGCATTTGAAACTTTGCAGATGATAGGACGCCGTTCAAGCACTTCCTCATCTTCAATCAACTCCCCTGTCAAACGGCTGCGTTGTGCCTCATCAATCTCATCTTGCGTGCGCAACACAATTGGCTTAGGCGTCGCCGTTGGGCGTGTCGTTGCAGTCGGTTTAACCGTTGGTGTCGCGGTCGGTTCAGACGTCGCTGTTTCAGTTGGTTCGGGCGTATTCGTTTCGGTGGGCGGCGGCGATGTCGGACTAGGTTCCGAGGTTGCGGTTGCGGTGTCAACTTGCGCAACCTCATCCACAACCGCCTCAACCGTGTCAGTCGCGATAGGTGTTGCTTCTGGCTCCTCTCCCGCACAGGAGACAAGTAGTAAAAAAGCCAGAAACAGGCAAACATTAAAAGTAGTTTTGATCATAACCTTTCCTCAATAAACGGGAATTGTACGCGAGTTTCACTGATACTGGATAAATTTGTCGCGAATATTTAACGTATGCTTTGCAAACTGGTGTTTCAGTATCCTAATGAGTTAGCAAACGCGACCTGCCACAATAATCTAGTCTACATCGTCGCGACAATCTGTTGTGTGACCTGTTCCGCACGCACAATTGCGCCATCCAGATAGCCGCCGTTGACCGTGGATGTTTCCGTTGCGGCCCAATGCAATCGGCCGGAAAAGGCAGCACCCTGCAACAATGGGTGTCCATATTGCGGATGGTCTGTCGCGGCCGGCACGGTTACGCCAACCTGACTTGTGAACGGTTGTTGCGCCCAATTACATTCATCATACCCAATCAGGTTAGCAGCTTCGTTGCCAAAGAGGCGAACCGCCTGCTTAATAATGAGCGCACGCCGCTCTTCGGCCGAAAGTTGACGCGCCACGCTGGCGTCCCCTACCCAACCAAACAGCGCGGCAGTGTTCCCATCGGCCGAACAATGATCGCGAAACTCGTTAACTGGCCCTGTATGGCTAAATCCAAACCCTGACAAACGCCGCTCGCGCCAGAAAGGGGTTTGATAAACTAGCACAACTTTCATCGCCTGCCCCATCCACGTCATCGTGTCGTTCATAGCGGCAACTAATTCGGCTGGCAAGCTCGGTTCAAATGCCAAGGTGGCGGGAATCAGGCGCGGTGGCAGGGTGACAACGACCTGTTTGGCGTGCAGGGTGAGCGGGGAATGCTTGTTTTCGGCCGAAATCTGAACCCCATCTTCAAACAGTTTAACCCGCTTCACCACCGTATCCAGTTGAATCACACCGTCTGGCAGACGCGCCGCCAATCGTTCCGTCAACTGCTGCACACCGCCAACAAATCGATAGGATGGTGCCATTGGTGGCGGCCGAAACAATTGAGGTTCTGCACCAACGCCGTGATCATAAACACCGACACCCGTTTCATGCTGTTGGAAAGCGGCAATACCCAATTCATTCATCACACGCTGGACGTTCACATGATGTGCCCAAAACCAAGCGGGGCCTAAATCAAACGCACCCTCCCCTTGATCCGCCGCAACCGTTAAAATGCGCCCACCAATTCGCGATCGTGCTTCTAGCACCTGCACGCGCACGCCTGCGTCTGCAAGCCGAATCGCTGTCATCAATCCTGATAAGCCTGCACCAACAATTACAACATCTGTGTTCATATAAATAACCTGCGGTTTAATGCGTAAGACCATTAAGGCGTCGGCTGCTTTTTTTCCAGCTTCTCCGCCACCTAAGTAGATCACAAAAACATTTTGACTGCAAAAACGGTTAAATAAACAATCACTTACCAGACTAAT
>JBMZDF010000729.1:0-2669 GCA_049614105.1 Promineifilaceae bacterium (SeqCode)
TTCATCATTCGTTATTTCTTCATTTCCTCCACCCCCCACCTGTCTTGAATTAAATAGAGTGGACGCCCTTTGACCTCGTCGTAAATTCGGCCGAGGTATTCGCCAATAATTCCCAACGAAAGCAACTGAACACCACCCAAAAACAGCACGACAACCAGCGTCGTCGCCTGCCCTTCCAGTTCAATCCCCGTTGCCATTCGTAACACAATCACGCTCAAAATCGCAATTGCGCTTAAAACAGCAATGATGAAGCCTAAATAGGTCGCTAGCTGGAGAGGGAAATTAGAAAAGCTGGTGATCGCGTCAATCGCAAACGGCAACATGCGGCGGATGCTGGTGAAGTGCGCTTCTCCTGCGTAACGAGCAGCCCGTTCATAGGTGACGCCCGTTTGCTTGTAGCCAACCCACGGAACCATGCCGCGCAAAAAGCGGTTGCGTTCCTTCATCCCAGTCAGCGCATTCACCACGCGCCGATCCATCAGGCGAAAATCACCTGTATCGAGCGGAATGTCGATGCCCGTAATGCTGTCAATCGTGCGATAGAATAGTTTGGCGGTGATGCGTTTCACAAAGGTTTCGCCCGCACGCGATTTGCGCACGCCGTAAACGACATCATACCCCTCACGCCACTTGGCAATCATTTCGGGAATCACTTCGGGCGGATCTTGCAGATCGGCATCGGTCAGCACAACCGCCTCGCCTTGCGCGTGATCAAGACCAGCAGAAACGGCAATCTGGAATCCAAAATTACGGCTAAAACTAATGCCCTTGACACGTGGGTCAGCGACGTGAAGTTCGGCGATGATTTCGGCCGAACGGTCGCTGCTTCCATCATTCACCAAAATTAACTCCCAAGGTTCACCCACCCCGTCCATGACTTCTGCAATACGGGCATGCAGCATGGGCAACACAGGTTCTTCGTTATAAACAGGCGCGATAATCGACAAAACAGGCTTGGTCATACTCAATCAATTTTACACGGATTGCGTGAATTCTACGCACAAATGGAAAGAAGTGGCAAAGTTGCAGCGGAATAAAGTTAGAAAAACGCCAACAGCTTGCTCATACAAAAGAGGTTGCGGCCTTTCTACCGTGTGGATTCATGCTTCATCAGCGTCAAAAGCGTATGCAGCAGCGCGTTTGCCCCATTGACACAATCGGCGTCTTTGGTCAGTTCATTGTGTCGATGGCTCACACCGCCCACAGATGGAACAAAAATCATGGCGCTTGGCGTTATTTTCGCCATTGATTGCGCGTCATGTCCTGCAAAGCTCATCATCCGTTTGTGACTAAGCCCGTTATTGTCGCAAACGGTTTCGATTGCTTGCAAGATGATTTCGGCCGAAGGCGCAGCATCACACCCTTCAAATTCTTCAATGTCTAACGTCAGGTCAAAGTCGGCCGAAACACCCCTTGCCAACTCAAACAACACGGTCTGCATGTCGTCCAGCAGTTGCTCCGTACCGTGTCGGAATTCCAGCGCCAACTGCACCCGCTCTGGCACGATGTTGAATGCGTTGGGTTCGGCCGAAATCTGCCCAAAGTTACACACTCCAGGATGAAAACGCGCTTGCACCAGTTCCCGCGCCTTCAATAAAAAGGACGCCGCACCCCACAGCGCGTCTCGTCGCTCGTTCATCGGTTTTGCACCAGCGTGCGCCGCCTCGCCTGTAAACGTCAGCATTGCCGAGCGAATCCCAACGATGCCCGTCACGACGCCAATGTCTGTGTTACTTTTTTCGAGCCGTGTGCCTTGTTCAATGTGGACTTCGACATAGGCGGTGAAGTTTTCAGGGGCTTGGCGAGCGGCGAGGGTCGTTTCGGCCGAAATTCCCAGCCTCGCCAAGCCTTCAGCAAGTGCCCCTTCCCCACTACCGCGTCCCGTTGTCAAACTTTCGGACGTCATAATGCCCGCCAGCGCTTGACTACCAAACAAGCCGTGCAAGCTGCCTTCCTCATCTGTAAACGAGACGGCGCTCAAATTAAACGGCAGATCAATTCCCGCCTCCTGAATTGTGCGTAATGCTTCAAGCGCACAAAGCGTTCCCAACGACCCATCATAACGCCCGCCGTTTGGCACTGTGTCAAGATGCGACCCGCAGAGCAGTGTCGGTCCATTTGGGTTAGATTGACTGGGAAGGATTGCAAAGAGGTTGGCTGCGCCGTCTTTGTAAAATTGGAGGCCAGCATCGCGCACGCGCTGTTCAAACCATTGGCGGCCGAGGACGTCTTCGGCCGAAAATGCCCGCCGCGTCACCCCGCCGTCAACAGTCGCCCCAATCTGCCAAAGTGCTTTCAAATCACCTAAAAAACGTTCCTCATTAATTCCTAACATCACACACCCCATACATTTGATCCGCCATTTGTACTGAATTCACGCATCATACCGCAGCCTTTGGGCGTTCACAAACAAAAACTAGCCAGCGAACATCGATACACTTCCTAAAGTTACTATTCCCCATTCACTATTAATTTTGGGTGTGTTTCAAATGAGTTGGTGACAATAACGCAGACTGAGCTTGCCGAAGTCGTAGCAGCTTGCCGAAGTCGTAGCAGCTTGCCGAAGTCGTAACAGCTTACCGAAATTGTAGCAGCGTGTCGCTCAGGCTTCGACCAGGGCAATTGCATTCTAAATTTTCTGACTCGCTCCTACGCTCCGCGTGGGAGTG
>JBMZDF010000730.1:0-2655 GCA_049614105.1 Promineifilaceae bacterium (SeqCode)
TGTCTCCAATTTTGAGGCAGCAAATGCGAATTTTACGGGGTCCGTAATGGCTGCGAGGGCTTTGGCTCGTTCAGGATTGCGCGACAGAGCGTAGACAACCTTTGCCGGGTCATCAGCGCCTAAATTATGCAGTAGCAGGCGATACGGCCGCAGAAAATCCTGACTATAAAGTGCTGATGCCGCAGCCGCACAAGTTTCAACTTGGCATGTTTCGGCCGATGCCGGGCAGTGGCCCCGCCTATCACACCCATGATTACGTCGAAGTCTTTTTCCCACTTGAGGGTCAATGGCGCTTCTACTGGGGCAGCGATCCCGAAGGGGAACCCGACGGCGAGGTTTTGCTAAACAAATGGGATCTGATTTCGTTCCCCCCCGGATTGTGGCGCGGGTTTGAAGTGATTAGCGACGAGCCAGCTTGGTGCTTTGCCGTTCTGGAACAACATGAGGTGTTCGAGGGCAAAGATCCGTACTGGTCGCCAAAGATTATCCGTCGTGCGGCCGAACATGGCTTCGCCTCTGACGAAGATGGTCGCATGATCAAGCCCGACAACTTTGAAGAAATCAACAAAGAAATTCTCGACCGCGTTTACGACGCAAAACCGCTCTAAACAGTAAGAAGTAGCGAGTGAAAGTAGCGCAAGATACTTTCCACTTTTCGCTTTTCACGTCACACTACCCATGAAAACAAGTACCGATCGAATTTTAACGACCCACGTGGGGTCCATGCCGCGTCCACAAGATGTGGTTGATATGCTGTTTGCAGAAGATCAGGGAACCCCCTTTGAACAAGCAGATTATGACGAAGTAATGTCTCGCAACGTTGCCACGATTGTCGAGCAACAAAAAGCGTGCGGCGTTGATATTCCCAGCGACGGCGAGATGAGTAAAATCAGCTATGCGACCTATATTCGTCACCGTTTGACGGGGTTTGGGCTGGGTGAAGTGCCACGCGCTACGCCAAAGGATTTGGACGAATATCCTGAATTCCGCGACCGTTTGGCAAAACAGGGCGGCACGCCAAAATATCATCGGCCGATTTGCCAAAACGCAATCGCCATCAAAGACATGGCCCCGCTCGAAAAAGATGTTGCCAACATGAAAGCGGCAATGGCGGCAGCAGGTGTCGAAGAAGGGTTTATGAACGCGGCTTCTCCCGGAGTAATCGCCGTTTTCCAACCCAATCAATATTACGACACGCACGAGGAATATTTGCAGGCGCTGGCGACCGTGATGAAAATCGAATATGAAACGATTCACGCGGCGGGCCTCATTTTGCAGATCGACTGCCCCGACCTCGCAATGGGTCGCCACATCAAATTCCGTGATGAGGATGATGCCGAGTTTGTACGCAATGCAGAAATGCAGGTTGAGGCGTTGAACTACGCGCTAAGCGACATTCCAGCCGATCGCGTGCGGATGCACCTTTGCTGGGGCAATTATGAAGGACCACATACACACGATGTGCCGCTAGCGACCATCCTGCCAACGGTGATGAAAGCGAAGCCACAGGCCGTTTTGTTTGAGGGCGCAAACCCGCGCCATAATCATGAGTGGCAAGAATGGGCGGACGCGGCAAAGTCAGGCGCAATTCCAGAGGACAAAATTTTGATTCCTGGCGTGCTTGACACCACTACTAATTTTATTGAGCATCCAAAGCTGATTGCGGAACGCATTGTGCGCCTAGCTAATATTGTAGGGCGCGAACGTGTTATTGCGGGATCAGACTGCGGGTTTGGCACATTTGCTGGGTTTGGTGCAGTTCATCCCTCAATCTGCTGGGGCAAACTGCGCTCAATGACGGAAGGGGCGCAAATGGCGTCCGACCAGTTGTGGGGATAGAAAAAGGATTTTAGGTTTTTAGGAAGTCGGGTAATCAGGTAAATACAGCGTTGTAGCTGAGAGCCTGAAACCCTGACTTCCTGACGGCCCGTTATCTTATGAATGTTGATATTCGCGACGCTCGTTTTCATGGGTTGATTGACGTTTCGGCCGAAATCACCCAAATCGCCACAGGGTTCGACTTCCTCGAAGGCCCCATCTGGCATCCAAGTCACCAAACGCTGATCTTTAGCGACATCCTTGGCAACTCGATCTACAGTTGGAACGCTCAAACGGGCGTCTCAAAACGCAATCGTCATAGTTACATGGCAAACGGCAACGCCTACGACCAGCAAGGGCGCGTCATCACCTGCGAACATGCCACCAGCCGCCTCACGCGAACCGATACCGCAGCAGGCAGTTACGAGGTGCTGGCCTCCCATTACGAGGGGAAAGAACTCAACAGCCCAAATGATGTTGTGGTCAAAAGCGATGGTGCGATCTACTTCACCGATCCAACCTCTGGGCGCAGCGCAAACTTTGGCGTGCCGCGTGAGCCAGAGCTGCCGTTTAGCGGCGTTTATCGATTCGATCCCAACTCAGGCGATCTGACGCTGCTGGTTGATGATTTTGCAAAACCAAACGGCCTCTGCTTTTCACGCGATGAGCAGCAGTTATTTGTCAATGACACGGTGCGTTTTCATATTCGTGTGTTTGATGTGTTGCCTGATGGGTCGCTGGCGAACGGCCGATTGTGGGCAGAAACAAAAGGAAGCGGCGCAGGTGTGCCTGACGGCATGAAAATCGACACGCAGGATAATATCTACTGCTGCGGTC
>JBMZDF010000731.1:0-2650 GCA_049614105.1 Promineifilaceae bacterium (SeqCode)
GCTATAAATTGCTACACTATTTTTAAGTATGCAAAGTCTCTCTATTTCAAATGCCGCACACAAATTTGAAGCAGCTACTTGTGTTGCAACAGGACGGTAGAATGAAAGCGCAAATCGCGTTATTTGGCAATTCATTTCGCACATTGAGACGCTTCTCAAGGGTATAATAGGTAACAATGTGTCTACCTATCTCTTTTCACTGCAACGATCTGCAACGGTTGAAAGCTATTCAGCAAAACTTCCTTGAATATTTTCGGCCGTTTCAAACCCTCCCCAACGCCATCTGGCATGAAGACGAGGCATCTACTTGGATCATTGTGCCTGGCGCACCAGGTAGCCATGTCCTGTCGGTCAATGTAATTGGCGAGGTTGACACAAAGTTAAAGCAGATCTGTTTGGAACATAGAAAATTAACTGACTTTATGTGCTGGCTCCCAACGGCATGCGATGTCCCAAACAATTTGGTCGATCGGCTAGAGGCGTTGGGCCTCAAGCGGAAAGATGATGGAGAACCTGTCATGATTGCCGATCTACGCGCAACGCTTGCAGAACCTGATGTGGATGCGCTCCGAATTAGTCAGGTACGCAACGAGCCTGAGCTACGCGATTGGCAGCGGGCGACGGGCGGCGGCTTCGGTGGCGGATTTGACTTTGCTAAAATTTGGGGAGACACCTATCTCAAAAAAGGGCTGGAGCCTGACAACCCGTTTATGCACTTCACAGGCTATGTCGATGGCAAGCCAGTCACCTCATCCAGCCTGTTGCTAGCGGGTGGCATTGCAGGAGTCTATGATGTGTCAACCATTCCAGCCTATCGCAAACGTGGTCTGGGTCGCGCCATGACCTTAAAAGCGATGCAGGTCGCACAACAGCATGGATACGAAATCGCCTACCTACGCGCCTCGGATGAAGGCTTTTCTGTCTATCGTTCGTTGGGTTTTGAAACGCTGTTCCATGAAACACAGTGTATTTGGGAAACGGCGGCGATAGAGGGATCGGACTGAGGGGAAAGAAATGACAAATGGTGAATGAGGAAGCCGTGTTAATCGTATCGTTTCGCTACTTCGCCACCTCGCAACAACTATGATTCAAATTCATACACAACAAGTTAGACGACCGCAAGCACTTCGGCCGAAGTAGAAAACAGGTTGTCAGGCAAAGAAGCCTCATCCTCCCGAATACCCCTCTTACATGCGCCAACCAATCACCAGCTTCCACCAAGACGAACTTAGCGACTGGGTCGCCCGTCTCCAATGCGGACATAATCAGCACGTGCGCCACAATCCACCGCTGACAAATCGGCCGTGGGTACTCACCACAACGGGTCGTCAGAAATTTATTGGGCAACATCTCAACTGCAAATTGTGTGACGAAACAGAGGAAACGACATGAAAGTTTTATTCATCGGCGGAACGGGGACGATTAGCTCCGCCTGTTCAGACCTAGCCATCGAACGCGGCATCGATCTCTATCTGCTCAATCGCGGCCAGTCGGCGCGGCCATTGCCAGCAGGTGCAACCATCTTGCGCGGCGATATTCGCAACAAGCAATCTGTTTTGGATGCGATTGGCGCTATGCAATTTGATGTTGTTGTCGACTGGGTTGCCTTCACACCAGAGCACATCGAGACAGATATTGACCTGTTTCGCGGTCGCACCAACCAGTTTGTGTTTATCAGCAGCGCCTCGGCCTACCAAACGCCACCGCGCAGCTTGCCCATTGTCGAGTCAACACCGTTGCACAACCCGTTTTGGGACTATTCGCGCAACAAAATCGCTTGCGAAGAACGCCTGATGCGAGCCTATCGTGAGGAAGGGTTTCCGATTACCATCGTGCGCCCGTCGCACACTTATGACAAAACGCGCCTGCCGTTTTTCGGCCGATGGGCGGTCATCGATCGCATGCGACACGGTTTGCCCGTTATCGTCCACGGGGACGGCACATCACTTTGGACGCTAACCCATCACAAAGATTTCGCAAAGGGGTTTGTCGGTCTGCTAGGCAATCGTCGCACGCTGGGCGAAATTTTTCATATCACCTCTGACGAGGCGTTGACGTGGAATCAGATTGTTGAAATCTGTGCGGAGGCGGCGGGGACTTCGGCCGAAATCGTCCATATCCCCTCCAAACTCATCGCCGCCTACCATCAAGCGTGGGGAACCAGCCTGCTTGGCGACAAATCACACAGCATGGTGTTCGACAACAGCAAACTCAAGCGTTTCGTCCCCGACTTCGCCGCCACCATCCCCTACGCCCAGGGCGCACGCGAGGTGATCGCATGGTTCGAGGCAGACCCAGCACGGCAGGTCATCGATCCTGCGGCAAACGAAACGATGGATAGAATTTTGGCAGCGTATGGAAAAGCGTTTCCGTCGATAAAGCACGTTGAATAATTAATTGGAAACAGTGAATAATTAATTTTGAATGACGTCCGATTGTTGAGCAATCCACATTCTCCGTTCATTGTTCACTGTTAATTATTCTCCATTCACACCACCATGAGCAATCTTCCTTTAGAGAAAACGTTCAAATTTAAAGCAACCGATCTACAGTTGAACCGCATCGGCCGCGTCAGCCCGACGCAAAAGTCGCGTCTTGTGCGTGAGGCGTGGGTTCCCTTTATTGTGTTGACCATCCCGCTTGCCGCCTG
>JBMZDF010000732.1:0-2645 GCA_049614105.1 Promineifilaceae bacterium (SeqCode)
GTATCGCGCACGCCAATCACAATTTTATTGCCGTGCGTCAGCCCAAAGATGCGTATTTCGCCCCCTTTCGGAGAATACTTAATCGCGTTGCTAACCAAATTGTTAAACACTTGGGTAATGCGCTTCTCATCGGCCGGTACCTCAGGAAACCGATCGCCAAAATCAACAACCAAGTGATGTTTTTCTGTCTGCTGTTGGAATTTCCGCGCAACGTTCCGCGCAATCGACTTAACCGAAGCATCAACATGAATATTAAGCTGGAAAGTCCCAGATTGCAGGCGCGACGCCTCCAGTAGATTATCGATCAAATCGGTGAGGCTGTCCGCTTCTTCCTCAATGGTCGTCAAATATTCTTTGACCAAATCACGTGGCCAGTCGGCATCATCGCGCTGGAGCGTGCCAGCATATCCTTTGATGATGGCAACGGGCGTTTTTAGCTCATGCCCAACGACAGAGATAAAAGTTTTGTGGAGCTGCTCGGCCTCACGGAAGCGGGTCAGGTCGCGGACATTGGCAATGATGCTGGTCATCTTACCTCGATCATTGACTAGGGGCGCATAGGTGATCCCAACGCTGACTATTGTCCCGTCTTTGTTGCGATAATCGCCTTCCACATAGAGTGGATTAATATTGTTGGGCAGAGGCCACCCGTTGGCTAAGGCGTCCTGTAAATCGCTGTCAGAGCGAATCCTCTCAATCGGTAAAATAGCTTGATGCGGGTGTCCAAGTGCATCATCAGAGCTAATCCCTGTCATACGGGTCAAAGCCGCATTGAAGGTCGTGATATTGAGCGCCTGATCCAAAATCATGACGCCATCCGCGCTTTGCTGGATGATGGCGTTGAGGCGCATCTTTTCCGCCATCATGCCCTCGTACAGACGGGCGTTCTTAACCGCAATCGCCGCCCATGCCGCAAAACTTTGCAAAAAGCGGGCCATGCTTTCCGTGACAAAATATTTTTGCGTGTGGAAAACGAAAATTGCGCCGATGATTGAGTCGCCGCTGTACATTGGCAGTCCGAGCGATTTTGTTAACTGCGGATCGGTGGCTTCCACCATTTCGTTGACACAGTTGCGAACTTCATTAAGCGCTTCACGGACGCGGCCTTGAGAGTAGGACATGCCGTGGACAAGCGTTTTGAAGCGTTCAAGTATCTCTTTGGAGATGCCATAGGTGGCAACCACGCGAAACGACTCTTCATGCGGTTCCGCGAGGATGACAACGCCCGCTTTGGAGGCGACTAAATCGGTGGCGGCGTGCAGGATGACGCGCAGCACCTCGTTTAGCTCCATCTCGGCCATCAAGGCGCGGCCGATGGCAAAGATATATTCTCGTTCACGCAAACGGGGGTTGGTTAGTGTACTCAAATGCTATATTCCAGACTAGGTTGACCTAAAAGCGCAATCTCAACGATTTGAGATCTGTGAAGAACTATAGTCTGCCCGTCTAAATAATTCGTTATTTTCTACACAATGCAAACGTGGCGTGTGTCTTAAACCTCAGAGGTTTATTGTTGGTGAAAGACTTCGTAAAGCATCACGCTGGTTGCGACCGCGAGATTGAGGGAGTCGCAAGTGCCAATCATGGGGATAGAGACGATTTGGTCGCATAGGGTGGCGGTTTCGGCCGAAATTCCCAACCGCTCACTCCCCATCATCAGCAAACTCGGCTTGCTGTATGCACACGCCCGATAGCTTTGCGTCGCCTGATCAGACGTTCCAATCATCGGAATGCCGCTAGCCTGCTTCCATGCTGCAAATTCCTCGGCCGATGCCTGCATCAGCTTGAGACCAAAAATTGCGCCCAAGCTGGCCCGTACCGCGTCGGGGTGATAAGGGTCAACCGTATTCCCCAGCATGACAATGCCCGAAATGCCGACCGCATCACAAGTACGACAAATTGCCCCCAAATTGCCCGCGTTGCCCACGCCATCCAATACAACCCAGCCCAGCCCCTTAACCGTAGGCAATAGTGGTGTCACCGAAGATCGAATCACCGCGCCCACGCCCGAAGGATTGCGCTTAAACGAAATCGCGTTGAACTGCTTCGGCGTTAGCTCCATCAGGGGAACATGTTGCGTCACCATCTGATTAAGCGTCTGCTGGGCAAGGTCGCTTGTGACCAGCGACGGCGCAACCACGCCAAGCGCAATCGATGCGCCATGGTGCATTGCCTGCGCAACCACTTTGTTGCCCTCTGCGTAAAAGAGCCCTTTTTTGAGTCGTTCGCTACGTTTGCGAAGTTCGCGAATTTGCTGGATAGATAACATGGGGGAGGTCGTCAGCAGATCTAGGTGTTTGTCTGACTGACATACTTGAATAAACCAAAAAGCGCACCCTAACAGGATGCGCTTTCGTTTTGCTTACATTCGTGATGAATGCTTAAAATTTAGCCGTTTTAGGGTCAATGCCCATCGCTTTAAGCTGCTTTTTGTAGGCTGATTTTGCCTTGATGTTGGCAAGCTTAGCCGCTTTCTTTTCGCCAGAGTCCATGTCGGCCGTAATTTCGATTAGGTCTGGTTTTGGTGGCAAATCGGCCGAAGGCGCAGCGGCGGGTGCTGGTGCGGCGGCTACAGGCGCTGCTGCCACAGGTGCGGCAGGCATTTTGAGGGTTGCACCTGTTGCAGTCCATTCAATCAATTTAAG
>JBMZDF010000733.1:0-2641 GCA_049614105.1 Promineifilaceae bacterium (SeqCode)
ATCTCTGCTCGAACCCTAGAATCCCCGTTCCTTTAGGTCGGGGAGTATGTCAAAGGCTGCGATCAACTTTGCACATCTTGCACAAAATATCGAAGAATCAGGTAAGCAATCAGCGCGTGTCGTTGGTAACTTATGGCAGCAGGCCGCGTCAGCCTATGAACAAACGTTGCTGCCACCAGAAGAGCGCGAACGGAAGCGGCATTATTGCCAACAGGCGGCAAGGCGTTTGCTGGGATGGCCTGATTTATACGTTTCAATCACCCTACAAGAAACGCTTCAATTAAATGAATGGCATCAGTTATGTGTACAGGTCGAAAATAAGGGGGCGAGTGCCGCACGCATGTTGTCGCTTAAAGTGAGTGGCGTTGATTTGGTGATTAACGAGCATCGGACACAGCAGTTGCCAAGCTTGGGAGGTGGTCAAAGCAATGCCCTTGACTTGGTTGTAAAGCCGATGGCTGCTGGGGAAGCAGTTCCGTTGACAATCAAGCTTAACTATTTATGTGACAATGGCACCCCTGAGGAAAAGTGCATTCGATGTACAATCGCCGTGCATGCAGATGCGCCCAGCCCCTTACCCCCATACCTCTGGCGAGATGAAGCGTGGCGGACGCCATCCACAATATATCACTTGGCACAGGAAATTGATCGTTATTTTTCGATATCCGAGATTAATCGGATGTGTCGTTATGTGTTTAACCTTGATCCAGAAAATTTACCAGGGACACTGCGCATTGATCGGGCGATTGCATTAGTTGAGCATGCGGCCCAGCATAATCAATTAACAAAGTTGCTTGATGAGTTACAGATTGAGCGGCCTAAAGTTGAAACATTCCTAAATTAGGTAGATGGGGCATATCGATGGCGGATTTCAGCAGCAACAGGCGGAAGTTCACCGTCATTGACAGCTTCGACCCCCATATCAATAAACCAACGGACCAAATCATTTTTTGAAAGGCCTACCTGTGCAGCAAGTGAATCTATTTGATCTAGCTGATCCGGCCGAAAAGTGAAGGAGCGACGAATATATTTACCTGCAACGCTGCTTTTCTTGCCTGTTGCTTTTGCAGCTTGTCGACGATCCGTTTTACTTTCGGCCAAGCCGCTACGAAATGCTGATTTTGATCGTTTTCGGTCCGTAGATGCTGATGAGGTTTTTTCTGCTGATCTTGAACTTGCTACTTCGTCAAAATCATTTAGCAAGTCGCCTAATGGGTCTGGATGGGTACTCATGATGCGTGTATCCTATCAATTAGTTTTTGGTATGCACGAGCTGATGGCGAGTCTGGTCGATATTCTAAGATAGTTTGACCATTTACGGCTGGGGCCTGTTCAAATGCCGTTGAGCGAGGAATCGGATCAAAGACAATGCTGCTTCCATAATGCTTTATCAACGTTTTATGTACACTACGTGCAATCGTTAATCTTTTATCGTAGAAGGTCGGCAAAATACAAGCTATCTTAATCTTGATGCCGTATGCTTGAGCTTCAAGTATATCATTTGTGTGCCGAGCGGTTCCCACCTCACCAAGAAAATCAGTTTTGACAGGAACGATTGCTTCATCTGCAAGTTGATAGACAGCATCAGAAAATACATCGAGCGTAGGGGGACAATCGATGATTGTGTATGCAAATAAGTCACGCACAAATCCTAGTTTGCTGTGTAATATGTCTTCAATGGGTGTTGCTCGTCGCCCGCCGATTGCAGACTTAATCATCAACTCGCCTTTTGCCTCAGCTAACGAATCACTAGAGGGCACAACAAACAGATTGGGTCTTGCCAAACCATCTGCTGTTCGATCTGCTGAGATAATGCACTCTTTGAACGAACATTTATCAAGTAGTAGATCTGCAAGATCCTGCTCTCTGGGTTCAATAGCTAGAGAGGTTGCAACATTACCCTGTGGATCAAAGTCAATAATTAGAACACGCCCACGATCTGCTTGTACTTTTCGCGCCAGTCCTTGTGCGAGTGTAATGGTTGTGGTGGTTTTACCCACCCCGCCCTTTCGATTTGCGACGGCTATGATTTTTCCTGAAAGATTTGTCATCAGTTGATTATGCTTCCATTGGTATGTGAGTCCAATTAGATTCAATTTGCATCTAATTCACATCTATATTGAATCCAATTGTACCCACGAACATTTGTGCTGTCAACAATCTTAGGAGGAGAATACAAATAAATGCATGCAGATTCAGATGGATTCACAATGAACCCAATTTGAATCCAATCAAGATTCAATTGCATGCAAAAATATGATAGCAGCTTTGCCTTTTGTAATGATGCGATAGTTGTTTGTGCAATACTTGCTCCAGCAAACCGTATTGACTCAACATCATAAGGTAATTCGGCCGATGCTTTTGTCGGAACGATAACAGGCGTTTCATGTACTGTTCCCAAACGTAATGCTGTTGCATATTTGACCATCTCATCATGTTGCTTGGTGATTAGCTCCTGATCCATGGCTTGCCCAATGATAACGTCTAAATCTTTGTACTGATTAACTGCCGCTTTGTCAGAGACAGCTAACTTCTGAGCGTAAATATCCTTGAGGTGCGGCATCGATAGAAGTATAAAAGAGACAGGCCCTCATGAAACCTGTCTCTTTTATTGAACTCCTCAATGTTCGGCACGTGAACT
>JBMZDF010000734.1:0-2635 GCA_049614105.1 Promineifilaceae bacterium (SeqCode)
GGCTCAGGCTTCGACTGGCTCAGCCACCGCTCTTTACTCAAATGAAACGCACCCATTATTTTTCCGTAGTTGCTACCTAAATTTGAAGGTAAAACTGGGAAAGTTCGCATTGGACAGCCTCTAAACTCCTGATGATCAATTAAATGCATAAGATCAGCATTTACCGACAGGGATTTCAAAGCTCATTTTTGCAAAAGCAACGAGCGGCGTGCGCGTTTCAAAATTCGTTCTTTGATTCGGCGTACTTTTTGGGCGCTTTCAAACTGATCAGGGGCTTGTTTGGCGATTTCACGTGGTGAGAGGCCGTTGCCAAAATGAAGTTCGAGCAAAAGTTGCTCTTGAGGATCTTGCACATGTTGTCTGAGCCACTCTTTCAAACGCACCACTTGTTCAGCAACGGTGTCTCGGTCGGACAAGCTTTCTTCCATCTCGGATGAGTTTTGTGCGTCGAGCTGCCGTTCGGCCGTTAAAACGGTCGTGATCTGTGCTTGCCTGTTTGCGTGACGCCAGTGGGTGTGTAACGTGCTGATGGTGCAGCGGTTTAGGTAGCGCAGCAGTTCGGCCGAATGGGAAAAACTATCCCGTAAATAAGGAACTTTGGGATCGATTGCTTTCCAAAAGCGTGTCAATGACTCATAAGCCAAGTCGTTGACCTCCTCATGAGAAATATCGCCGCTGTTTGCCTTGCGAATCCAACTGCATACAAGCAGAAGGTATTGCTTCACAAGGGCGTTCCACGCGGCGTCATCCCCTAAATCGAAGGCGCGTCGGAACAGCTCGAAACAATAATCGGCCGAATTTGACTCACGCTTAACGGTCAATTCGCGACAATGATCTGCTAGTACATCAATGTGTAAATTGCTAAGTGATAGGCTGGGCTGGTTAAGCAATAGGCTTCCTTTAATATATTTGTACAACAGCTAAATAGGTTTTGAAAGGGGCGCATCGTATTGTAAGACAGGGTCATTTCAACCTATCTTATGACAACACGCGGACTCCCGTAAGCATTATAACGACTTTTCTGCTTAGCAGACCTGTGAATAGGGGCTGTTTCTTCAACTTTCACATCTGTGATCTGTGCAAGAAAGTAATGTCGTCATTTCGGCCGAAGCACGTTTTATCATTAAACGTTGTTGCATATTCAAAGCACCTTGCCCCACACGAAATCCATAACCTAGAAGTAACGGTTAACTCATTTTAAGGAGATCTGTTAATGAGGAATCCACACTTATATGAAGCGCGGCCCAAAGCGGCACGCTATTCGATCATCGTTTTATGGACATTTTTACTTAGTTTATTGTTTCTACTGCCGCGCCTTGCGACAGCAACGGGGTGCGGCGGCGACCCTAACTGTCTCGCCGAGTTAACTCAGGCTGGTTGGAGCATTGAATATGATTACGGCGGCACGCTTGCAAACAGCCCCATGTACCCAGACGGTGTTGAATTGGCTGGCGGACTGCTTGGCATTATCCAAACGGTTCCAAACGTCACCGTGGCGGCAGGAACAGACTATCGGCTGGCTGGCACGTATGATGTCACGGGCGCAAGCGGGAATTTCAATATCCGTGTGGATTTGCCAGACGGAACGACTGAAACGATTTACAGCAACCTAAATGTAGACCTGTTTGCAAATGGGACATTTTCGTTGCCAGTCACCGCTGTAAGTGCAGGCACAGGGGATTTGGTCGTCCATATCTGGAAAGATAGCGGCCTCACTTTGAATGTAACGGATGTTTTTCTGGAGGATCTCAGCAACCCTCCCGCCAATCCACCGTCAGCCTCGCTTGTGGTTGATAACGTCACGGGGCTAACCGTCACGCTAAACGGCAGCGCATCGACAGGCGATGGTCTGAGCTATGCGTGGGACTTTGGCGATGGCGCATCTGACACAGGGTCGATTGTTACCCACACCTATGCTAAATCTGGTATCTATGCGCCCACTTTGGTTGTGACCAATTCGGCCGGTGAACAAGACACCATTTTCCTCGCATTGGGAATGGGGATGCCCGTCAGCAACCCCGAATGCGATATGAAGTACTTGCCAAAAGCTGGCTGGTCGGTTGAATTTCCCTATGGTGGCGTCATGGGCGACAGCAGCGTTTTGCCAGACGGTATTTCGTTGACAGGTGGCCTGTTGGGTGTCCATCAAACGCATACGGATGTTAACACCTACGAAGGCAAGCAATATGTTGTTCGAGGTCGTTATGATGTAAGCGGCGCTGCGGGCAATTTCAATATTCGTGTTGAGTTCCCTAACAATGGCGCAAGTGAAACAATCTACAGCAATCTAGACACAGATAACTTTCACAACGGTGTCTTTACAATTCCGATTACGGCCACAACCTATCCACTCAACACCTCTATGACCGTACACGTTTGGAAGGATGCAGGGGTCGACCTCGAAATCAGCCAAGTACACATTACGCATGTTGGCTGTGCGCCGCCAGTTCCGTCTTGCCGTGCAACCAATGGCGGTTGTTCAGGTTCATGCACGGGCAGCGCGTGTACGCTTGAGTATATGCCGAAACGTATTCGCAATCATCTTCTCTGGTAGCGGACTGTAGCAAGTGAGAGCGGAAAGCAGGGCAATTGCATTCTAAATTTTCTGACTCGCTCCTACGCTCCGCGTGGGAGT
>JBMZDF010000735.1:0-2625 GCA_049614105.1 Promineifilaceae bacterium (SeqCode)
CCGCATTACAACCGTAGACAGCACAAACGCGACCCCAGTGCTTGCCGCAAACGCTATCTTCAACTATGAAAGCGACAACCGCCGCACGCCAAACAGCACCATCTTGGCGGGTGGCCTGAGCGCTCACCAGTTCGACGGTGCGGCTTGGCAAATCCACGCTCCTGACGCACTCGACCAAGCGAACAGCACTATCACTGTCGAAGCGATTGCGCTGACGGGTAGCTCTGACTGGGGCTTCGCAACCAGCACGCCAACAGCCGTCACATTGAGCGCTCTGTCTGCCTCTTCTGACGCTTCTAACCTTACGGGTAGCCTTTCGGCCGATTTTCTTGCCAACTACCTTACGGAAAACCTTTCAGCCTTTTCGTTCGCCAACAACCTTACGGAAAACCTTTCAACTGTTGAAAGCATTTCGGCCATTCTTTTTGCCAACTTCCTTACGATTATTCTTACAACACTGTTCATCGCAATGGCAGTTGTTACAACAGTTATCGTTGCTCGCGAAGCATAATCGCTTTAATCAAACGAGTCATAACAAACAATTAGTACACACGAGGATAACCATGAACAATAAATCAAAATCACCACTCTTTATGAAGAAAACGCCACTGTTTATGAAAAAGGTTCCCGTTTTTATGAAGAAAGGGGAATGAAGAAAAGAGAGTAGAGAAAAGGGAATGAAGAATGGAAAGCTTAGCCATTCGTGTGACATGTTGATAGTGGCTAGTTAAAAAAAGCGTGTTTAGATGACGCGACTTACTTAGCTGGACACGTTCACAACTTGTTTGCCACTGCTGCTGTTATCGCCGTGGGCTGCATTCTACAATTTCACCATTCATTCTACGGCCCGATTAGCCTCATAATAATCACCTCACGTCATTCTGACACAACAATCGCATACGTTTTATAATGCTTTCAATGTTGACTATTGATTAGTCAATTTGGGCTAATTGATTAACAGTGGAAGTTAGATTACTTTCTCTTTGATTGGTATGTGGGTATCCTCATGGGCGCAGAATCAAATTTCGGCCGAAATTAATGAATCACCTCTCGGCCTACTAGTTAAAAGGAACCCAAATGCGTTTAAAAGGAAGTTGGATCATAATCCTCATGCTCAGCATGAGTTTACTTGTTGCCTGTTCGGCCGAACCAGTCGAGGTAGAGGTCGTTGTCACAAAAATTGTTGAACGAGAAGTTATGGTGGAAGGGGAGACCGAACAGGTCGAAGTGGTCGTTACACAAATCGTTGAGCGCGAAGTTGTTGTCGAGGTTACAGGCGAGCCAGCCCCACAATCTGTCGATATGAACTGGCCCAACCTCGATTGGGAACAAGTGTTAGCGGAAGCAGACGGCCAAACGGTCAACTGGTATCACTGGGGCGGTAGCGATGTGTGGAACAACTTCATGGACGTTGACATTGCAGCGCAGGCGCTTGCTTGCTGCAACGTCACCATTAACCCCGTTCATATTAGCGACACCGTGGAAGCGGTTAACAAGGTGCTTGGCGAAAAAGAAGCGGGTAAAGATAGCGGCGGATCGGTTGATTTGATCTGGATCAACGCCGAAAACTTTATCACGCTGCGTCAGCCTGACCTGCTCTTTGGCCCTTATGCCCAAGCGCTCCCCAACGTCCAATACATCGACACAGACAGCGGTTACTATAATTTTGATGCAGGCTGGCCGATTGCTGGCTACGAATCGCTGTGGGGAACTTCCCAAATGGTGATCGAGTATGACAGCGCGGTCGTTAACCCACCCACCTCAATCCCTGCATTTCTAGAGTACATTTGCACCGACGAGGCGCGTGGTTTGTTCACGTATCCTGCCCCACCAGATTTTATCGGCACAGGGTTGATCTCAACTTTGCTTTACAATGCAACAGGCGAAACAGACCTATGGCTAGGACGCGGCAGCCAAACAAGCGAACCGTTTGCCGAAAAATCACCTGCGCTTTGGGAACAATTGAACTCGATTGAGGAATGTCTCTGGCGTAATGGCGAAACCTATCCAAACGATCTCGCTGCCCAGCGTGATCTTGTTGCACAAGGCGAAATTGCCTTTTCAATGAACTTTGGCGTTGGCGAAATCGACAACGACATCGAATCAGGCACGTATCCTGAAACAATGCGCCAAATGATGTTTGATGAAGGTACCGTCGGCAATGCACACTATATGTCAATTCCATACAATGCTGCGAACAAAGCGGGCGCAATGGTGATTGCGAATTTGCTACAAGCGCCAGCGAACCAACTTGGGTTAATGCGCGATGTTGGTAGCCTGCCTGCTGTGTCTTATGAACTGTTGCCCGCTGACATGCAGGCCGAGTTTGACGCTTACGAAACAAGCGACGCCCGTTTGCCACTTGACGCCTTCTCACCCGCGTTGCCACAACTTGGCGACCTACAACCGAAATTGGAAGAAGGGTGGCGAGATAACGTATTGGAACAATAGACAGTGATGTTTAATCATTGTTGAGTTGAATGTAGAGAAGAAAATAATTAATGAGTGTGTTTCAAATGGGTTGGTAATGATAACGTAGACTGAGCTTGTCGAAGTCGCAGTGGTGTATTGCTCAGGCTTCGACTGGCTCAGCCACCGCTCTTTACTCAAATGAAACACACCCAT
>JBMZDF010000736.1:0-2619 GCA_049614105.1 Promineifilaceae bacterium (SeqCode)
CCCAAACAACCGCCCGTCGCAAACGCACCGGGCAGATTGACCAACGAGCCGCAAAACGCAAAGCCGCGCTCCAAAACACACGCCGCCGTAGGCTATCAAAACCAACCAGATAAGAGCCAACGCAAAGGGTGATGCATTTTACGCGCCACTCTTTACACGTCATGCTCCACTCCCTATTCCATGAACACCATCGCACCCAACAGTATCGCAATTATCGGCATGGCCGGCCGTTTTCCAGGCGCAGACAATCTCGACCAATATTGGTCAAACCTAATCAACGGCGTTGAAGGCATTCGCCAATTCACCGAAGCAGAGCTGCGCGATCTAGAACCCAACTTCGAGACAGTTAAAAACGATCCAGACTATGTGCGAGCGGGCGGCGTCATGAACGATGTCGATAAATTTGACGCCAACTTTTTTGGCATCAAGCCCCGTCAGGCCAAGGCGCTCGATCCACAGCATCGCGTTTGGCTCGAAACTGCTTGGGAATCGCTCGAAAACGCAGGCGTGGCTCCCAGCAAATATGATGGGGCGATCGGCGTTTTTTGCGGCAGCTATATCAACAGCTATCTGTTTTATAACCTCACCCCAGACCGCGACGCAGTTGAGGGGTTTGTTCGTTTGCAGTCGCTTGACTCGTTCCTGAACATGATCAGCAACGAGAAAGATTATCTACCAACCCGCACGGCGTACCACCTTGACCTGCGTGGCCCTGCGATTAACGTGCAGACCGCCTGCTCAACGTCGCTGGTGGCGGTTTCGCAAGCGTGCCAAAGTTTGCTCAACTATGAATCAGACGTCTGCCTCGCGGGTGGCGTCGCTATCTTTTTACCACAGGAACGCGGCTATTTTTATAATGAAGGCGGCATGTTGTCATCGGATGGGCATTGCCGCCCCTTCAGCGATGGCGCGTCGGGAACCGTGTTCGGCAGCGGCGTGGGTTGTGTTGTGCTCAAGCGTCTTGAGGACGCAGTTGCAGACAATGACAACGTGCTTGCCGTCATTCGCGGCACGGCGCTCAACAACGACGGCGCACACAAGGCCAGCTACACCGCGCCCAGCGTCGATGGGCAAGCAGACGTGATCGCAATGGCCCAAGCGGTTGCAGAGGTCACACCAGACGAGATCAGTTATATCGAAGCGCACGGCACAGCAACCCCGATGGGCGACCCGATTGAGGTCGCAGGCCTAACCAAAGCGTTCCGCCAGAAAACAGATCGCAAGCAATTTGTTGCACTCGGCGCGGTTAAATCCTCAATTGGGCATTTGGACGCAGCGGCAGGTGTGGCAGGGCTAATCAAAACGGTGTTGGCGCTCAAAAATGAAACGTTGCCGCCAACATTGCACTTCCAACACGCAAACCCTGAGATTGACTTTGAGGCGACCCCGTTTTATGTGGTCAATCAGCGGCAGGCATGGAAGCGCGGCGAACAGGCTCGCATTGCGGGCATCAGTTCATTTGGCGTGGGCGGCACAAACGCCCATGTTATTGTGGCAGAGTCGCCAGAAATGGACGCCAGCAGCGAATCACGTTCACGTCAACTAATCAAACTATCGGCCAAAACAGACAGCGCGTTGCAGACTCACGTGGAGAATTTGGCTGTGTATTTGGGAGAAGCACCCTCCCCTAACCCCTCCCGAGGGGAGGGGGACTTGCTCCTCCCCCCTCGGGGGAGGCTGGGTGGGGGTTCTTCCCTCGCCGACATCGCACACACGCTGACTTTCGGCCGAACTGACCTCCCACGCCGCCACTTTATCGTTGCTGAAAATTCGGCCGAAGCAATCGAAAAACTACGCAGCGCAAAAATCGCCAAGCGCCCCCCGTCAACCGTCAATCACAATTCCCCCATCGTTTTCCTCTTTCCTGGGCAGGGCGCACAATATTTGCAGATGGGGCGCGAACTGTACGAAACAGAGCCGATTTTTACCAGCGCCGTTGACCAATGCGCCGAACTGTTGCAGCCAATTCTCGAACTCGACATTCGCACCGTTATCTATCCTGATGAGGATGAACAAACGAAGATGGCGTCCACCATGCTCAAACAAACGAGCATGGCACAACCCGCTATCTTTACGATTGAGTACGCACTCGCCAAATTGTGGCAATCGTGGGGCATCGAACCCAGCTTGATGATCGGTCACAGCGTCGGTGAATATACGGCGGCCGTACTGGCTGGCGTCTTTGAACTGGCGGACGCGCTGACCATTTTAGCCGCCCGCGCTCGTTTGATGCAGAGCTTACCAAGCGGCGCAATGGTTGCCGTGCTGCTCTCAAAGGCAGAGCTGGACCCTTATTTGGGTGCAGGGGTTGAACTGGCGGCGAACAATGCGCCCAACGTTTGCGTTGTGTCGGGTGACCATGAGGCGATTGCAGCGTTTAAGGCGCGTACTGCTTCGGCCGAATTCCGCACCGTTGATCTGCACACCTCACACGCTTTTCACTCCGCCATGATGGAGCCAATTCTTGACGAATTTGCCGCCATCGTCGCCAGCGTGCCGCGCCACGCACCGACCACCTCCATCATTTCAACCTTAACTGGTCAGCCCGTCACCGACGAGACGCTGACCGATCCAGCCTACTGGGTGCAACAGTTGCGCCAAGCGGTGCGCTTTAGCGAT
>JBMZDF010000737.1:0-2605 GCA_049614105.1 Promineifilaceae bacterium (SeqCode)
GTCATCGACGAAAACCTCAGAGGTTTTTATACACAGACCTAAAGTAGACAACAAGCCTCTGAGGTTTATTATCTGAATTTTTTTGTGACCTACTTAGATATTACTCACAACTCACTTTACCAATCAAAGATACCGTTATGCAGGTTGGTTAACAAATGTATAACCGTGACCTTGAATGGTCCGAACGTAGCGTGGTTTACCTGGCAGTGGCTCAATCTTCTCACGCAGGTTGCGGATGTGTGCGCGAACCAACTCGGGGCTACCCGTGTTTGGTGGGTAGTTCCAAACGTCCTGCAAAAGCTGTTGGGTGGTGAAAATTTGACCCGCGTTGATCATCAAGTGATAGAGCAGATCAAACTGAACGTTGGTCAACAGTGCGACGCCTTTGTCAGTTGTGACTTGGAAGGTGCGTGTGTCAAGCGACACATCACCGACTGCGACCTCGTTTGGATTGGCGACGGTGTCTGGTTCAGGCGATGCGGTGGTACGACGCAAAATGGCGCGAACACGAAGATGTAACTCTTCCATGTTAAATGGCTTGGTCATGTAGTCGTCAGCACCCGCCATTAGCCCTTCGATTTTGTCATCATCTTCCGCCTTTGCTGTCAGGAACAGAATTGGCGTCTCAGAAAGCATCGGGTCGTTGCGCATCTCGCGGCACACTTGATAGCCGCTAATTCCAGGCATCATCACGTCCAAAACCAGCATATCTGGTTGGTAGCGACGAGCCGTTTGAATACCATCGCGGCCACTATTGGCTACCAAAACGTGGTATCCAAACTTTTTCAATGCTCGTTGTACGGTCAATGCGACGAGATCGTCGTCATCAACAACCAGGATTGTTTGCTGTTGCATAATATGAACTCCTATGTGGGACATGAACTTGCTGTACTGCAATTAATTGTCAATTTGGTTTATAGAGAGCTGAATTTGTTTTACGTGGGAGCTACTGAATCCACTGTTCACGATACAAAACTGTAACCGACTCAGGCTATGAAAACATGTACTGCATCCAACTTTCTAACGGAGATGCTACCAATATGTTTGCATCCATTACTCCCCGCATTATAGCGGAGGAAAAGACTCAATCAAAGTAACTTAGATAACAGCGTCATACACATTGCGTGAACTTTGCGTGTAGACGGCGTTCACAAAAATAAATTAAGCGTGAATCGCAAGAAATGAATGGGGATTTTCTGGCGGTTGAGATTCCATTCGGCCGAAACCGTAAGGTTGGGCGTTCACGTTGATAAAGGAAGCTGAAAATAGTGAATAGAGAATGAAGAATGAAAAACGAAAAAACAGTGCGTTTTCTTGTGTTCATCATTCATCATTCATTACTCTTTCATGATGCTTAAAGCATCAGCTTCAGTGGTGTTTCAAGAATTGATTTGAGGTGCTGTAGGAATTGAGCCGCCTCAGCGCCGTCTGTGACGCGGTGATCGGCCGAAATAGTCACACGCATAATGTTGCGAATCACAATTTCGCCGTTGCGTACAACCGCTTCCTGATTGGCTGAGCCAACGGCCAAAATCGCTGCCTCTGGCGGATTAATGATGGCGATGAACTCGAACACATCATACGCACCGAGATTGCTGACGGAGAAGGTGCTGCCCTGAATATCTTCAAGTTGCACTTTGCCCGCGCGAGCGCGTCCAATCTTGGCCCGATTTTCGGCCGCAACCTGCCGCAACGACGACACATCTGTATTGTGCTGCACAACCGTCAGCAAACCACCCTCAACCGCAACGGCCGTGCCGACATTGACGCGATTGTTGATAATCAGCTTGTCACCGCCCCAACTTGCGTTGATGTTCGGATATTTGCGTAGTGCAACGCCGCAAGCCTTCACGATCATGTCGTTGACCGATACTTTTTCGCCTTCGGGCAATGCACCGTTGATCTGCTTACGTAGCGCCAGCGCATCCGTCATGTCAACCGCGCTTGTCACTTGGAAGTGCGGCACAGTTTGCTTGCTTTCCGTCATGCGGCGGGCAATCGCTTTGCGCAGACGGGTTAGCCCCGCTTCGCTTTGCTCTGGCCCTGCTGGGATGGCAACAGGTGCATAGACTGGTGCTGCTTGCGCTGTCGATGCCGCTAGATTGGCTGCTGCTGGTGCGGAGCCGCTGCCCGTCTCGTTGTGCGCTTCCACATCCGCTTTGCGAACCCGTCCGCCGGGGCCGCTGCCTTTGACATGCGCCAGATTGATGCCCTTTTCGGCCGCAATCCGTCGCGCAACGGGCGTCGCTTTCACCCCACCGGGGAACTCGTCACTAATCGCCTCAGGTGCTGCGCCCGTTGAGGCTGCTGCTGCGATGGGCGCGGCTTCTTCGACAGGGGCGACTTCTTCGGTCGCTTCCTCAGAAGCCGCTACACCGCTACCCAAGCCAGAGACATCTTCGCCTGCTGCACCGATTGCGCCCAAGTTGCTTCCCACAGGAATAATGTCCCCTTCGTTGGCAAAGATCGCCAGCAGGACACCTTCCGCACGTGCTGTAAGCTCTTGGGTGACTTTGTCTGACTCGATTTCGGCCAGTACATCGCCGATGGCAACTGTATCGCCATCTTTAAGCCAGACACCCATCGTGCCTTCTTCCATATCAAA
>JBMZDF010000738.1:0-2601 GCA_049614105.1 Promineifilaceae bacterium (SeqCode)
AAATCCTGATGAAAAAATAGAGTATCTGCTGCTGGTAGATATGTTGGCGGCTGAAGTGATTCCTGACCTAGACATCCCTAAACGCCCGTTATCACAGGCCGAACCAACCGAGCAAACGTGGGTAGACAAGTTAATCAATTTGCTCTCCCCTCGCTTTCTAGCCGATGCGGCGCTTGCACATCGTCGTAATCATGGTCAACTTACTTCATATGCTCCGATAGAGATTATGCTTCCTGATTCAGACGTCACGTTAAGGCTAGCCCTTCAGCCAAGCGAAGCAGATGAGCAAAAGTATGACCTGCTTTTAATGACCGATGCAGAAGACGATTGGCTTGAAGGTTGGGAAGGAACACTACTCCAGTTGGAAGCCAACAATATGGTCATGCAAACTGTTGAGGTAGATGAGTTTGGTGATGCCATATTTGAAACATTGATTCCAGATACTTATCAAATAAGATGGTTACTGGCTGGCACAGCTTATCATATCCAAGATTTATTACTCCCATAATCAATGTATTTCGTTTTGCAACAATACCGCAATTCGCATATCAAAGTGGTGGGCACACCTGCATTGTTACGTCATCGATACATTGTTACAAGTGAACACGCCTATTTACAAGGTCAGGATTTACAAACGTTAGATAACACATTGGCAAAGCTGACTACAGTCAATATGTTATCTAACGAGAACCCTTTGGTGCTTATCAAAGGGCACAAATTCTGAAGCAACTTAATACGCGGATCAGTACCTCTTAGATACTAATCATTCATTTGATCGCTTAAACATCCTAATTTATCCAAGGAGTTTCCCATGTTCTATTCGCGTATCTCTTACGTATTATTTTTGCTTGCGTGCGGCAGTCTATTATTGGTTACACTGCTACCACAACAGCCTATATATGCCCAATCTACGCCAGCTTCAGGTACAGTGCTTGCAGAAGCATGCAGTTTAGGCACGCATGTGACAACTGATGTATTGTGTGTTCATGGAAGCACTTGGGTTGAGTCAAGTGTGGGCGATCTTGTAGCACTTGACAACGTGACAGTCACCATAACTGCTGGCAACGGCCAAATCTCATCGACGACAGCGTCGCCTTTTGGACAGTTAACCCCTACGTTTGGCATCGACATTCATTCGCTTTCACCACAGTTTCTACAGCCAATTACTATTTCGGCCGAAATTAACGGTACACAGGTTGAACGCTCCGTCCTTTTATTTCCAGATTTCTCAACTCACAATCAACAAGTTGACCTTATTTTACACACTGTTAACGGATTCGATCCGCTTGGTGTTTGGGGTAGCGTTACGCCATTTGACAAAGCAACGGCGGTTGCAGGTGCTCAGATAACATTAACAGCCTCTACAGGCACAGTAATGACAAGCACAACAGAAAGTGTCGACGGGCAACCCCCCAGCTATCAATTTGATACAACAACCCTACCCATCGGGACAGCCATTCGTGTAGTTGCCGCATATGAAGGTCATTTCGATACACGGTCTGCGGTGATTGGAGCCAATCCCTTACAGCTTGATTTTGTCACAGGTTGGTATTGCGATGGGGATGACCCCTTTCCTGCCACAACAAGCGGATGGGGATTCCCCGCCACAACGAGCGGATGGGGATTTCCTGATGTCGCCTGTTTTTATGGCTATGTGTTTGCAGATGGGCAACCGGCCGAAGGCGTTGACATTTATCTTGAGTTTGGCGGCAAGCGGTATCAGAGTCAAACAACCATCTACCCTGATGAAACGATAGCCCGCTACGGTATCGCCGTTTGGGGTGCAGCGACCATTACCGATACGACAGTTCGCATTAGCGCTGTTCAAGGAGGCGTTCATGCGTCAAAGCAAGTGGATGTGGCGCTGGATGTTGCAGATCAACAGCGAATTGATGATCTAACCTTTGACGAGCCATCTGCTTTCGCAATGCATACGTTCAGTGATGATGTTCGCGATCTTGTTTATCATAATGGCTATGTTTGGGCTGCAACAGGCGGTGGCGTTGTGCGTTGGGACCCAACAAATCTAAGTTTTGAGAAGTACACTATTTTGGATGGGTTGGTTCATCATGACGTTCAAACAATTGCTGTCGATCCAAATGGAAATCTGTGGATTGGAACGCTAGACGGGATTTCCTTATACACTATTAGCGAGCCTGTACCGCGATGGATTAGCTTTGCTGATGCGCAAACCTTTGATGGGCAAGCAACCGAACTCGTATTTGATGATCAATATGTCTATGCGTCAGGTTACAACTCAATCTCACGAGCTGATTTCTCCTCCCCAGATAATTGGACACTGTTTAGCCAAAATAGAACAGGGCGCATCACAACAATGCAGTTAGCTGCAAATGGTGATTTGTGGGCAAGTCGCTATGCAAATCGTTTGGATTGGTATGATCTATCATCCGATACATGGACGACGTTGACACCAACTCATGGCCTCCTAGGAAGGTATGCACAGGCTATTGTGCCAGACGGCGCTGAAGATATTTGGCTTGGGTATGGGGGAGAGGGGCTGCACCATTATCAATCCTCAACGGGCACATGGAATGTTATTACAACGGCTCATGGGCTTGTCTATAATTACGTCTATGTTTT
>JBMZDF010000739.1:0-2590 GCA_049614105.1 Promineifilaceae bacterium (SeqCode)
CTTTTTAACAGCACGTCCGCCTTCATAGAAGGTGTGGCGCTGGATGTTTGGTTTAAACTGACGCTTTGTTTTCTTTTGCGAGAAGGAAACATTGTTCCCTGTCATCGGCTTCTTGCCGCACATTTCACATTTAGCCATGATCTTAACCTTGCCTTGACAAAATAAAAGCGACCCTTTTCAGGCCGCGAGGCAACGAAGTATACAAAACCCTTGTATGAAAAACAAGTTTATCATTTGTGCGAAATTTTGAATTGAGAGATTTCGGCCGAAAAAACCCGCCAACCACTCTATCTCCCTAACTACAAGCACAAAAAAGCGAAAAAAGTGCTTAACAAGGGTACAAAAGTGCAGAATCTACACATTCTTTTCAACACAAGGGAATAGACAAATTATTATAAGCTTTATACAGGCTTCGGTTCCAATAAACTATGAGCAGGGTTTCACATTATTTCTTTGGATAGCAGGTAATTCGCACCGCTTCTGTGAGGAGAGCAGCGTGACCATTGAACAAATTTTTGATATTACTGTGTACGATCCACAGGCAACTTGGCGTGAGGTTACGTCTTGGTTGCCTAGCCAGCAAACATTTAATATTCGTTACATTGAGTCCCTAGATCAATTTGACCAGCAACAATTAACGCTCGTTCGTCTTTCAGCCATTGACCACCTCATCCCGTTGACTAACGGCGATGCGCCCAACCTGATTGCATGTATTGAAAAGGGTGAATTTGCCTTTGCAATCGAGGCAATGAACAAAAAGCAGCTTTACAGCTATGTTTTGGTGGAGGAGGTCAAGGCGTTACTTTCGCCAATTGCGAGGGCTTTTTATCGGCCGAAGTCAGACTATCTCACCACCATCAAGCAAGTTCTATTCCAAACCAGCAGCACCCCCGACAGCCCCGGAACAAAAATCCGCGTCACAAAATTGCTGCATCAAATGTTCAATTATCAGCTCGCGGCCGTTAGGCTTGTTGATGGATTTAACAACCTGAATCTCTTTACGGAGGCTGTCTTTGGTCTGAAAAGGTCGCCCGAGGCACAGCGGAGCATCGCTTTAACAAATTCGCCTGTCTTGCAGAATGTCGTCCGCACGAGAGATTATTGGCAAACGATTGATGTTCAATACTATTCGAGCGAGGATCAATTAATCCAGCTTGCAAAATCTGAGGGCGTGCGTGGTCTGGTCATTGTGCCGCTGGTGCTGCGCAAGGATGTGCTAGGCGTTTTAATCGTCGGATCGGGATTCCCGTATTTGCCCTCGGCAGAGGAGCTGGTGCTTTTAGAATGCTTGGCAGAAATTGCCTCGCTTGACCACAATAATTATCGAAACTTCCAAATGCTGAAATTGTTAGAGACGATCAACAGGCGTTTGGTCACCATGGAGTCGCTCGAACAAACCATTCAAGAAATCCCAGAGCATGCAATTAACGTCAGTCAGGCCCAACGGATGGCTTTTGGGTTCTATTTAGCAGCCAAAACGCAGTATGTTCCTGAGTGGTCAAAATCTAAAAACATTGACGAGGCTCAACTAACTTGGGCTGAAAAAGATAGTGCATGGGTCCAACTGGCAGAATATGTGCGTGACGTTCGCGCCAATCCAAAGGGAGAGCTGCTTATCCCGAATATCGAGACGCCCACGCTCGAACTAACTCGCATCATTGAGCGCCTCCGCCCGTTTTTTGAACATCACGGCATCAAAGCTTTGGTTGGCATGCGCCTTCAACCGAGCATACGGGGCAACGCGGCAAATGGGGCGCATCACAGCCAGCAGCTACCTGATGCATTAGGCGTGCTCTTTGTCTTTTATCAATCGGCGCATCCCTATGCATTAGATGGCGAACAGCATGAGGACAAACGGCCCTTAAACATTTACTGTGACCAACTTGCCGCAACGCTGCATCGAACCCATCAAATTCTACGCACCGATCGTGAACGCAAGATGTTGCAAGAGTTTGCAAAGGCAACTAATTCATCTTCGCCACGTCATGCGACCGACACACAAATTTGGCATACGATTCTAAACGATTTAATGGACCATACGGGTGCTCAAAGTGCTTGCATGGGAATCAAACAGAAAAACGAGCGCTGGCAATATTATCGTGAAGGGGTGGACATTGACCTTGCAAAACAGTGGGTGAAATATACGGAACAGGTCGAAAAAGGGTACGAACTGGAGGATGTTTATCGCAACAGGCTTCTAACCCCCATCCGCAAAACAGACTCCAATGAGTTTGTGGGTGCAATCTGTCTCTTTAGCGCGGAACACCATCGTTTTGATGATTATGATGGTGAGGAGTGTGCCAATTTGGCGGTCTATATCGGCATTGAATCCCAGATTGGAATGCTGTTTGATAATCAGGAGGAGCAAAAGAAACAGCTTGAGGCATTAACCATTTCGTCTCATCAACTGACTTTAATTCGGCCGATTCGGCACGATATCGAAAATGAATTAAAACGACTGCGCCGTTACATTCATTACGACCTCATTATCCTGCACCCTTACTCACCGTACTGGGAGCAATTTAACTCCGAAATCATTTCCTTGCGCCAGCCTAGCTACCAGCAATACGTCCGCTGGGACATAAATTCG
>JBMZDF010000740.1:0-2566 GCA_049614105.1 Promineifilaceae bacterium (SeqCode)
GCTGCCCTGCTTCGCGAATCGTCGCACCGATCACCTTTCGTTTGCCCTTCTGAACCACGCTTAGCTCGCTGACGTCGATTTTTAGACCGCGTGCAAAGCCCAGTGCTGCTCTCGTCGGGTTCCCGTCTGCATCATACGCGCGATCAACGGGTGGGCCTGTTTTGACCTGTTCCAAATCAGTTTGGCGTTCAGCCAAATTATGCACAAGCACGGCGGCACGGCGTGGCGTTCCATCTACTTCGATACTGTCGTAGGTTAAGCGCAACCCGTCGAGCATTTCTGGCACGGCAATTTTTAGCTGCTTGATTACATCATTGAGGTCATCGGGCGGCAACTCCTCCTGCCCAATTTCGAGCAAGAACGTTTGCGGCCCTGCTTGTTCAACTGTAGGCTGCTCGTTGATAGAATACTCATCGGCCGTTGCGGCCAACGCCCAACCAACACCTGCAAAAGGATAGTCAAGCCCCTTGCGCTGCTCAGAATAAAGTTCCGAGATTTGCCGCGCAATGTTGCGCATGCGCTTGAAATAGTTGGCACGTTCCGTGACGCCAATTGCACCACGCGTGTCGAGCACGTTGAAAATTTGCGAGCATTTCAGGTTGTAATCGTGCGCTGGAATAACCAGACCTGCTTCGATACAGCGTTTGCTCTCGCGTTCGTAGGTGTTGTACACCTCGCGCAGCGCATCGACATCGGCGACATGGAAGTAATATTTGCAGTGTTCAATCTCGCTCTGCAAAAAGACCTCGCGATATTTTATTTTGTCGCTGTAGTCAATGTCCCAAACAGAATCTTTGTCCTGAAGGGCTAAAATGATGCGGTCGAGTCCATAGGTCAACTCGACGCACACAGGATCAAGGTTTAGGCTGCCCGCCTGTTGGAAATAGGTGAACTGCGTGATCTCTTGTCCATCAAGCCACACTTCCCAGCCAAGCCCCCATGCGCCCAACGCAGGACTTTCCCAGTTGTCCTCGACAAAGCGAATGTCGTGTTCACGTGGGTCGATGCCGATCGCTTTGAGGCTGTCGAGATATTGCTCTTGTGGGTTACCTGGATCAGGCTTCAAAATAACCTGAAGCTGATGGTGCGCCTGCATGCGGTTTGGATTGTCACCAAATCGGCCGTCATCCGGCCGAATACTTGGCTCCACATAAACCACATTCCACGGTTCAGGGCCAAGCACGCGCAGAATAGAGGCGGGGTTCATCGTTCCTGCACCGACCTGTACGTTGTAGGGCTGGCGCACAATGCAACCACGCTCCTTCCAAAAGTCGAGCAGTTTTAGAATTACGTCTTGAAACAGTTTGCTGTCACTCATGATTAATTAGCAGTCAGCGGTTAGCTACTAAGCTAGGGGAGGGCTCTTTTTTGACCCAGGATCTCGCTATTAGACGTCAGCTTGTTGACTGTTTGCTAATAGGATAGGGCTAATCGCTTTATCTTTAAAAGGCGGGATTTTTTAACGCCGTGATTATAACAAAAACAAAACAACGCCACGACCTGCGTGGCGGAAGATTATGAGACGCATAATCGATTATTATTTTTGAGCGTTATCTGGGGAAAGGATGGGTCGAAACACTCAGCTCACCAGCAGATAACGCTGGCAACCTCGGCCAGTCGCACCATTCTGGGGCGACGAATTGGAGTGGGATGGAAGCAGGTTTCCATTCATAATAGAGCGAGTTTAGACAATTGGGGCGTTTATGTCAATGTGGAAGTAAGAAGTGAAAAGTGGAAAGTGAAAAGCAGAAAGTGGAAAGCAGAAAGTGGAAAGGGTTTGTCGCTTGTTACGTTTTGTGTTTTGTAACTTATGATGTGGCGAACTTCTTTTTTCACCATTCTTCATTTCCAGCCCAATCATTCTTCATCTCCACACAGTCCCCTGCGCATTAGCTCTCGCTTGTCGCCGTTGCGGCGGGTAATCTGAATTTTGTCGAGATGTTCGAGCAGTCCGATGGCGTATTTGCGGCTTGTTTGGAACAGGTCGCGGGCGTCACCTGCCGATATGCTTTTATGTTGGCATAGATGCTCGATAACCTGTTTGATAAAGGCTTCGTAATCGGTACGCCGCCACACGACATCTTTGCTGACCTGTACAATTTGGTCGAGGTCGAGCAGCGCTTGATAGACATCATTGCCGATTAGCGTCTGACATGCCTTGACGCTGGGGGCGCTGATGCCGCTTTTAGCAAACTGCCGCATGAGCTGGTCGATGTTTGCCTGCTGTTTGTTAGAAAAAGCGACGGTATGTTCAGGCAGATGAAGCAGCGCATCTGCTTCGGTGATAAGTGCTTGTTCGACCATTCGGCCGATAATTGGATTAAACACCACCGCCTTCAACTTCAAACGGCTGCGAATTTCCTCGCGCGACATGCCCAAACGCAGTGGTTGCGTGTGATGGAATGCATGTAGCCACGCTTCGATACGGTTGCCCCATTCGTTGACGGTTGAAATGGTGACAAGCTGTTTGCCAAGCTGAACGACCTGCCGATCGGAGCTAAGCTGGGTGAGGATAGTTTGGAATTCGGCCGAATCCAAGCCCACGTTCTGCTGTAACTTGACGGGC
>JBMZDF010000741.1:0-2559 GCA_049614105.1 Promineifilaceae bacterium (SeqCode)
GGAAGATGAGGCGCAGGCGGTTCGTGACCTTGGCTTGAAAAGCCCTGTTGCAATTATTCCCAACGGCGTCAACGTGCCCGAACAAGCGGCAACGCCCCAACGTGCGCCAAATCACAAGCGACGCATCCTGTTCCTTTCGAGAATCCATCCTAAAAAGGGGCTAATCAACTTGGTTAGAGCGGCCGCGCAGTTGCCCAAAGATGTTGATTGGGAAATTGTGATTGCTGGCCCCAGCGAAGATGGCTATCAGCAGGTCGTTGAGGCGGAAGTTGCTGCATTGGGATTGCAAGATCGCTTTGTGTTTCTCGGCATGGTTGCAGATCAGGACAAATGGGCGGTTTATAAATCGGCCGATTTGTTTATTCTACCTACACACAATGAAAATTTTGGCATCGTTGTTGCAGAAGCACTGGCGTCTGGCATTCCAGCTATCACGACCAAAGGCGCACCGTGGCAGGAGCTAGAACAGCACCGCTGCGGCTGGTGGGTTGACATCACTGTCGATGCACTGGCAACCGCTTTGCAACAAAGCCTCTCTTTGAGCAACCAAGAATTAGCCGAAATGGGCGCTCGGGGCCGTAACTTAATTATTAACCAATACAGTTGGCAACATATTGCGACCAAAATGACCCAAGCTTACGAATGGGTTCTTGGTCAACAAACGACGTTGCCAGACTGCATACACCTTGCATAGTGATGTTTTGCGGATCAATCAATCGAATCCGTTAAAACAATTGGAGTTTCCTAGATGTATATCCTCGGTATTAATGCATATCATGGCGGGTCCTCGGCCTGCATCATTCGAGATGGTCAACTAATCGCTGCTGTTGAAGAAGAACGCTTTACACGTCAAAAATATTGGGCAGGTTTTCCAGTACAGTCCATTCAATTTTGCCTAAAGTCGGCTGGCATTTCTGCCTATGACCTCAATCATGTGGGTGTCTCACGTGATCCAAAAGCAAATTTGGGCAAAAAGGTGATGCACACGCTGCGCAATCGGCCGAGCTTCGCCTTTTTACGCGACCGTCTTAGCAATGCATCAAAAGTCGGGGATCTCAAAAGCGAATTTATCGCGCACCTGGGGCTTGAAGCAGCCGCCGTTAAAGCTGATTTCCACAATGTTGAGCACCATCGCGCCCATATGGCTAGCTCGTTCTTTGTCTCCCCTTATCAAGAAGCGGCCGTTGCCTCGATTGACGCGATGGGTGACTTTGTTAGCACGATGACTGGCACAGGCGCAGGCACAGAACTTAGCGTCAGCGATTCGATTAACTTCCCGCATTCGCTTGGCTATTTTTACACGATGGTTGGCCAATGGCTGGGCTTTACCCGCTACGGAGATGAAGGCAAGGTGATGGGGTTGGCTCCCTACGGCACGCCACGCTACATGGACGAACTGGCAAAAGTGATTCGCTGGGATAACGAAGGCTCATTTGAGCTTGATCTCGATTATTTTGCCTCTTTTGCCGATGGCAACCTGCTTTCTTGGAAAGATGGAACGCCAACAATGCCGATGCTGTTTAGCGATAAGCTAACCAAACTGCTCGGCGAACCACGCGCCCACAGCGACCCGATGACGGAATATCATGAAGATGTCGCGGCATCGCTCCAGAAAACGCTTGAAGCGGTTGAACTCTCGTTGCTCACCAATTTGCAGAAAACGACGGGACAGAAAAACCTCTGTTTAGCGGGCGGTGTGGCGCTAAACAGTGCGTTCAACGGCAAAATTTTGCCAAACACCGATTTTGAAGAAATCTATATCCAACCTGCTGCGGGTGATTCTGGAACGGCGCTTGGCGTTTGCTACTACATTTATAATCAAAAGCTGGGCAATAAGCGCAACTACGTGATGAACACGGCGTACACAGGCCCATGCTACGAGAATTTTGAGATTGAGGCGGCACTCAAGCGACACAATCTTGTTGGTGAAATGCTGGACGTGCCGCAATTGGCGGAACGTGCTGCGGATCATGTCGCGAACCGTAACGTGCTGGGTTGGTTCCAAGGCAGCATGGAGTGGGGACCACGTGCGCTGGGCAATCGCAGCATTATTGCTGACCCACGTTACGCAGAAACAAAAGATATTTTGAACGCGCGGATTAAACGCCGTGAGAAGTTCCGTCCGTTTGCGCCTGCTGTTTTGGAAGAGGCGACGGGTGATTACTTTGACCAAACGTATCCCGATCCATTTATGCTTAAAGTGTACAACGTGTTGCCAGAGAAGCGTGATGAGATTCCAGCCGTGACCCATGTTGACGGTACCGGCCGATTGCAAACGGTGAATCAGGAAATGAACCCGCGCTATCACGCCCTGATTAAATCATTTGGCGAAAAGACAGGGGTTCCCGTGATTCTAAACACCTCGTTTAACGAAAATGAGCCAATCGTTTGCACCCCAGATGAGGCTATCGCCTGTTTCTTGCGCACCAAAATGGACGTGCTGGCAATCGGTAACTACTTTGTAACCAAAGAGTAAGCGGCTAAGTAGATCACAAAAAGTTTCGGAATAATCAGACGCCCCAGCGAGGCGTCTCTACAGGTTGTTGTCTCTGGTAGAGA
>JBMZDF010000742.1:0-2534 GCA_049614105.1 Promineifilaceae bacterium (SeqCode)
TTTATCGCGCAGCGCGGTCGCGGGGGATTCGAGTGCTGCTGGCTGGTTATTATGGGGATACGCTTTATCAGCGGGCGGTGAGGTGGATTGGGGCGCTGTTGAGGGGTGGGCGGGTTGGTCGAATTTCGGCCGAATTGTTCCAACAGTTACGTTCGTCGGAGGGATGGCGGCATCCGTTTTTTCGTCAGGGGTTAAGTTGTCTTGTGCGGAAGCCGTCTGTGCCTAAGTTTGCATGGTTGCGGAATGAATTTCGGCCGATTTCCAATCATCACACCCATTTTGAGACTGGCAACTTGCAAATTGCACTTAGCAAGTCCGCGATGGCCGCAATGGCTGGGATTGATTTACGTTACCCATATCGTGATCGTCGCCTGCTTTCATTTATGGCTGCAATTCCTCCCGATCAACTCTACAGCCATCTCTGGCAGAAAATAATCGCGCGTCGCGCAATGCGTGGGCTGCTGCCCGATACCGTTCGCTGGCGTCAACAAGAGACCACCTTAACACCGCTATTTGAGCATGGACTCCAAGCTGAAATAAAAACAATTTATCATATTGTTGCTGCACCTGATGCGCTCTGGCGTCAGGTTGTCCAGCCCAAAATTTTACCAACACAGGAAGCCCCCTTTTCTAATTGGCTACAGGCCACAAATGATTGGGGAAAACTATTAATCTGGCGTTTCGCACTACTAGAACTGTGGCGCAAACGTTTTAACTATGAGTAGATCAATGAAACACAATCAGATGCTTCAGAAAAAAAGCCCTTATGTCAAACCACAACTCATTCGTTATGGCAATATACGCGATATTACGCTTGGCCCTTCTTTAGGGGTAGGTGACAGTGGGATGGGTGACCTATCAATGAAAGGATTTTCAAACGCCGTAGCGCAAAAATAGGACTGTATAGGCACTCAGAAAATGGCTGGATGCTAACATAATAGAGCGCAAAGCCTCAGGTTGTGCCTTCTCTTTCTCAAGCCTCTTCATCAGGAAGGGGTTTTTTCTTGAGATGCATCACGAGCAAGGCCTTCTGGTAGATAAGTGTCATAGTAATTGTGTGCATAGTCATTGTGCTACGTTTGCAGAGAGGGTTACAATTTGGTGGATATGCAGCGTGCTTGCGTCCCTGATCATTTATTTCCACAATGATTGGGTTTTTGGCCTCTTCAATACGGTAGCGCTTGTTTAAAGCTGTTCCCAAATTTCAAACATATTAACCTTATGACAGACACCGCTACTTCTCAAACTTATTTGATCACGGGTGGGGCTGGATTTATCGGCTCCCATCTAACTGATGTTCTTCTGGCAAATAATCAACGTGTGCTCTCAATTGATAATTTATCAACTGGGCGTATGCAAAATATTGCTCAGCATCTTGATAATCCAAACTTTCATTTTGCACGCGCCAGCATTTTAGATGATCTTGTACTGGATCGTTTGGCATCCCAAGCAAACGTAATCATTCATCTAGCTGCTGCTGTCGGTGTGCAGCTAATTGTCGATCGCCCTGTTCATACAATTGAAACAAATGTGGGTGGCACAGAGAAAGTGCTTAAAGCTGCGTTGCGTTACGGATGCCGCACAATTCTTGCCAGTACATCTGAGGTGTATGGGAAGGGGATCAAAGTCCCATTTAGTGAAGAAGATGATGTGCTGCTTGGCACTACTAGCAAAAGCCGTTGGTCTTATGCTGCGAGCAAGATGGTGGACGAGTTTTTAGGGCTAGCCTATCATGCTGAATATGGGCTTGATGTGATTGTTGTCCGCTTCTTTAACACGGTTGGCCCACGGCAAACGGGACAGTATGGCATGGTTATTCCACGCTTTGCGCGTCAAGTTCTGAATAACGAGCCGATAACGGTGTATGGTTCAGGTGAACAAAGCCGCTGCTTCTGCAATGTTCAAGATGTTGTGCGGGCGCTTGTGAAGCTGGTTGAACACCCATCATCCCCCGGTTATGTGTATAACATTGGTGGCAATGAAGAAATATCTATTGCTAATTTAGCAAAGCGCATGCGAGCGTTGGCCAACAGTCAATCAAAAATTGTCCAAGTCCCTTATGATCAGGCATATGGCCCTGGTTTTGAAGATATGCAGCGCCGTGTTCCCAATACAACACGTATGCTAGAGTTAACTGGCTGGCAGCCGCAAATATCGCTTGATGAGACACTTCAACAGGTCATTGATTTTGAGCGACGTGAACGTTAGTGGAATTGTCAAAGAGGTTTGATGTAGGGATGTAGCGTACACGGAAAAATCTCCTATAAACCGTGCGCTCGAACGCTTAAACTTCTTTTGTAGATAGTTCTTTCTTTCAGAGTACAGCAGATTTACAGACAAAAGCAGGCTAACGCAAGGACTCATCCTTTGTGGTTCAATGCCTGCTTACTAGGATGATAGATGGCAAAAATATTAGTAACAGGTGCCGCTGGTTTTATTGGCTCCTGCTTGGCAGGCAAGCTTGCACAGCGTGGTGACACAGTTGTTGGACTAGATAATTTTAACGATTATTATGATCCTTCAAAAAAGAGAGC
>JBMZDF010000743.1:0-2532 GCA_049614105.1 Promineifilaceae bacterium (SeqCode)
AAAAACGGCTCGTTAGTCTAGTAAGTGGCTAATTGTTCAACCGTTTTTGCAGTCAAAATGTTTTTGTGATCTACTTGATCACCAACTTACAATGTTTCTAACGCAAGTTATACTGCTTAAGTAATGGCGTAAGGATTGTTTGATTTGTCTGTAAGGTACATCTTGTTGCACGTTAAAAAACCGCTAAAAAGCGTGCTCAATCGCTGAGTTAACAACCCTGGCCGACGTGATTAGGGTTGTTTTTTGTCGATAAGATGAGACGTAAGCGAAGTTAGATACACTGCTGTTAATTAAGGCGATTTCAACGTAACAATCATCCCAAATGTTCTACCCTAATCAGCGTATTTGTGATGAGGAGAGATTGCCAGAACAGGCTTCTAGCAGTTAGTTCCCAACAGATTCCAACGCCTCAATGCACTTGATGGATGCAAATCGGGACAAATTAGACGCTGACTAAGTCACATTCATAAATCGACAGACTCACTAAAGGCGTCGTCGTGATAAAAGCGACGTCGTGATTTTTAATGAAGTTGCTAAAAATATCCACAGTACATGTACTGTGCTAAACATGTACTGGTACCCACATGACAATTTCACTACCTTTTCCCTCACAATACAGTTTAGAAAGTGATCCAATACATCGGCATGCATTAGAGAATCGCGACCTTGAGATTATCTTGGGCGTTCCAATCGACAACTTAACGATGGACGAGACGCTTGACCGCGTTGAGCAGATGGTTGAAGTTGGACGTGCCACGGGCAAGACACATCAAATCGCGACGGTGAACACAGACTTTTTGGTGCGTGCGCAGGAAGATTTGAATCTGCAAAACTTGCTACAGCATGCCGATTTATGTACGGCCGATGGGATGCCGCTTGTGTGGGCCTCTAAATATTTGAACAAACCGCTTAAAGAGCGCGTTGCAGGGTCGGACATGGTTCCTGCGCTGTCTGCAAGAGCCGCCAAGAAGGAAATGACCCTCTATTTTATGGGCGCTGCACCAGGCGTTGCGGCGCAAGCGGCCGAGCAGCTAATGGCTGAACACCCTGGTCTAAAGATTGTTGGTCACTCATGCCCATTCTGGAAACCTGGCGAACAATTTGACGAGGCGATTTTGCAAGAGATTCGCACGTTAGCGCCTGATATTTTGCTGGTTGCGTTGGGTAATCCAAAACAAGAGCTGTGGATTCAAGAGTATGGCAAGCGCGTCCGTGTGCCCGTTATGATTGGCGTCGGTGCTTCGCTTGATTTCATTGTTGGACGTGTGAAACGCGCACCTGAATGGATGCAGAAAAGCGGTCTAGAGTGGGTTGCGCGTTTAACGCAAGAGCCAAAACGTTTGTGGAAACGATACGCAAACGATCTGGTGAAGTTTGTGCCCTTTGTGATTAATCAGTGGCGAACAAACAAAGGGGCGTTTGTAGCTGAATCGCTGACGATTCGTATGCACACCCTTGCCAACATCGCTGTGATTAATGTTGAAGGCGCGTTGATTCACAATGCGGGCCGTCGCCTCAACCAATCGATGTATCAGGCGTTGTCGCGTGGGCTTGACGTGACGCTCAACTTTGCTGACGTGACCCAAATCGACAGCACGACAATTGCGACGCTGATGCAGCTTCAGAAGAATCTGAACGAGATTGGTGCAGAATTTCGGATTGTTGGGATGAAAAAGCCGATTGCAGAGAAGTTTGAGCGTCTGCGTCTGTCAAAATATTTCAAATTAGATAAAGCAAGCATGGTAATGGGAACCTCCGCTGGCTATTAGTTTTCAAATAGCACGCAGGCATTAAGAGGGCCTGACTTGCTTCACTGGAAACGGGTATGTAGGGTTATGGGGTGTGTGCTTTTGGGGCGCACACCCCATCTTGCATTATTCGGCCGAAACCCGATAAACCACCCCGTTATAATCAAGCACATACAGCTCGTTATGCACATCAACCCCGAACGACGAGATAAGCAGGCCCGATTCAGCAAGCAGACCGGTTTGCCACTCAGATTCGGCCGAAACAGCCCCCCAAATATTCCCGCTGCAAAAATCAGCATACACATAGTTGCCAGTCAGCGCAGGCGATTGCGTCCCGCGATAGACATAGCCACCCGTCACGGAGCAGCCCTGTGAATGGTCATACTCAATAATTGGCATGACGGTATCTGTGAATAGTTCGCACTCATCGGTGAAACAGTGGGTTGCCTCCCATGCGTTCCAGCCATAGTTTGCGCCGCCGCTGCTATCGGCCGATTGCCAGTTGATTTCCTCCCACTTATTTTGGCCCACATCGCCCGTGAACAGATCGCCCGTTTCGCTGTCAAAACTGATGCGCCAAGGATTACGCAACCCATACGCCCAAATTTCATCGCGAGCCGCTTCGTCACCCACAAAAGGATTATCGGCTGGAATTCCGTATAAATCGTCTGTATCAACATCGATGCGCAACAGTGCGCCCAGCAGCGTGCTGCGATCGAGGCCGTTGTACTCAGGGTCGTTGGCGGAGCCACCATCGCCCAGCCCGATATAAAGGTAGCCATCT
>JBMZDF010000744.1:0-285 GCA_049614105.1 Promineifilaceae bacterium (SeqCode)
TGTTCTCTTGTGGAATTTGATAGTAAGCGGCCTGCTTTATGGCATCCTGTGCAACATGATTGCAGGTTAACACGACGTCTGATGCAATGAGGAAGCCTGTGCCGATCGGGATGCTGTTGGCTGGATTTTGACTCATGCCCAGCGGGAGTTCGATACGGCATACGCGCCATTTAATCGGCACGAAACGCTTTTCCCACTGCTCTAAATTCAGGGACGAACGGCTTTGATTGAGCATTGCCTCCAAACGTTGATTGGCGCGTAAATTCACTTCTACATTAGGAGAAA
>JBMZDF010000744.1:295-2524 GCA_049614105.1 Promineifilaceae bacterium (SeqCode)
GCTTTTTGTTGATCGGGGTGCGCACTCATTTCTACATGGGGAGAAACTGTTTTTTGTAGTTGCTGTTTTAGCTTTTGGAATTGTTTATTGCGGGGACGTACTTTAACCAAAGCTTGTACCAGTTGCGTCTCTAAATCATTTTGTTCAACATGCTTAATCACGGCTTTGATAATCGCCAATTTGTTTTGTGAACCACTGACAATATTTTCAAGTTCTAGGTCAAGTTCATATCGTAACAGTCGCTCAATCTCTCCCGGATTCAGGGTATCTCGCATACCGTTAAAACATAGTTGATATTGCTCTTGAGTAAATCGGGCCATAACTGTTTCTCGTATCTTTGTAAATTAGTCTATCGGGAAGGCTAGTAGATTATGAAATGCCGTACAACGCGGATGTTTCCACTGCATATGATGGCTGAAACCTGCGCCCAATACAATGGTTTGCTAGCAAGCGTAGGGCCATTTGTTATTTATGGCAACTTATTAGCTTACTACAAGCTGATTCGCATAGTGCCACTTACGCTGTATTCTGGTTTCTTGATCGATGCTCAACGTTTCCGCCTGTTATTTATATGGCTAAATTGAACCCTATTTTACCTATGCAATTTTAGGACAAAACGAAAAGAAAAGACAGAAAGAAAAAGGCAGGAAGACAGAAGACCAGAAACCAGAAGATCAGGAACCAGAAGGGGAATAAGAAAATGCGTGGGGCCACTGACATCGAAACCCGTAGTTGATGTCCCAGCCCCTAGGGACGTTCCTGTAGCGAAACCCGCACCGCCCCCATTTCGCTTTTCCCGTATCATAATAATCACCACCACGAATGACACGCAAAATATCATTATCTGCGGCTAAATCCTCCCTCCCATCATCTGCACGATATGGATATTGATAGGCTTCATGCTCCTCATTATACCAACGTGTTGAACACCATTCATTCACATTACCAGCCAGATCGGCAACCCCATATGCGCTGTCGCCTTGTGGCGAATAGGCACTCACAGGAACGGTTGTAGCATGCCCCGCCTCTTCTGTATTGCAATGGTCAGCCAACCACCGATTTCCCCACGGATAACGGCGTTTCGTTTGGGTCACAGGGTCCCAACTGGCTGCTTTCTCCCAATGCGCTTCGGAGGGTAATGTTTTATGCGCCCAACATGCATATGCAAGTGCCTCATTCCAATCAACTCTTCTAACGGGATGATCCAGCCTTTCTAATTCTTGTGGCGCTTGCCCATTTATCGCACGAAAATGATTGTATCGTGCATTGGTCACTGGATAACGGTCAATATAGTAACCAGCAAGCCACAACATATGCTGTGGCTTTTCATTATCATCTGCGTCAGGGTCGTCGGCCGCGCTGCCCATCAAAAACGCGCCTGGTGGGATGTAAACCATGTCGGGTGGCGCAAGCGTGCGTAAATAAGCGTCAATGTCTGGCTCATTTTCAATTACAGCCAGTTGATCCCATGCCGCTCGCTGTTCGGCCGTCATAAAATGCAGCACATCTCGCACCCCATCTCGAAATGCATCCGCCTCAATTTTATCCCGCCAAGCCCACCACGCAGGCTGTACAACGGCAGCAGGCGATGTCAACACCACCCAACGCTCAACAATCGACTCAATCAACAGCCTATCCCGCCACTCACCTGCATCACGATGATACACCTTCAAAATATCTAGCACCGTTTGGCGATGGCGCGTCGTGTCAAGCTGGTCTAGCGCCATTTCATACCCAACATGCAACAGGTCAAAGCGCTCCATCCAGTTGCCATATCGCCCAAGCGCCTCCCAACAGCGTGCCAACGTCACCGCTGGGTAAGTTGCGATTAATAGTGTTTCCTGCAAATTGTACAGAAGCCGATGCCCAGCCGCTATGTCTAAAGGCGCTTGCAACACTTCATCGAGATCGGCCAGCAAATGGCACGCAGCCTGACCCAGTTGCGCTTCAACATGGGCAAGCACATCCTCCGCCGCAAGCGTCGCTTGCCACGTTTGATATTGTGTTAACGCAGCAACATAGGCAGCGGTTGTCGGGGTTGCGATTGCGGCGCGTAATTGTAAATCGGCCGCTTCATGTAACGCCCCCAACTGCTCATAAAGCTGGCTGGCGCGTACCAAATTGCCCCCCTGCTCCCAACAGTGGGCGGCCTCTCGCAGTCCACCACCCAGTTCGTAATTTTCGGCCGCTTGCAACCAAATCGCTCGGTGAAAAATCTCTAGCTGTTCA
>JBMZDF010000745.1:0-2491 GCA_049614105.1 Promineifilaceae bacterium (SeqCode)
ATTGCCCAATTCTTGCACAAGCTGTTTTTGTCGTTCCCATGCAACAACGTAATCAATTTGTCCTAGCCATTCAACAATGAGTGTGTTTGCGCCCAACATGGGTTGGATTGTAGCAGGTTGGGGCGGGGGAAATTATCAGCGGGGGGTAAGAAACATGGGGTGAAAAATGTATTTGACGCCGTGAAGATAGTTACACGATTGAGTTGCTTCGCTTTTGTCTGGTCGATATACTTACGCAAATTCCTGTTATTTGGTAATGCTGATCGGTGTAAGTCTCCATACAATCTTCAAATAAATTTTCTGTGTTGTTGTCTGTGACATAAAGTATTCGATTGTGATATAGTCTCGCCCAATTTTCTAATGCGATTCCCTGTGCATATAAGATTCCCTCAATTAAGTGTCTATTTGCTTTTGCTCTTGATGCCAACGGCTGTTTTTGCTTTTTTCGGCCGAATAACTTCCCCTGAAATCTACCCACTTCTTGCACAACCCACGCTTTATTTGTCAGACCTTGCTATTGTGTGGCTGCTTGTGGTGTATGGTTCACGGCCGAAGCCGATGGTTGAAACAGTGTCACTGGCCGACCTGCTGTGGCTCGCGCTTTGTGTGGCTGGGTGTCTAACAACACTAACGGCACAAGCTCCCCTATTTGCAGTCTACACAGTATTGCGCTGGATCATCGCTTTTGTTGTTTATCGCTTTTTGCTGCATGCGCCTATTCGCGTTCAACACCTTGTCAGCGTTTTTGTCGTTGGGTTGAGTGTGCAAGCTGGAATTGGCATTGTGCAGTCGATGACTCAGCAGCGGGTGGGTATTCCGGGGGAATCGCTGTTCTTGTATTTTGATAGAGCAACGGGCATGACGTTTCACCCTAATGTGTTAGCAGGTTATCTTGTGGTTGGATTGATACTTACCTTGCCGTTGCTCCAAAGAATGCGCTGGTGGATCGTTTGGTGGCTTTTGTGGGTTGGCGTTTATGTCACTGGCTCACGTTCCGCCATTATGTCTGTACTGTTGGGGATGCCGTTAGCTGTGGGTTGGCTTCTATGGTATCGGCCGAATCTGCGACGTAATCTGCTCATCGCGCTAGTTGGTGCGGGAATTGCCATTGGGGCAACCAACACCTTGTTAGGAACGAACGCGCATCGTGTGGAGGCCACCTTCAATGTGCTGATTGAACTAGACCCCTCGCTCTCTACCGATGATGAGCGAAGTTGGTTAGCACAAGCGCCTGATTGGGCCAAAAAAGTACCTGGTGGCTGGTGGCGTTGGCAACTGTTTGAAGTGGCGTTTGGGATAATTGTCGCCCGCCCGTTAAACGGCATTGGGGCAGGCAACTTTCCGCTGGCGACGGTTGATGTGTATGCAGCACTAGACTATCCGTATCCTGACAATGTACACAACGTGCCGCTGTTGTTGGCGTCTGAGGTTGGCGTTTGGGGGGGTGGTGTCTGGTTGGGGCTTGCGCTGTTGGGCGGTTGGTGGCTAATGTTCTATTGGCGAGCAGATAATATTTGGTTGATTGTGGGCTTGTGTGCATGGTTGGCGCTGGTTGGTGAAAGTATGTTTGAGTATTATGTCTGGGGTTTGGAGACGGGACGGTTGCTGACGATGTTTGTATGGGCGATTATCGGCCGAAATTTGACAGCGTAAAATGAACGAATCAATCCGCACACGTATCTTCCGTTTTTCCCTAACAAATCGCCAAACGGCTTGTGCAACTGCCTTTGTCTTGCTTACCATCTATCTAGGTACACTGGCCCCAACGCTATTTGTGCATGATAGTGCCGAGCTTGCGGCTGGGGCAATGACATTAGGGATTGTTCATGCGCCAGGTTACCCTGTTTATTTACTGACCGCACACGCTTTTACACATTTACCGTTTGGCGATGTTGCGTATCGGGTCAATCTACTGTCGGCCGTTTCAACCGCCTGCGCTGTCGGTCTGCTCGTTTGGTTTTTGTTGCAGCTCCGTTTGTCAAAACCCGTTGCTAGCGCGACAGGGTTTGTTTTCGGGTTGAGCTTTTATACATGGTCGTTGTCGGTTATTGCAGAGGTTTATACGTTCCAAATCCTTGTGCTAGCCCTTCTGTTTTGTGGCGCATGGCATTGGCGAGAGCAAGGCGATGTGCGGGCATTTTACTTGACCGCATGGGTACTTGGGATCAGTGCCGCCAATAATCTGGCAACAGGGTTATGGTGGGGTGGGATTTTGGTGCTGCTTGTGTGGCGGGCATCTGACAAACGACAAACGCAGATAACGAGATCGGTTTTGGGAGGAGCGGTGCTGGCGTTTTTGTTTGGACTGGCGTTTGTTCTATACTTGCCTTTGCGGTCACTTGCCGATCCCGCTTTGAATTATGCAGGCCATTTTGATGAAACAGGCACTTTCTATCCACTTGATTTGAGCCAAATCAATAATTTAGTGTGGTATATGACAGGCGGGCCGTTCAAAACGTTGGTTGGCAGCTACACGCCTCTCGAATTGATT
>JBMZDF010000746.1:0-2461 GCA_049614105.1 Promineifilaceae bacterium (SeqCode)
CTCAGAGGTTTGTTGTCGTCTCCTCTGGTCTGCGCACAAAAACCTCTGAGGTTTATTAATCGAAACTTTTTGTGATCTGCTTAAGATGTAGCCCACGTGTAATAAAGCGCCCGCCCCTTGCCAACCTTCATCAAAATCCCCTTTTTAACAAGTTCGGATAGGTCACGCTGTGCTGTCTTTTTATGTATTTTATTTTGCTGTTTGTAGATTTCCTTGGTGAGCTGGCTGTCTATTTTTAGATATTCCAACCCTTTGATCTGACGCGCTGACAAGCCCAACTCCTTGCTAAATACGAGCGGTTTGAACCGCATCAGCTTGTCAATCTCGCCCTGTAGACGCTCGATTTGTGCATCACCCGTTAGTTTTTTAGTCCGTTGTAAAAAGAGAGCGGTTGCTTCTACATCGCCAATGGTTGCATATACTTCCAGCAGATCGAAACTGACGCTGGCTAGCCAGTTTTGATTATCGAGCCGCTCAAATAACTCAGATGCTTGGCGATAGGCAATAATTGCCTCTGAGTATGCCCCGTCAAAAAAGTGATTGGCACCAATCCCTTTGTAACATTCTCCCTGCATCTGTTCATCTGTTTGCTCTTTCGCTTGGACAAGCGCCTTTGTCAAATACTGAAGCCCCTCTTTGAGACGCTGTGTAAAGGTGTAGGCTGTTCCTAAGTTGCGTGCCGTCCGCATTAACAGTTGCTGGTTATTTCCCTCAACCGCATGTAAATAGGCTTGCAAATAATAAGGAATGGCGTCTGTCATTTGGCCTTGATGCCCTAGCATCGTGCCGCGTAAATTATGCCATTCAGCTTGCATCGCACGGTTATTAGGGCTGATAAATTGTTTCGCCTGTTGGAGATAGTGCTTGGCCTTTCCCGAATTGGGGCGCTCCTGAATATAAATGAGAGCCAGACCCAAATAGGCCGCACCAGGCAGATTGGATGCAGTTTGCGGTCTGTTCAACTTTTCTGTGATTGTTTTGTACCAATAAATGGCTTCATCAAGTAAGTTGCGGCGTTGCAACACACGAGCCAACTCATAACATGCATTGATCCAAATGGGGCTATTGGTGTCGCGAGCGATTTCATAATAGCGTTGGGCCGTTGATAAATGTGCATCATGAGATGCTAAGCGTCCAAGTAGATAGTAGAGTCGCCCACGCAGTTTCGGTGTTTGTACTGCATCTTTTATTATTTCGAGCCGTTGACGTAGAGGGTTAGCCTGTCCGTTGGCAACGAGCTGATCGTACTGTTGTTCGGCCGAAAAAATAACGGTTTCCCACGTATTCGCAGCCGTAAAATGGTACAGCGAATGCAAAATGTCCTGCTGGTTCTCGTAAAATTTTGCGATGCGAAAATGATAAACAGTATCTTTATGCTGGGTGGCCAACTGCTGACGTAGATACGTTTGCATGGTTGGCTGAAGGGCAAGTGTTCCCTGAAGATGATGGAAGGTTAGAAGATGGTGGGCGTTGAGCGTGTTGAAAACGGTTTCGGCCGAAGTAGCCATTTGTTCCACATCGCGCCCTACGCTCTCTTTGTAAAATGCACCAAATTGCGCCATTGACAGCGGTTGGTCCAGCAAGCTTAAAGCGTATAGAATCGGCCGAATCGACTTAGGTAGGGCAAGTTGCCGCTGGCGCAGCACAAATGCATAGCAGTCAAGCCGTAGCGGGCTGTCTGGTTCCGCATTGATTGCCGTCTCCCACGTTCGTACTAATTGGGTTATGCTTGCCTGTTCACACGCTTTCCACGTTTTGGTTCGCATACGCATCGTGCGACGTACTGTGTCAATTTCCTGTGGCGGTTTGGCTAAATAGGCACGGGTCAACAATAGATAATTACGCCAGCGTGGATCGGTGGGATCTGGGTCGGACGCAAATGGGCGTTGTTGTTCAGCGGCCCAGAGCAGAAGCGCTCGCAGCAAGACCGCTCTGCGTTGTGGTAGGTTATATTCACTTGCCCAAATAATATCAGTAAATAGTGAAGTTTGACATAGTTCCGCGTTGGCAAGCATTTGGAAAGTTTGTTCGCGGCATTGCAGCAAGGCTGCACGAATTTGTGATTCTAGAAACAGCATAGATACTTCAATCAGTCGACTGGTAGCTTTGTATCACCGAGAGCTTGGTTGTATAACCGCACTGCTCGCTTCGCCTTGGCCACCCTCCTTTCCTCTTCAAGAGTCTGGCGTTTCTTTTCTATCGGGCTAGTTCTAGTAGCCCACTCTTCCCACTCTCTACCGTCAAACGCCGTATGCTTGATTATCTTGCCACCGTTCTCTAAATCTTCTACCGAGGTCATACAGATACAACTGCTCATCTCTGCGTGTTGGCGACTATCGCCTACAGGAATGATGTGTACGATGTTCTCGTGAATGAGATGTATTACTTTCCAAGGCTTCCCCATAGACTACGCTTTCTTGGCTGGTGCTTTCTTTGTAGTAGCAGACTTTGGCTTTTCAGC
>JBMZDF010000747.1:0-2459 GCA_049614105.1 Promineifilaceae bacterium (SeqCode)
GAAACACGCCTCGCAACGCTGCCCCCACGCATCGAATCGACGCAACCTGAGAACGCCGCCAGCAACAGCTTCGACGTACTCAGCCAGCAGGCGATCGGCCAGCTAATCACGTGGGTTTTTATCCCGCTGGTGGGAACCTCTGGGCTGTTTGTCAACGAACGTATGCGCGGCACGCTGCGCCGCATGGTAACCACCCCGACAAGCAAAGCAACCTTTATGGGCGGCGCGATTTTGGGCCAAATTTTGAAAGCAATGGTTCAAATGCTGCTCATCATCCTTGTTGGCGCGGGTCTTTACGGAATTAGCTATGCTAATAATCCGCTGGCGCTGCTGATTGTCCTGCTCAGCTTTGCCCTTGCCGGCACGGCGCTCGGCACGATGCTCGGCACGTTTGTCAAATCAGACGGTCAGGCGACAGGGTTAAGCATCATGACGGGTATGGTGATGTCGATGCTGGGTGGCTGTTGGTTCCCGCTCGAACTGTTCCCACCGTCGGCACAAACGGTCGCCCGCTTTTTGCCCACCCGCTGGGCGCTGGTTGGTATTCAAGATTTGGTTGTCCGTGGGCAGGGGGTTAGCGACATTTTGCTCGAATCGGGTGTGCTGTTGCTTTTTGCGGCGGTCTTTTTCACCATTGGGATTTGGCGCTTCCGCTACGAGTGAGTTGTAGCATTATTTGAACTTGATGGGACAGGGTGACGTCGTCTCTGGATTATGGTTTACTTGGCAGAGTGCTTGCGGTTAAACCCACAGGCTAAGATGAGGAAGCACGCTTAAGCGTGCTTTTTAGGCGTGTGTGGTAGTTCAATGCCACCCGCAAGGGCCATAACCGCGACGATGGACTTTCTCCAACCAATTATTCGAGCCTATCAGACAACTTTTCAAAACCCGTTCATGCTGTTGTTTACGGTGCTCTCTTTTGTACAGCTTTACAGAGGTGGCCAGCGAATCAATGTGCTGCGCAACAGCGGGAAGCCTTGGATTGCCGAACCGTTTACGCACTGGCGTAGACAGCTTGGGGAAGATATTTCGTTTTATGTGGCGGTCCCGCTTGGCGTTCTAATCCACGAGCTGGGCCATGCGATTGTCGTTTGGGTGCTTGGCGGTCAGGTGATTGAGTTTGGGTTCTTTTTCTTTTGGGGCTATGTGCTGCCAAGTCAATCTTGGGGGCCTGTTGCCGAATGGATTTTAAGCAGCGCGGGAACTTGGGGCAATGTTCTGTTTGCACTAGTCGTTTGGCTGATCTGGCGCAAGCATGAGGTGCGTGCTGTGCGTTATGCGATGTTGCGGACCGTGCGCTTCCAAATTTACTTCGCTTTTTTATATTATCCGCTGTTTACCGCCGTGTTGCAGATTGGCGACTGGCGCACCATTTATGATTTTGAGGCAACGCCGATGTTGTCAGGCGGGATGGCGATTGTGCATGCGCTTATTTTAGCCGCCTATTGGTGGCTCGATCGCTCAGGGGCGTTTGATATGGCGGCATTCGATTCTGTTGAGGCGCAGGCGCATTTTGACCAACTGGTTAATTTGAAGACACCTGAATCTCAGATTGAGCGTTTGCAAATGCTCCAGCGGGGCGGATTGGCGGCACAGGCGCAGCGTTTGGCGAAGGAGTTGGTGGCTACTTATCCAGATTCGGCCGAAATTCACCTCCACGCCGCCTTCACTGGATTCAGATCAACCGAGGATGTCACCCAGCTTGCGGCACAAAATGCGCGTAAAGCGTTAGACCTTGGGCTAGCAGAACCGTTCCAACGGATGGAAGCCAACTTTATTTTGGGCGGCTATCATTTGCGACGTAATGAAACGTCAAAAGCGATTGACCACTACAACGAGGCGCTGATCCAGCGTGGAACCGTGACCCACGGTAATACCCATCGCATTTACCACGCCCGCAGCAGCGCATTTCGGCGTGCTAATCAGAGCGAACCAGCGTTGAGCGATCTAGATCAGGCGTGGCAACTGGCGCAGCGGCACGGACAGCTTGAGTGGGCGAAACGTTATGAGGAAGAATTGGCGGCGCTGCGTGATGCAAGACGCTAACCGTTATCGTTTCCACAAACGCCGAGCTAGCCACACAGCCCCTAATCCGCCCATAATTTGTGCGCGGGAAATGGGAATATAGGTTTTGCCTTTAGTGGGTGCGCCCGTTTTGTTGACCAATTCGGTGAGTCCCTCAAACAGCGGACGACTGGTCCAACCGAGTTCTCGATGTGCTTTTTCGGCCGAAGCAATATAACTCACCCCCAACAGATTCAAAATCTCAGGCTTAACCCCCATCGATTCAGCTAAATCTACAATTGGTCTGATTGTTTTCGACGCAAGCAGGTGCGGCGCTGGCTGTCCACCGATGGCGCTGACCAACTTGATCAGCGCACCAATCGTCATCACGTCACCCGCCAAAATATAGCTCTCACCGCTCTGACCGCGCTCTGCTGCCAAAATATGCCCACGCG
>JBMZDF010000748.1:0-2457 GCA_049614105.1 Promineifilaceae bacterium (SeqCode)
CAGCCAATCGCATTGCGCCTCAACAGGTGCAAGAATGTTGGCCGCTGTGTCGGGTCGCATATGGTATCCATGTGCGACCGATTCGCGTGTTACATCAGAACCGATTTGGTTTTGATAGTTAAATAGGGCGTCAATGAACAAATCGTCGAAGCGGCTGGCGATCCATGCGTCGGCCGATTGAACATGCTCTATATTAAGGAAGATGCCGCCGTTTGCCAACAAATGGTAAATTTCGGCATAGATTTCGCGTTTTCTTGCATCAGGTTGATGATGGATTGAGAATCCGGAGACGATGACATCATATCGGCCGAATTTCCCAACCACCTCATCCCACCCTAGCTCACCATAGTCGAGCGGCAAAAACAGTGTCGCATTTGATGCGGCCTGATTGATGCGCTGTTGTGCTGCCTCCAACATCGGTTTAGAGAAGTCGACAAACACGACCTCGGCATCAGGGTATTCGTTAAGCAGCACATCGCCCAGAATCCCGTCGCCGCAGCCCAGATCAAGGATGCGTTTGGGAGACGGCACGGCGGCGCGGATCAGCTGCAGCATCATGGCGATTTGATCGTTGGCCTGTGGGATTGCGCCGCGAATGCCTGTCAGATAGGTTTTGGTTAATTCGGCCGATTTCCAGACATCCCCGCTCATTTGAACCCCGCTACCATTCCAAACAAGCCGCGTTTGTACGGTACATCAACCGTCGCCCATTTGGTGGATTCGGCCGAATCAATCAGTGTGCTAATGTGCGCTAACGTATTAGCTTTCATCAGCTTCCAAACGCTCCCGCGCCGCCACCATTTTGTTCAAGGCCGAGATATATGCCTTGACGCTTGCCAACACAATGTCAGTTTCTGCGCCATGTCCGCCGTAGGTGCGTGAATAAGTGATGCCGCTCTGCGGGCTTTGACGTTGCCCCATACTTTCGTTAACTGCTTCCAAACGCACGCTCACCTCGCCAATCGCGTCGATGCCGTCCGAAACGGTGCGTACCGAGTAATCTTCGAGCGAGTTGGGCATTTGAATAATTTGGTCGATTGCTTTGAACGAGGCATCGACTGGCCCTGTGCCGATTGAAACGGCCGTGTGCGAGTTCCCATCGGGATCGAGCACGCGGGCAGAGGCGGTCGGCATGGCGATTGTGCCGCAGGTGACCTGCAACGCTTCCAAACGATAGAGGCGCGTGGGCTTCATAATTTGATCGTCAACCAATGCAATCAAATCAGCATCGGTAACAACCTTTTTGCGGTCAGCCACGTTTTTGAACTTGCGAAAAGCGTTCAGCAGCAGATCATCATCTAACGTGTAGCCCAACTCGCTCATGCGAACCTTAAACGCATGGCGGCCCGAATGTTTGCCCAGCACCAACTCAGATTTAGACAAGCCGACATCCTCAGGGCGCATAATTTCGTATGTTTCCTGATTTTTCAGCATACCATCCTGATGGATACCTGCCTCATGAGCAAACGCATTCTGACCCACAATCGCCTTGTTTGCCTGAATCGTCATGCCCGTGTAGCGTGACACTTGGCGGCTGAGCGGCACAATTTGCGTGGCGTCAATGCCTGTCTCAAAGCCATAAAAGTCGTTGCGCGTCTGCAATGCCATCACGACCTCTTCCAGCGACGTGTTGCCTGCGCGTTCGCCGATGCCGTTGATTGTGACTTCGACCTGACGTGCGCCGTTCTCAACGCCAGCCAGCGTGTTGGCGGTTGCCATGCCCAAATCGTTGTGGCAATGGACAGAGAAGGTGACATCTTCAGCGCCTTCCGTGTTCTCAACCAGATATTTGATCAGGTTGCCGAAGCCTTCAGGGGTTTGATAGCCGACGGTGTCGGGGATGTTTAGCGTGGTTGCACCCGCTTTGATCGCCTCTTGGCAGACCAAAACCAAAAAGTCGGGGTCGCTGCGGCCGGCATCCTCTGGGGAGAACTCAATATCTGCGCACAGGCTGCGTGCGTAGCCAACCATTTCGCGCACTTGTTCAACCACTTCCTCTGGGTCCATGCGCAATTTGTGCTCCATATGGATTGGGGAGGTTGCCAAAAATGTGTGGATGCGTGGGTTTTTAGCGTATTGAACCGCTTCCCACGCTTTGTCGATGTCGCCTTTTTTTGCGCGGGAAAGTCCTGCGATGGTTGGCGGTTCAGTGCGCCCTTCTGGCACGTGATTGCCCACTTCCTTGGCGATTTGTTTGACCGCTTCCAAATCGTCGGGGCTTGCGGCGGGGAAGCCCGCCTCCATAATGTCGACGCCCAAGCGAGAAAGGGAGCGTGCGATTTTCAGTTTTTCGGCCGAAGTCAGTGTCGCCCCAGGACTTTGCTCGCCATCACGCAAGGTTGTATCGAATACTTTGATAATTTGCTCGGTGGTACTTTCGTTGCCACAATCATCCGTGAAGGTCCAAGTTCTAACGATTTGGTATGCCGTTGCACAATCTGGTAAATCAGTTTGTAC
>JBMZDF010000749.1:0-2450 GCA_049614105.1 Promineifilaceae bacterium (SeqCode)
TGGTCGCTGAACCCACCATCGATCCAAATCTTGCAGCTTGGACACTGCTGATCTACATGGACGCCGATAACAATCTGGAGCCGTATGCGCTAGCCGATCTCGATGAGATTGCGGCCAACGCGGCATCGTTGCAGGATGTCAATGTCGTGGTCCAAGTGGACCGTGCAGAAGGGTATGTTGTTTCGGAACCAGACTGGACAGACACCCAACGTTTTACGATTGAAGCAGGCAAATGGGTCGAAGTTGAGTCGATTGGCGAAGTAGAAATGGGGCGTACAGACGAACTTGCTAAATTTTTAGATTGGGGTCTAAATAACTACCCCGCTACTCATACGGCTCTCATTATGTGGGGGCATGGCTCAGGTTGGCTCGGTATGTCAACCGATGGCGTCTTGGGAAATGATGGACTGTCGCTCACAAATCTTGAGGAAGCATTGCAATTGGGATTGGCGCAAACAGATCGGCAGTCGCTTGATTTGATCGGTTTTGATGCGTGTTTAATGGGGCAACTCGATGTGTTTGCCGCCGTACAAAATTATGCGTCAGTTGCCGTCGCCTCAGAGGATTTAATCCCTGGCGGCGGCTGGGATTATGCGGGGTTGTTGCAACAAATGACCTCCGCACCGATTGATAACGCCTCGCAGCTTGGGACAGCCATCGTTGAAACCTATCAATCGCGCTACACGGCGGACGGGATTAATGACGTGACGCTTTCGGCCGTTGATCTAAGCAAATTCGATGATGTCACCAACGCACTGGCGCAGCTTTCGGCCGAAATGCTGCAAGACATCGCCGTCCACGCCCCCGTCATCGCCGACAGCCGACGCGGCGGCGGACGCCTAGCCAGCAACTATGGCAAATCACAGGATCTGATCGGTGCGATCGATTTCGGCCGATTTGCCTCGATCCTCACCCAGTTAAGCGTAGACCCCGCCCTGCGCAGCGCCGCCCAACAAGCGGTTGTCGCCATTGACGACGCCGTGATTCTTAGCAGCCACGGCAGCGACATCGAATTTTCAGAGGGGATCGGGCTGTACTTCCCCAATCGGCCGACAGCCTACAACGCAGCCTATGCTGGCGCAACAGCGGTGAGCGGCTGGAACGACTTGCTGACCGCATTTTATGACCTCTCCCTGCCAGCACCCAATTTGACCGTTACCAGCGCCCCCGAAGCAGGCAGCGAGATTAACGCCCAAAATCCCGCCTTCATCGGTTACGAGCTGGTGGGACAGCAAATCGAGGAGGTTGCGCTGTTGATCGGCCGATACGAGCCAGACGGGCGGCAATTGCTGCTTGAATTTGATCACTTGATCCCCGAACCCACCCTTTTGACCGATGGCTCAGAACTCGCCGTCTGGCGCGATGGCGTTCACAGCGACTTTTTTGTTTGGGACACAGAGGTGACCTATCTGACAGACGGCGAACAGGGTGAGTTTGTCATCATGTGGCCGACTGCGCCCAACAGCACGCAGTTCGCCGTACAAGGGCTGTATGCATTTGCCAACGGCGGCGACTCTGTGCCAGCGGCACTCACCTTTGACCATCGCACCAACGAACTTGTTTCCGTTTGGGGCGGCGCAGTCACTGCCGTCTCGCAAATCGTGCCGCAGGAAGGCGATCAGTTCCAGCCTTATCGTTGGTACATCGAAGAAGGCCGCTTTTCAACCGAGTTGGGCGAAACGATGTCTGTGTCCGCGCTAAGCTATGCGAACCGTCCTGTTGACGAGGGCGACTACTTTATGGGCTTTCGGGCCGAATCGATCACGGGCGCACAATCGAATGCTAGTGTTGACTTAACCTTAACAAACAATAACGTCGAGGCAGGCTACAACGGCTATCTCGATCCTTATCTGGGCTTTCAGTTTTTGTATCCCGAGGAATGGATTCGGCCGATTTACGGCGAGTTTGGCAGCACCCTGCTTTACACCAGCGACCTCAGCGGCACGGTCAGCTTCCAAGTCAAGCTGTATCAATCAGATGAGCTTGCGGTCGGCGAACAGGCGACGCCCCTTTCGGCCGAAGCGATCCGCGCCGACGCGCTCAACCAGTGGGTCAACGTCAGTTTGCTCTACGAGGACACAACCACCGTGGTGGGTGAAATTGCTGTCCAAACAGTTTATGGCTATCAAACGGCCGAAGCACAGCGCACGGGCATGTTTTTTACCTTTGTCCATGACGGCGCAGGGTATCTAGTTGACATCGATATGCCAGCCGTGGACGAAGCGACCATGATCGAGGCGGCTAACATGCTGATCGAAAGCTGGAGCTTCCAACCTGTGGGCGTCGGGCTTGACCCAACGCGCTGGACGACGCTGATTGCAGATGAGGATGAGTTGCTCATTCCGGCAGGCTATGTGTACGAACCGCTGGAAAACGGCTGGGAACGCTATCGTCAAACGGAACGAGCGGACACATTTTTTGCGTTTCGGCGTGATGCGTTGACGGGTCGC
>JBMZDF010000750.1:0-2435 GCA_049614105.1 Promineifilaceae bacterium (SeqCode)
GAAAACAAAAAGCGACTCTCGTAAGAGTCGCCTTCGTAAGAAATATCCCACTATTTCCCATTTGAGCCGCACATTAGCACAAATCTGATAAGGATTATAGTTGCGTCATCAACTATTTTCTATGGGCATAGTGTGAGATGTACATGAGTTGTTGTTTGTGCAATTTGCATACTGTCAGGAAGTTGTGGTTAACGGGGCTGCAATAAACGGTAAAAACAGGATGTTTCACCCGTGTGGCAGGCCGGACCATTCGGCCGAACAAGTATTAGCAGCGTGTCCGCATCGCAGTCATAGCGAATTTCCACAACGCGCTGCGTGTTGCCAGAGGTGGCCCCCTTGTGCCATAGCTTTTGACGACTGCGCGACCAGAAAACAGTTTCGCCACGTTCCTGCGTCAAACGGAGCGACTCGGCATTCATCCACGCCATCATCAAAATTTGCTTTGACTGGCTGTCCTGCACAATCGCTGGGATGAGTCCCTGTGCGTTGTAGGTTAGTTCACTGATGGTTAATTCGGCCGATTCCATACCACGCTTGCTCATGAGGTCACCCGCACAGGAATGTTTTGCTCAGCCAAATACGCTTTTACCTCGCCAACCGACATGTCGCGGAAGTGGAATAATGAGGCGGCTAGGGCGGCATCGGCCGACCCCTCTGTCAACGCCTGTGCAAAATGATGCAGCTTGCCCGCACCGCCTGACGCGATGACGGGAATGGTGACGCTTGTTGAGATAGCGCGGGTTAGGGCGATATCATACCCTTCCTGTGTGCCGTCGCCATCCATGCTGGTCAACAAAATCTCGCCTGCGCCGCGCCGCTCAGCTTCTATCGCCCATTTAACCGCGTCAACGCCCGTTGGGACACGTCCGCCACGCACGTAGACTTCCCATTTCGATTCGGCCGAAATTGCCAGCTCTGGCATGTCGGCAATCCATGCGGGTGTCGCCACCTCATAGCCCGTATCAGACTGGCCCTGACGGCGAGACGCTGTGATTAAACGGGCGTCCATGGCGCAGACGATTGCCTGTGCGCCGAACTCTTTGGCCCCGTCTGTCAATACTTGTGGATTCTTTAATGCGGCCGAATTGATACCTACCTTGTCCGCACCCGCACGCAACATCTCGCGCATATCCTCAACCGTGCGAATGCCGCCGCCAACGGTGAAGGGGATAAAAACCTGATCGGCAACCGCCCGCGCTACTTTCAACATGGTCGAGCGTCCCTCATGGGTTGCTGTAATATCGAGAAAGATTAGCTCATCTGCCCCTTCTGCATCATACACCTTCGCCTGTTCAACGGGATCACCTGCGTCTCTTAAATTGACAAAGTTGATTCCTTTGACAACGCGGCCGTTGTGAACATCAAGACATGGAATAATTCGTTTAGCTAACATGAGTTTGTTGTGAGCCTCTTGTGGTTTTTCTAAAAATGAACACGCCAAAGAGTAGGGGAAGCCAGCTTGGAATACCTACAAAGTGGCGTTGACGCCCGTTTTCAGGTTCATTGACATACCAGAAGCCGATTTTTTGAGCTTGTGTTATCGGTTTTGCCTGCGGAGGATAGAGGATTGCCGCCGCAGGATCGATATAAAAAGACGTCTTTCCGTTTGGATATTGACTCCATCCAATCCAGAAAGAGCCATTCCCCGGCCAGCGAATTCGTACCGCCGTTTCGGTTGCGTTGGTGCGGCCTATATCTAAGCCAACCGACGTATAGTAAGTGTAGCTTGTGATGAATAGGAATATATAGCTGATTAATATGAAAACCAATCCAATTTTAATGCGTTTTTTTGTGAATTGTGTCTGTAGGATGGTTGGGAACTTCATAATATTCAGCTGATCTGCTCTGGAGTGGCCTCGTTTAGCTGCTTGAGTTGCTATCAAATTGCCACAGAACAAGATTCTATCGATATTTTTTGAAAATTATAACGCGATACACGATTGTTAAATGTGAACTACTAGCAAAGCGAGCTTTATTTCGACCAGATTTGCTTGCGACCATCCTCAAAACTAGTATAATCTCCTTCTGTCTAACACACGTTGAATTGTGTTTAGCTGAGCGATGCGTATGTCTTTGTTATTATAATTTGCGTAGCTCGGTATCGACGGTATTACCAAGTTGAGCCTATCCTTTGCAATTGAACAGTTTTTGAAATGCAGCAAGCTCGTTGCAATCTTTGTGCGTTTCGTAGAGGGTTAGGCTGGAGAGAAAGTTCCTAGTATGGCGACTCAATTATCAAACGGCGCATCATTTGAAGCGTTATTCGACTCCTATTTAGGTTTAGGGGTTCCAAAGGCAGGAGAAATCCGAGACGGTTACATTGTAGCTGTTCGTAACAGTGCGATTTTGGTTGACATTGCAGCAAAATCCGAAGGTGTCATTCCAGGTAATGAGATTGACGCATTCTCAAAGCAGCAAAAATCTGAGATGACTGT
>JBMZDF010000751.1:0-2429 GCA_049614105.1 Promineifilaceae bacterium (SeqCode)
CGTGCGCTCGTTAACCGCCAACTCCTCCGTCGGCATTATCTCGATGCGCGTGATTGACTCAACGGGAACTGTTGCTTCCCGATTTGGTGAAACCGCAGCAGCCACAATCGGCTCGGCCGCAGGTGTAACCTCAACATTCTCCTGAATAAGCGCGTCAACTGTTACAAAAACTTCTGTCTGGGTTGGAATCAGCATCTGTGATGCTAATGTCGGGTCTGGTGTCTCAGAATCACATGCAGCTGTAAAAAACAACAAAAGAACAGCCCCAGCAATCATTAAATAAGGCGTTCTGCGATGAGATATAAGCATGTTTTCCTCACTTTCTGAAGTGCAGCCGATCTGCCTTGAAAGGGCCTAACTTTCAAGATACTGCATCGACTACCCAATGCAAGCAACAATACGTACTCTAAAGTACCTAGGCAATGTTTAGCATGCCTCCCACTGGAAAGCATAATACATCTCCTTGGCCGGATCCTAACGAACTTAAATCGCTGCCAAAACAGCAAGTTCGCATAAGGGCAGCGGGTTATGGTAAGCAACCCACATGGTCCAATAGCCCGATTGATTATCATCAACAGGGTACTGCCCCAAGGCGCATGTTATGGAATAGCTGTCCCAGCTACACCCAATAACACATCTTGATCAATTGGTTTACTACTAAAAGGCTATTCGTAGTACCTAGGTACTACCTACTACCTAAGCACGAGTTTAGATTATTTAAACCCTATGGTCAAACGCGAGGCTGAAAGAATATGCAAAAAAAACATACCCTAATAAAGATGTGACGTTAACTTCAACAAGCCCAGCCAACGTTCTTACGTCAGTCCTAAAATTTTCAATAGCCTATGGGTTACGTGTGGCAGTTGCCCAAGGTGTAAAAGTGGGCATCGGCGTTTTTGTGGGGAATTTTGTTGGTTGTGGTTTCGGCGTCAGCGTTGGATGTGGCGTTGCCGTCGGCCAATTATCTGTCCCGTAACGTGGGCAAGCATCTCCGCGCTGTGCATTGACCACATTAGATTTGTACGTCGTTCCCGAACCATCAATCATAACGACGCGATCTTGAAAATGCCGATCGCACAAGACGGTAATGGTTAATAACTTCGTTTTCGGATCCATCCGAAAACCGCCGATAAACACTTGGGCGGCCCCAACGTCCGCTTTCAACGTAATCTGTAAAACCACCTCATAAAGATGGGTTGCAGATGTAGACTGAACGCGAACAAGTCGTGCAGATATGGGCGAATCAGAATTGGTTGACGCAGAATTATTGTTTGACCATGCGTTATTACCGCTCGCATTCGCTGGAATCGGCGTTGGTGTCAGCGCTGGCGCTTGCTGTGACTCATCCTGCTTTGCAGCAATTGCTAGCTCAATCTCGTTCAACGCAGATTGATAATTACTCATTGCAGCAGACATCGCTTCGGCCGGGAATACCCCTGCCTCTTGTTGTGTTTCTCCTTTTGATGCGTTCTGACAGGATGTTACGAGCGCGTTGCCGCTTTTATCAATGAGATTAGCAGCATCTAGGTAATGTTGATAAGCAATCTTACGATACCCATTTGGCGGACTAAATAAATGAACATCATCTGTGATGCGCTCAACTTGCATGACAATTTCATCACAGGATTGCAAGGTTGCTTCGTTTAGAAATTCGCCATAACTATTGAGCTGATCACGGAATGCCGTATAGAGTGGCTGCGTTTTGACCTCATCTGCGATTAACCAAAGCTGCGCATCGTACACATGCTGAAGTGCCGTTGATGAGTTCAGTATCGCGTTTGGAACTAAGCTGGCGGGTTCAAATGACTGGACAAGGATGTGGGTCGCCTGTTGATTCGGATCGTTTTTAAATGCGCGGCAGCTACTGTCTAAATCAACCAGATTGACGGCAAACGTGTTCAGGGCCAGATCGTACTTTTCATAAACTAGCGCAAGCTCGACGGGTATGTTGCCTTCGGCCGGGTTCTGGAAAATCTGCCCATAGCTGCGCATCACTTCCTGACAATCAATGGCGTTTGTATCCCTTGAAGCTTCCAATACGAATGTCACATTACGAATCTCGTTTCGCGCCAAATCGATCTGAGCGGCCAGTTCACGGCGTGTCATATCTGGCTCGGCAGGTTGATCTGCAATATTTAACGTTACAGGTGTTTTTGTGGCGGCAAAGACATTTTGACCCCTGTTTAAGCTGGCTGCATCGACGGTTGGAATCGGCCGAAAATTCTCCCGCTCAACCCCATCCGCTTTCTCATCTGTCTGCACATTAATCGAACGGATCTCAATTGCAATCGGCGTAGCGGTTGATTCTGGCTGATTCTCCCCCATAAACTGCTGGTTTGGGGTCGGAATAACCATCGTAGCCGGAATATTGGTTGGCAATATTGTGGGGATATTAACTTGTTGCGACTGTTCAACAGTTGCATCTGGGG
>JBMZDF010000752.1:0-2412 GCA_049614105.1 Promineifilaceae bacterium (SeqCode)
TTCAGGCGTGGGGCCAAATACTTTCCAGACGTTGCGACAAGCTATTTTGTTGGAGGACATAAAAGAGGGGAGAAATGAAGAAGGTGGAATGAAGGATGAAGAATGGAAGACGTGTACTGCTTCATTCTCCATTCTTCATCCGTTATTTCTTACATTGCTATGGTAACCACGTTTTCCAAACAGATTCGTTGCCGTCTACCCATGCTTGAGCAGCTTCTTCAACCGACATGCCGCCGTCTAAAGAGGCGAGCATCGCAACTTGGGCGTCGCTGCTGTAGTTGAAGTTTTTCAGGAAGGTGTGAACGTCAGAATCCTTTTCAGCCAAATCGGAGTTGAGGATTTTCATCAGCTCATCATCTGGATAGTCACAAGCGATAGCCGCTTCGTCAACATAGCAATCATCGGTGTACGCTGGCAATTTAACGCGGGTTAGATCGAACTTGCTGAAAATCGCGTGAGGGGCATAAAAGTAGAACAAAATCGGTTCGTTGCGCGAGTAAGCGGTGTCAACTTCTGCCAACATTGCTTCTTCAGACCCGGCCCAAACAACTTGGAACGGCAGGCCAAGGTTTTGGATAATCGTTTCGTCGTATTGATACCAGCTTGGATCAGCGCCGAGGAATCGGCCGTTGTCGCCCGTTTCGGCCGTTGCGAAGTCAGCCGCCGCGTCGGTTAGCCCTTCCCATGTTGCCAATGCTGGATTGGCGTCAACAGCGAAAGTTGGCACGTACCAGCCAATTTCACCTAGTGGGCCAAGCTTGCCACCATCTTCAACTGTGCCGAGGTTGCCGATATATTCTGCGATGCGCTCGCCATGACCGCCTGGCCAAACTTCGAGGCTGGCATCAATGTCACCAGCAGCGATGGCGTCCCATTGGGCGTTTTCGTCGAGGGCAACAATTTCGACGGTGTTGCCGAGTTCTTTCTCGATGATGATTTTGGCAACGGCGACGTTGAGTTCAGACGCGGGCCATGGGTTTTCGACAAGCGTGATGTCTGGGTCCGCCCCGCCGCCGCAGGCAGCAAGTGCGAGGAGCGCGAGGAGCGCCGCAATCAAGGTTAACTTTGAAAATTTAGACATGGTGGATCTCCATCCTTATGGTATGCAACTTCTCTTGATGTGTTTCGGCCGAAGCCATGCCTCAATTGTATGCGGACATTGCCACAAATGGTAGGAAAGCCCACAAGCGACCCTAACTAGAAAGTAAACGTATCAGGACTTGGCCCAATTCGTTCTCCTGTGTCGAGCTGATTAATTTGAGCGATCTCATCATCTGTCAGCATAAAGTCGAATAAATCGCCGTTTTCACGAATGCGGGTTTCTTTGACCGATTTCGGAATGGCGCTGATATTGCGTTGTAACATCCACTTGAGCGTGATCTGCACCGCTGTTTTGCCATGACGAGCACCGATTTCCACAAGCTCAGGAATATTCAAAACCCTGCCTTTCATAATCGGACTCCACGCTTGCGGCACAATCCCGTACTTTTGGCAGGCGGCGATTAGGTCTGGTTGCTGCAATCGCGGATGAAATTCAACCTGATTAACGGCTGGCACAATCTCAGCATCCTGCATCAGATCGTCTAACTGGTGTGGCAAGAAATTGCTGACGCCAATCGCCCGCACGCGGTCCGTTTTGACAAGCGATTCCAAGTGCTTCCACGTTTCTTTATATTTTCCCGCAACAGGCCAGTGGATGAGATAGAGATCAACATAATCCAGCCCTAATTTTGCCAAACTCTCGTCAAACGCTTCCAAAACGCGATCTTCGCGCTGGTAGCTGTTCCAAACTTTTGTCGTCACAAAAATCTGGTCGCGAGGGACAGAACTGTTGCGAATTGCTCGGCCGACGCCTTCCTCATTGCGATAGGCTGCTGCGGTATCGATCAGCCGATAGCCAGCGTCAAGCGCCCAGTCAATCGCGTTGATCACCTCTGATCCATCCTGTGATTGAAAAACGCCTAAGCCAAATAGCGGCATGTCAACGCCATTGTTCAGTGCGATAGTTGTGTCAATTGCCATACTGTTTGAATACTCCTTTGTTGTAATAACTTGCCGCAAGTAGACCCCATCTGAGCAAACAAATCAAAAGTTATTCAAACGACATAAGCTTGCCGCGCTATGGTTGACTTGCTCCCACACCAACTGGCTCCTACGCTCCGCGTGGGAGCCTAGTTCTTGCCGCTCCGCGGCTGCCTTAGTATTCAACTTTGGGGAAATAGTATCTTGCACGTGCCGCAGGAGCGGCAAGAGGGCGTTCCCCCGCGGAGCGGAGGAACGAGTTTAGGGGTGCTCACTGGCTCCTATGCTCCGCGTGGGAGCTTATTTCTTGCCGCTCTGCGGCTGTCTTAGTATTCAATTTTGGTGAAGCAGTATTTTTTACGTGCCGCGGGAGTGGCAAGAGGGCGTTCC
>JBMZDF010000753.1:0-2408 GCA_049614105.1 Promineifilaceae bacterium (SeqCode)
CGAGTTCATCCCAGACAATAAGTGCTAGATGGGAGATTAGCGGCCCCTGTGGTTTCACTGATGGCTGGAGTGGTTCTCTCGCAGCCGACCCAGGTAGTAAGGATTGGCGTCTAGAAAGCACACTGCCACCAGATGCATGTGCTGGTACCTATAATTATCAGGTTTCAGTCACATACGGTGGGGTGACTTCTTCGGCCGCTACAACATTTGTCGTTAATTCAGCCGCCACCGTAACTGTAACGCCGCTCCCACCAACGGCAACGGCAACATCAACCGGGACAGCCGTGCCGCCAACGGCGACACCTGTTACCCCAACGTCTCAGCCGCCAACCCCAACGTCTCCGCCACCGCCAACTGGAGCGCGAGTTGAGACTGGGCATTATACGGTTCGGCCGAATGAACAAGTTGACGCGGACATTACAGCCATCGACCTTCCTTCACCTGGAGTTGGTGCTGCCACCGTCGATATCAAATACGATCCAACTATTTTGAACCCGGTTGCTTGTGAAGTTGATCCAGACGGAAGGTTTAACGGGTCGGCCTGCAACATTAGCTTTGGCGATGATATTGTCAGGTTTAGTCTGACCTCTTCATCAGGTGAAGCTGGTAGCGTTAATCTTGCTACGATCACATTTGAAGCGGTTGGTAATGATGGTGAGACAAGCCCCTTAGAGGTTATGTTGACAACATGGGCAGATACAAGTGGGTCAGACATAACATCCGCCACAGTTGATGGCTCTGTAACGCTTCAAGACGGTGTTCTGGGTGATGTTAACTGTAACGGCACGCGAAACGTGATTGACTCGCTCTTTGTCTTGCAATATACGGTGGGTTCACGTACTGGAAATGATGATTGCTCACTTGCCTCTAACGAAATCTACATGCCCTTATGCGACACAAACGAGGACACAAACTGTAATGTGATCGATGCCTTGTTTATTATCCAGTGTGAGGTCGGTAATAGTAATGTTCTTTGCCCATCTAGCCGCACTGTACCCGCAACACGGGAGCAGACTGGGGAAAGCGCGATAACGGTTGGCTCAGATGCGATGGCGAGCGGTACAGAGGTTGTTATTCCTGTGTCTGCTAACGTGCCGCTTAATGCCTCCTTCTCAGCCGCAACGGTTGACATCATTTACGATCATACCGTCATAAATGCCGTCACATGTAACACGAATAGCGATTTTGTTGGGTCATGTCACCTAACACAAAACCAAGCGGGTGATCATGTTGCACGTTTCAGCGTCGCGTCTGCTACATCTCGTTCGGGTGCGCTGGACTTGGTAGAAATCACGTTCAACAGTTCCGAAGGCAATACAGCGAATAGTTCTGATCTGATAGCTAGCGTTGAAATGTTTGTTGATGATCAGGGGAATCCGCTGCCTTATACGGCCGAAAACGGCCGAATCGATGTTTCTTCCGTTGAGTCTTCTGTCTCTACCTCTGAGTATGGGATACAGAAGTCATCATACAATGGAGCTATTGCTGCTGGAATCCTTATGCTATTGATGGGTACTGCTGTGATGGTGCAACGACGAGGACGTTAGGATATTAATGCTGGCGTTTCGTTGTAGAACGCTCTAAGTGAGAAAGTATGTGGCTTGTCATACAAGCCACATACGCTTCCATGTTTTCAACCCCGATATTTTCGACAAATTCAATAATGCAAGTTGATTAAAACTTAGCGAATCACGATTGGGACAAAAACCTGTTCGGTCAACTCTGAGGTGTCTAGGACAAATGGGTCTGAGAATTTCGGATTGGTTAGGAAGGTTTGATCGGTTAGGGTGTTTAGAAACGCAACGATGTCGTCGCGATCTTGTTGGTTTAGGTTGAGACGTCGGGGCTGTCCGTTCTGTCGCAAAATATTGTCTAAGTTCGGATTGTTTTGAATCTCTGCGTTGTAAAAGTTGACAACCTGATCGAGCGTTTGGAAGCGCCCATCGTGCATGTATGGCCCTGAAGCTGCCACATTGCGTAGCGAGGCGGCTTTGAATCGGCCGAGGTCGTTTTGGTTGCCTGTGATGTCACCAACGCCGCCATCGACTGTATTGGTGGCGTCTAGACCGATATTGCGCGGCCGATTGAGCGTTTGCAAATCAGTCATATGGCAACGGCTACAGCGAGCACGCCCTCCAAATAGATTGCGCCCACGCGCCTCAGATGCCGTGAAATTAGCTGTACCTGCTAACACCTGATCAAATTTTGAGTTAGAGGAAACCATTGAGCGCGTGAATTGTGCAAGCGCCAAAGAAATACGCTCGGTAGTGACAGTTGCATCACCAAAAGCGGCTGTAAAAAGCGGGGCATAATAATCGGTTGTGCTAATCCTTGACTCAAGCTCAGATAAGCTAAGCCCCATCTCAACCATATCCTGAATAGGTATAAGAACCTGATCCTCTAGGGTG
>JBMZDF010000754.1:0-2407 GCA_049614105.1 Promineifilaceae bacterium (SeqCode)
CGTAGAGACTGAGCAGCAAGCTCACCTCGTTGCGCGCCATCACGTCCTGAACGGTGTTCATGACAAAAATGTAGTTGAGGGCAAACGCACCGAGGTAGAGAATGAGCAGCGGGCGCAACCTTTTTTGTGAGGCGAGACAAAAGATGCCAAAGGGAATGAGCCAAACGACAACCCATAAATATTGTAATCGCAACAAGGTCCAGAATACGGTCAATCGATCCCACTGGTCACTGAGTCCAAACGCAAACAGGTTGACACGCAGCCCGCGAGCCAGCACAAGGTTGAGAAAACCGTCCAGCGTGTTCATGTCGTGAACAAATTGGGTGCTGCCAGCAAGCGCTGGCGAACGCAGCGGAAAGTAGAGCCAAACGAGCAGGCCAAGCAGGACAAAGCCTGTGCCTTTGAGCAATGTTTTCCAATCGAACAGAATGCGGGGATAGACGAACAGCACAAAGAGCGCACAGGCAGGCAGGGCGAACACGGTCAGCGGGTGATGGGTGACACCCAAACCAGCGTTGAGGCAAAATGCGTACAGCCAGCGCCGCCCTTTGTTGTCGGCGTCTGTGATGTGGGCCGCGTACCATTTCGTCAGCGTGAACAGATTGAGTGCCAAAAACATCGCGGTGACGATGTGGGGGTTGGCGTGTATGCCGTGTTGCCAGAAGTTGGTGGCGGCGGCAACCGTGCCTGCACCGAACAAGGCGATACGTGGATAGAGGGTGGGGTGGAATGTGTTGTTTTTGCCCCGATCGATTAGCGGCAGCGCGGCCGAAAGCATGCCATAAACGGCGTAAGCGCCAACCGTGGCAGCGGTCGCGCCGATCAAATGGGTGCGCCACGCAATGTTGCCAAGCGGGATCAGCGTTTGGTAAATCTTACCGATCACCGCCATAAACGCATAGCCCGGCGGGTGTGCAACGCCCAACACGTGCGCGACAAAAGTGTATTCGGTCGGATCGCCCACAACTGGCTGACGAGCAAGCGTCAGGAGGTAGAAAAAGGGGATGAGGAGAAGGAGTAACCGGTAATCGGTAATCGGTAATCGGTAATGCGGGTTACCGTCCTGCGAGGAGTTGATCATAGATCGCAATTGTTTCACGCGCTGTGCGTTGCCAGCTAAATTTGGCCGCCTGTTGGAGTCCGAGCGTGCGGCGGGTTTGATATTCGTCGGGTGAGTTGAGAATTCGGCCGATAACAGCCGCCATCTCCTCAACATTGTGCGGATCAAAATACGCGGCAGCCTCTCCGCCAACCTCTGGATGACTTGCCGCATGGCTTGCTGCCACAACCTGCCCACTGCCCATATGCTCCAGAATCGGCAGGCCAAACCCTTCGTAAAGGCTGGGCTGTACCGCAAGCGAGGCGGCAGCGATCACGGCGGGTAGGTCCTCATCCGGCACCCAGCCGAGCGGTTTAACAATGTCTTGTAGATTTTCGCGTGCTAGTTTGGCAAAAAAGTCATCGTAGAGCCAGCCTTTGTTGCCGATGAGACGCAATTGAAGATTCGGCCGATTCCGACGCACAATCTTGAGCGCATCAACCAAACGGCTTAAATTTTTACGCGGCTCAATCGTTGCGAGATGCAGTAAAAATTGTTCGGGCAACTGATACTTTTGACGAACCGCGTCGATTTGTGCTTGGGGTGGCGGCTGGAAATTGTTGTCGGCCGCTTCGTAGACGACGCTGATTTTGGCAGGGTTGATCCCATACTCGCGCACCACATCCCGCTTGCTGGCCTTAGAGACAGCAATGATGTGGCTTGCCCGCGCCGCAAAAATCGGAACCGCCCAGTTGAGAAACCAATAATTTAAGCGTTTATGGTGTTCGGGAAAGAGCTTGAAAATGAGATCGTGAATCGTTAACACGGTCGGCACGTTACGCAGCGGGAACAGCAGATGTTCGGTGCTGTGGAACAGTTCAGCATCTGGCACAAGCTTGTTGAAGCTGATGCGGGCATGATGCGCCATCAAAACAGACATGCGCCACGGTTTGTAACCCGCTCTGATATGTTTTCTAGGCAGGTGGCTGAGCGACGCGGGCAGTTTGCCGCCTGCACCTTGGTTATAAAACAGGGCGGTGCGGTCGGGTTGTTGGGCGGCAACGTTGAGTGCAACGCGCTCACAATAGCGGCCTAAGCCTGCCAGGTTGTGGACGGCGGCGGAAATGTCGACATAAATCATTGGGCATGATTATAGCGTTAAGGGCGCAGGGATGTGGAGAGCGTGGGGGAATTGGGGAGGAGGCGAGGGGAAGAGGAGGAGAGGGTGATTGGTAATCGGTGATTGGTAATTGGTAATCGGTAATCGGTGATTGGTAAGAAGAATGAAGAAATGATGTCAAGCCTTGATACTAGACAGGATAACGGATAACGGATAACGGATAACGGATAACGGATAACGGATAACGG
>JBMZDF010000755.1:0-2405 GCA_049614105.1 Promineifilaceae bacterium (SeqCode)
AATTCCATAGCTGGATGTCAGAGCGAAAGTTGGGTGTTGGCCCTTCTAAAATCGTAATAAATTCGGGCTCCTGCATAAGGATCTCCAGATGATAATGTTAGGTTTGTATGTTAGCGTCCATACACTGCGGATGCAAGCAAACAAGGTTCGTAGAAATGTAACTTAAATGTTTCCTGTTGCATAGATCACAATTAATTTATGCTGAGTTTCTCTACATGCTTGCCGTTGAGTAAGTATGCAGCACGTTTTGAATAGGTATTGATAGCTAACGATGTATTTAGTAAAATGGAAAACATAATAATTGTAAACATTTTTACATGGCTATTGTCTCTACATTTTCATTTGAGTACAGTTGGGGAGCTTGCAATAAAGATGTATCTCGACAATCTATAATTACGCAAGGGGAAAAGGAACCCGCTGATTAACGGCATTTCGTTTGGGATGTTTGGACTGTGCGGTTGGATTAGTCTAGGAGATTATTTCGTATGCGTATGGCTACGAGTTATATTGATTTATCTGGTCGCTGCCAGATTCGGCCGATTTCTGAGGCCGATTTTGAGCGACTAGCACTTCCGCGTCTGCCGTCTGACGCAGTAGTTTGGGTTTATCAAAACCCTTCGCCGATGGGGATTGGCGGACTATTGCGCGTTCCTGGCAAGCCGATGGAAGCTGATGTGTTTCTGCTGATGGAAGCAGATACAAGTTTTGAGCATGATGGAGCACGAATGATGCGCTTTTTGTTAGAACAAGCGCATCATTTGAGGCTGAAACGCTTAGTTGCTGTTTGCAGTTCTACTCAAGGAAATTACGCAAGATTCTTGAGTAAACTGGGGTTTCGCCATGCCTATGAAGAATGGGACATGTGGCGTCAACTCCCACACACCTTTCAAATCCCTGAGCATCGTTTGGTCACGTTGCCAGAGGGTGAAGGCGCGTCACTGATACTCAAACTGTATACAGAAACGTTTTCCGATGAGCCATGGTACTTGCCCTATACCAATGCAACTCATCTGTTAGACGATTTTGGTATCAATAGCGATCTGTTGTTCCTCTATGTTGAAAACAAACCTGTTGGGTTTGCTGGCGTTCGTTACTCAGAAGAAGGAAGTGCGGAAATTGAGATTATTGGCTTAATCAAAGGGTATCAGTCATCTTATTTAGAACAATCGTTAATGCACGCTTTGTTGCATCATATTATTGTTGTGGTGAATTGTAACGAAGTCTCTTTGTCTGTCTGGCGTCGCAATGTTAATGCGATAACGTTGGCTGAATCGTTTGGATTTTATCGTATTCAATCGAGGACATACCTAGATCTTAATCTAGCCGTTTAACGCTTACCTTCATGAACACAATGGCTGGGAGCCATTCTCTGAATTTGAGCAATATTTTTTATATGTTGATGTCGATCTGACTCAACCAAGAGTAAAATAAGTCTGAACTTAATCAGTTGTAAAAATAAAAAAGGTTCTTTGGGTCTCAGGGGCTGACATCATCCCCCACTTAACCTCCCCAGAGGGGAGGGATTTGCTCTCCCTTCCAATAGGGAGAGATTACAAGAGTTCCCTATGGATTCCAAAGAACCAGACGAATTTGCAACTTAGGTTAGGCAGTTTCAAGAACTAAATCATCCCATTTTTACCATTGGCACATTGGCAATGGTGAAAAACGCTTGATAACTGCTATTTTGAGATAGCCTTAGAGTTTTCATCGCTACCAAACGACTGCATCCGTAAGCAGCATCCGAGCAGGTAGATTGGTACGCACAAACGACCTCACGCGGGGCTGGACCGCCGTGTGAAATTCGCTATGCGTATACGACCTCTAAAACCAAGTGACCTTCCCTACTTCAATATCCCCTCATTCCCACTCGATACACGCATGTGGATTTATGAGAAACGAACGCCCTTTGCTTACGCAGGATACTCAATTGCGCCTGGGTTGCCCTACCTTGCCGACTTGTATATTTACGTGATGCCAGCCTATCGGCGCAAAGGGTATGGCTCGACGTTATTAAAACATGTGTTTGGGCATATCAAAGATGTAAGCGTTACGCTGCTTTCATCGCCTGTCAACCATATTAAGTCCCCCTCTGCGCGGTTTTTGAAGGGTCACGGTTTTGAGATTGAGCATGTAGAGCTTGAACTGGTGTGTGATTTGGCGCAGGCGACTTTTTCGGCCGATCCCGCACTCAGCCCCAACGTGGGCAACCGTGCCGCTGAACTGATGCGACAGCTCTATGACGATAGTTTCGGCCCGATGCCGTGGTATCAACCGTATGAGGACGCCGACGAAATCCTTGACGATCTGGGTACAGACGGGGAAATCTTGCTGTGGCGCTCAGACAACATCCCGATTGGTTTTGCAGGTATTCGTTATGTGAACAGCCACCGCACTGGGCTGGTGGC
>JBMZDF010000756.1:0-2392 GCA_049614105.1 Promineifilaceae bacterium (SeqCode)
TGGCTTATTTGACGAGCTTGACATCAAAGGAACGTTGTTTGGACACGCTGGCGATGGAAATCTGCATACGGTCAACTTTGCGCCCAAAAATGACCCCGACAAACAAGCCCAACTGCACATCTTCAACGATTATGTGGTGCAAAAAGCGATTGAACTCGGCGGAACCTGCACAGGCGAACACGGCGTCGGCATTGGCAAACAAAAGTACATGGTCTATGAACATGGCGAATCAGCCATCAGCGTGATGCGTCAAATCAAAATGATGTTCGATCCGCATAACATTCTCAACCCCGGCAAGGTGATTGCGGTTTAGGGGGTTGTGCAATCTGTGTATAAGCATTCAGGGCTTATGCATCTGCTCAGAAGTTGAACTTCTCTGGTGGTAAAAACCCGTCTGTGTAAGTTGTAGCTACCTTTCGTTAATAATTGCTTGTAATTTCTGTGGGAATCTGGCTTTGATGACTACACGAATAATCCTGTTGCATTATGTTATATGCCTGTTTGCATAAGTCGGGTTAGAACTCCCTCAACGCTATGGGTCAGTTCCCCCACTTTCGGCTAAACTCCATCGAATTTTAACTAAAATGCCTGCTATTGATCTAAATCCAACGTAGGCTAATTATGATTGAGGTGTGCGTTTTTTAGTGGACACCTAAAAGCATGTTCACTGTGTAGATAGGTTTAGCCCTTCTACAAATCGCCTTAATTTAGGAGTTAACTGGTATGGCAAATCCAACCGTATTTTTTGATATTACTATCGGCAACGTTGCGGCAGGCCGCATTGAATTTGAACTTTTTGAAGATGTCGTGCCGTTGACGGCAAATAACTTCCGCGCACTCTGCACGGGCGAAAAAGGTAAAGGCAAATCAGGGAAACCACTGCACTTCAAAGGCAGCAAGTTCCATCGCGTCATCCCACAATTTATGTTGCAGGGTGGCGATTTTACTCGCGGAAACGGCACAGGCGGCGAATCAATCTATGGCGCAAAGTTCAACGATGAGAACTTCAAGCTAAGCCACACGGTTGAAGGGTTGCTGTCTATGGCAAACGCGGGTCGCAACACGAACGGCTCACAATTTTTCATCACGACTGTTCCCTGCCCTTGGCTAGACGGCAAGCACGTTGTGTTTGGCAAAGTCACGGCTGGCATGGACGTAGTTAAGCGCGTCGAAGGGGTTGGCTCACGCAGCGGCGCAACCCGCAGCAATGTTCTCATTGCAGACTGTGGCGAAATCAAAGCCGCAGCCTAATTTTCGGTAGTCAGCGTTTGGTATTCGGTCTTTTGACTGAATACCAATGCTATCCCCCAAGCTAACGCTCACGCCAGTCTAGCTTGCGTTCTACCATCCAAAACACCGCGAACGTAAAAATCCCCAAGGCAATCAAATCAATCCATAGTTGTGTTGTTAACGGCCCTAGCAATGTTTGGCGGAGGGCAGATGCGGCGTAGGTGGCAGGGCTAATTCGGCCGAAAAACACCAACAACTCAGGCAGCTTCTCAGGCGGCACAACCACCGCCCCCAAACTCATCATCACAAACGTCACCAGCAAATTCATCGCGCTGCCTGACTCCAACGTTTGCGCCGACGCGCCAATCAATGCTCCAATTCCCGCCACAGAAACGGCACACAAGGGAATCACCACCAAAATGAGCCAATGCACCTGCAACGTCACGCCTAGCAGCACCGATCCAAGCAAAATAGTGACAATAACTGACGGCAGGCTGAGCAGAAAAAAGGCCAAAATCACAGCCAGCACAAGCGCCAGCTTCTGCACAGGCAGTGTTGCATAAAACGAGAGCGAGCCATTTAGCTTGAGAAATACAAAACGACTCTCAACGCTATTTTGAATCCCAAACATAAGCGCCACAACAACGTTGCCAGTCAGTACATAGTTCAATGCCTCGCTGCCCGAATCGCGTGCAAAAATTCCCAGCGCGAGCATACTCAACAAGGGCGTGACCATGCCCAGCAGCACCAATCCACGCCACGACCAGCGCCAATTGGTTATCTCCATCAAGAAAAGTGCGTAAATCTGTCGATAAATTGGCTGAGCCTGACGAGTCATTTTCATGGGGTGGCCTCGTTTGCAACATAGTGCAGATAAAGATCCTCCAACGACGGGGAGGACAGGCGAAAATCATCGAGCTGGGTGAGATCAAGCTGGGTCAACAGACTTGCCGCCGTTTCGGGCGCAAGCAGCACGTGCCAGTGTCCGCTTGTGCGTTCAATCGGCCGCAAATGTGATGGCAAGTTAGGCGGTTGCTGTGGATCAAAATAGAGATCGAGGTGCAATTCATTGGCGATCTGCTTTTTTAGATCGCTCGGCTTGCCCAACGCAACCAGCTCCCCATCGCGCATAATGCCAACCCGTTGAATAATTTTCTCCGCT
>JBMZDF010000757.1:0-2384 GCA_049614105.1 Promineifilaceae bacterium (SeqCode)
ATGACAGGGGGCAGTTGTTTGATCCCAGCGGCGAATTATCTTGGAATGGGGCAATTTGAAAATTAAGGGTTGTGAATAGGGCGGGAATGTGTTTATAATGGACGCGATTTTAAGAAGTACCACAATTTTATATTGAGCGACGGCGTTGCGTACAGTGCAGCTTGCATTGCCTGTTGGTAATCCATATCTCGTCATTTGTAATCGGGCAGAGGCTTTCTCTACCGAATATTGCCGAGTATTGATTGCTCTTTTCCGTTGCTTCAGTTCAAGGGACGGAACGCGATGGTTCACTCTTCGGCCGAAATTCTCTTCGTGGGACGCGAAGCAGAACAAACTAAATTCCTCACAGCGATGACGGACGCCTTTGGTGTCCGAGACGTCGATCCAACAATCTTTTTGCTGCAAGGTGGCGGCGGTATGGGCAAAACAGCCCTCGCCAAACGCTTTGTCAACATGCTCGCCAGCGAAAAACCGTTTGCGGGTAAACACCAACTCCTCTGGATCGACTGGGCAGATGAAGCCAAAAAATATCCAGCATTACAAACCACGATGGGGCAGGTTGATCCCTCGCTCGTCTTTCGCATCATGCGGGCAGCGGCAGGACGCCACCGCTGGGGCAAACAGTTTAAGCTGTACAACGAAGCGCTTAAACAGCAGGCCAGTGCTGATCGCGAGGTCATGGCGGCGATTTTGGCACGTGCCGATCAGGGGCGCGACTTTGGCGCACTGGAATCGGCCACGGCTGACGTGATCGCAAGTATTGTTCGCGCCCGATTGCCGATTACCCGTCATGGGGAAGAGCTGGTGCGCAACTTTGCACACGTTGGCATGTCGGTCACAATCGATCAGGCGCAGCGTTTGCGTGGCGTGCTCGAAAACACGATTCGCGCCAAGCTCAAGCCAGAGTTGCTTGACCATTTCCTCAACCCACTTGAACAACAGGCGAACGCCATCGGCCGAGGTCTCGACATCGTAGCGACCAAAACCCCCTTGGTTGTTGTGATGGACAGCTATGAGACGATCGACCGCAGCGACATTTGGCTGCGTGACATTATGCGTACCGCTGGCTCCAACGTGATTTGGGTGCTGGCCGGGCGCAACACGCTGCTCAAAAGTCGTCGTTTTGGGGATGAATATTTCAAAGGGTACGAGAGCGATTTTAGTGCAACGCTGCACCCGATGACGCTTGAACGCTTCGACACGGAAATGATTGGTGGCTACTTTGCGCAGCGTGTGCCAGAGCGCCCGTTGCGTTTGGGTGAGCTGGAGCAGATTGCCGCCGCAACCCGTGGGATTCCGTTGGCGGTGCATGAATCGGCCGAAATTTGGCAAACAAACGCCCCAATTGACGAAATCATTGGCGAAGTCGGCAGCGAAACCTCCTCCACCCAAATTGTGCAGGACATGACCGACAGCTATCTGCGGCATGTTGTCGCCGATCACGATCGGCAAATTCTGTATGCACTGGCGCTGGCACGTGGCGATGTTGACGTGCTGCGGGCGATGCTTGCCCCTGAAAACGACGAATATTTTGATCTGGACGACCTGCTGCGCCGACTGGAGCGCGACTACGCCAGCGTTCATGCGCGTAAAGCACGACTGCATGAGGAGCCAGAACGCTTCCTCATCAACCACCTGCGCAGCGATGTGCGGCGCTCCTCACCAGAGATTCGCCGTCTCAACGCCAAAGCGGTGCAGGTTTTGGAAGCACGTTGGGAAGCGTGGAATACTGAAATGCCGCTGATTGAAGAACGGGCGGGTGACTCCGATTGGGTGCAGACCGCGCTCGATATTGCGGATCATCATTTCTGGCTGGGCAGTCGTGCGGGATGGAAATTTATGATTCCGCGCTTTGTTGAGGCGTGGGCATACAGCACCGACCTGCTCAGCGGCCTGCTGCGCGTTGGACGTGACTGGTACGATTTTTGGGCGCACAACGAGCGCAAACTGTTAGAAGTTCTGTTTTTAGTCAAGGCGAATAACCCGCACGAGGCGCATAACTTGCTGCGCTCAATCGATCGGCTGGCCGAACTAGGCTGGCTGAATGGGGACGGCGTTGAAGAACGACGCGCAATTCTCAATTTGCGCTGGGGTCAATATCATTTGTTTATGGAAGCGAGTGAAGAGGCGCAGGGGCGGCTCGAGTCTGTCGAGCCGCTCCTGCCTGTGACCAGTCGCACCTTGCGTAACGAACTATCGACCGCATTGGAGCAATTGGGCGCAAAAATGACTTCGGAGCAGGGTGTTTCGGCCGAAACAGAAACAATCATCACCCGCATCACCAAAATTAGCCCGCAACGCCAACAAGGGTGGTATCAACTCGCGTTGCAAAAAGAGCGCATGGGCGATTTGCCCGCCGCGCGGTCTGCCTACGAACGCGCCCT
>JBMZDF010000758.1:0-2384 GCA_049614105.1 Promineifilaceae bacterium (SeqCode)
ATCCATAAACCTCAGAGGTTTTTAAGTAGATCACAAAAACATTTTGACTGCAAAAACGGTTAAACAAATAGCCACTTACCAGACTAATGAGCCGTTTTTGCAAAGCGCCACTTGTAACTTTACTTTCAAGCACTTTTTATGGCGCACTTATGCATAGACTAGAAAGACGACAAACCTCTGAGGTTTTCGTCAATGATGAGTTTGGATCTATTTAACTGATTGAATGACCATCAGAAATGTTTGACCCTGTGTAGGCTTCAAGCGGCAGCAGTCGCGAATCGGCCAGTGCAGCGGTGCGGTGTTTTAATACCTGTTGGTATGCTTCATTGGAGGCAAATCCGAAAAAGTCGCCCAGCGAATTTTGGCGAATCAGCATGACTAAATCCCATCGCTCCGCATCTGGGCCGATCAGATAACGGCCGCCCTCACCCAAAAACAGGATCTCACCGCCCGTTGCGGCTAGAAACGGCAGCGTTTCATCAATGTAACGTTGATATGCCTCACGTCCTGAGATTGGCACGTTGGGGGCAACTTCTGGAAAAGCAGCATAATCAGCCACTTCACGAAAACGTAACAGATTGAGCATCACAATCGGGCCTGCGATGCCGCGCATGAATAAGGCCTGCCCAGATGCCTGCGTTGGGTCTAAGTAAACTTGGGTCATTATCTATCTCCTTGATACGCATCTATTTCGATGTGTATCTAATTTGATTGTAATCAAAATAGGAGCGATGTCAAGTTTCTCATCAATGCAGCTTTGAGTAGAACGGGCTGTCCTTTATAATGGGCGTTGTTCTTTTGGATTGTTTTGCTCACTACCCATTATGCTTGTGTCCTTTGCGGGCGGAAGATTGTGTCATTTTATGTCGGATAATTTCGGCCGAAACAGAAACATCGTCATACTAGGCCTCGGCATTGCTATCCTTGCCATTGTTTTGCTCGCCACCACCTTGCTCAATTCCGGCTGGGACACAAAGCGCCCCAGTGACCCCATCAGCTATCAAAGCGAGTCTCTCGATGCAGAACTCGATATTGACATCTTTACGCCACAGTTCCCGATCGCCACGGCGATGCTGATGCTAATTGTGGTCAGCATTATCGCCGTCCTGCGCTACCCCGGTTACACCCTGCGCATGATGTTCGCAACCTTGGTCGTCACCGTCCTGCTAAGCTTGTTTCTGGAGCGGCTCCCCACTGTCGAGCCATTAGAAGGAGAAGGAACGACTGAGGAAGTCAGTCTAGAAGAACTCGCCCAAGGAACGGCGCTTGAGACAGTTGAAGTTTCATCGGCCCCTCCTTGGTTAAACAACGCGATTGCGATCAGTATCAGCGTTGTCGTCGTCACCATTTTGGTCGGCATCGTTTTAACTGTATGGCGACGTGATGAAGAGGTTAGCCCGTTGCCACAGATAAAGCTGGCGGAACAAGCCAAAGAAACGCTTTATCAAATTGAGACGGGCTTTGATTTACGCAACGCCGTGCTTAACTGTTATGCGCAAATGCTAGACACCGTGCGTCAAGATCTCGGCGTCATGCGGCGCAAGAACGTCACACCGCATGAATTTGAAGATGTGTTGATTAAACATGGTCTGCCGCAATCGGCCGTGCAGCGGATGACACGGCTGTTTGAAACGGTGCGCTATGGCGTCGAGGAGCCAGGCCCACGCGAACAGCGCGAGGCGGTCGACTGCCTCAACGAAATTATTACCGCAACGGAAACGTACTCTGACAAACACGCATCCCATACAGATAACCATCAGTTGCTGATGAATAGTGGTTAGCAACAATGTTTACAGATCAAGCGCCTTTTTTTCGACACAAACAATCATGATCTACCGCTGGCAACGCCTCGGCGCAATTCTTGTGTTTATGACGATTCTCACGATTTTATCGTCGAGTTTGTCTGCGCTTGAGTTTCGAGATGGGCAAGAGCGGGTATCTTACTGGTTTGAGTCTGATGATTCGGCCGAAACAGGCGAAACTAGGCCAACAAACAATGAGACAGGATTTGATTTTAGCTTCCCTATCGAAGCGGGCGTACAAATTATCCTGACCGTCTTGCTCTGGATTTTGATTCCCATCGCGCTGCTCTACAGCATTTTTACCCGTGACGGGCGGCGCTCGCTTCCGCAAGCGATCTTGCGGGCGGTTGTATTTGGCATCATCTTTTTTGGACTGTATATTTTAGTTGACTTGCTAGGCAACTTTCTCGGTGGTGAAGGCGGTGGTGCAATTGGTGCAGGCACGTTGCTCGACAGTCGTTCCATCCCACCTGCTATCCTGATTGGCACAAGCGCATTTGTGGCAATCGCGCTGTTATTGGCTGGGTGGCTCATCTATAAACAGGGTCAATCGCTTTTGACGCCTGAGAGGATGATTGCGGT
>JBMZDF010000759.1:0-2347 GCA_049614105.1 Promineifilaceae bacterium (SeqCode)
TATTGGCATTTAGCCCTACCAATTTTGTAGTTGAGTTAGAATACAATCGCCCTGTAGGTGGGGGTGCTTCACCAAGCCAAACAATACGCTTTATATCCGTTCTTGGTACTGTTGTTTTAGCCACCAGAGGGCGGGGAGGGTTAGAAAGGCCGCAACGGATGCAATCGTAAATGTGAACTGAAGCCCTTGGTTGTCCGCCAGCCAGCCGATGATCCAGATGCCAGCCGCACGGGCAAGAAAGTTGAGCGCCATAAAGATCCCGTTTGCAAAAGCGCGGTTGTCTTTGAACTGGTCTTGCACCATGGCGAGGATCACGGGTGTTGTGGAGATTGCTGCGATGCCGACCAAAATTAGCATTGGGACGGCGAAGGTGGTGGGTAGGAAAATGAAAATGAGGGTGAAAATTGGGGCACAGAACAGGAGGACGGAGAGGATGTTAATTCGGCCGAATTTATCGCTCATCGTCCCCGTTGCCAATGCGCCAACCACCCCCGCAATCTCCAAAATTGTGAGCGAAGCCGCCGCAAGCCACAGAGACGCCCCCGCTTCATCCCGCATGTAGAGCGGCAGGAACGTGGTCAGTGTGGCAAGATGTGCGGCGCGGAAAAGCATGAGTGTGGTCAAAGGGGGGAAAAAGCGTCGAGCGCGTTGGCGCGTTTCGGCCGAAACAACCTGCACCTTTTTTGCCACCTGCTGCCCGTCTATCTCACGCAGACGAAACCACAAAATGAGTGAAACAGCCCAGCCCACAAAGGCCAATCGCCAAATGCCCTCCAGCCCAAATTGACCAACCGCCCAGACAACGGCAACTGGCCCCAAGGCGCGACCAAGCTCGCCACCTGCCATAAATAGACTCATCCCGCGCCCCACATATTTGCCAGAAATTTCCCCAATCAGGGCGGGCGCAGGCGCATGGAAAGCGGCGACGCTGAATCCTGTGGCAAGCAACAGGAAGATTAGGGTCAGGTAGGTTGGCGCGATCCCCATCAGGCTCATCAGTGTGGCGGTGACCGCAGGGGCCAAAATGATGAAGTAGCGCAAGTTAACTTTGTCGGCCATGTAGCCGATAAATGGGTTGAGCAGGCTGGGGAGCTGGAGCCAAATCGCGAGATTGCCGGCCGAACCGTAGCCAATTGATAGTTTGTCGCGAATTAGTGGCAGCAGCGGGCTGATGAAGGCGCTAAAGCTGTCGTGGGCAAAATGCGCCCCAACCACCGTCAGAACGCGCTCAGTTTGGAATTCCTCGTTTTCTTCGCTTTTGAGGTCCTTGATGATGTCTGCCATGTGCTATCTGCGACCGATCTCAAAGTGATCGGTCACACGTGTGTAGTGGTTGCCCGCTAATCGGCCGATTGCGCCCATCTTTTCCCAGAGAACATACCCTTTGTCATCATAAAAAGCGTCGTCGATGTGGATTGCCGTGACGCGACCCATCACAACCGCGCCCGAACCAACGCGCACAATGTCGTGCAGGACGCATTCAAATGCGACGGGGGCTTCCGCCACACGTGGCACAGAAATTGTTTCACTCGCGGCGGGCGTCACCTGTGCGTAGTCGAATTCAGATTCGCCAGGCGGCAAACCAGCGGCCGACGCGCTCATTGCGGCAGCGGTAGCCTCATTGGTGATGTTGATCACAAATTCAGGCACAGCTTCAATGTTGAGCAGCGTGTCTTTGGACACACCGGGCTTGGGGTCTTGCGGACAAAACAGAAGTGTGAACGGATTGTTGGAGGCGACGGTGAAAAATGAATAAGGGGCGAGGTTCAAATTCCCAGCTATATCGCGGGTGCTTACCCATGCGATTGGGCGTGGCAGAACAGCCCCAATTGAGAATTTGTAGACATCTTTGGTTGCAAGTTCATCTGGTTTCAGGATCATGCCGCCAACTATATCAGAGGCCGTGAAAAGGGCGTAAAGAAAGTCTGCCTTTTGGCCAGACGTCGCCGCTGGCGTGTCTCTGTTAGAAAACCTCGGAGGAGAAGAATCCACAGAGCGGAAAAAGCGTCATCCCACCGCAGAGCGGTGGAACGAGGGTAATAGCTGGAACTCTTTATTTTTGTCGAAATTCTCGTGAGGCTAATAGCAGTACTGTTTCAGCGTAGGTTTCCCACTCATCGGCCGGCGCTTCCGCCCAGAGTACCGCTTCTTCGTCTGCGAGCGAGGTTAGCAGGAATCCCGCAATGGGGATGCCGTTGGGATTGGTGTAGGTGAAGTCGTAGCGGATCCATGAACGCCCTGCGAGCGGGAAGGGGGCTGGTTGATTGACGGCGATGTCGTCAAGACCGCCGCTGGCGAATTCGACCCATGTGGCGGACAGTTCGGCCGAACTGCGACCCGTCAACGC
>JBMZDF010000760.1:0-2329 GCA_049614105.1 Promineifilaceae bacterium (SeqCode)
CGAAAAGCGTAAATCCATGGGTGGGAATCCGATGGCAAACAGAGGCGGCAATATAATCGGCCGAACCTAAAACACGATGGTCCATCAAACGAGTCGCGTCAGACACCGTCCACAAACCAAGCAAGGTTAAAATTGCAATAACAAATGAGATAATGAAGAGTGGCGATTTCGGCCGAAAAACAGCTTCCATACAAAAAGTCTACCATAAAACCACTACATTCCCCCCGTCAATCTGCCGACAAACGAATAGAGCCAGAATTATCTGGCTCTGTTCTTAGAAGTATTACCAATACACGCTACCAATACATTCCGATACATCCCGCCTACACTGTTGTTCACATACGCTAAAACGTTATCACCAGTACACACGATGAGACCTACCACATCCCATCCGCTGTCAAATACACCACCAATACAACAATACAGCAATACAGTTACAAACTAATCGGCACGCTTAAACAAGCTGCCAAGCTTAAGATGCTTAAAAGCAGGTATATGACAAGCGGTGTAAAACACCTTTTGCCGCGCACAATGCACTTGTAACAAGCTTATTTAGTTGTTTTTAGATTGACTCACAGGATTAACTATAGTATCAGGGGAAGAACTTACAGATGCAATTACGACACAATAAATGGGCTATGAATTAGGGAAATGGCGCGTGCCAAGCGTAAAACGCTTGCTTTCTCACTTGGCACGATTTAACTGTTGGCATCTCAGCTTAAAAACTAGCGATACACTAGAATGCGGCTACAGCTCCCGCAGTAGGTGATCAAGCCTTGGTCAACCTTTTTTCTGGTCGCCAGCGAGACTGATGTTAGACAGCCAGAGCAGATATTGTCATTTTTGAGTTCCGCAACCGCAACGCCGCCGCGCTTTTTCTTCGCAATAGACGCATAGGTCGCGTGATTCTTTCGTTCAATGAGGGTCAAATGTTTTTTGCGGCCTTGCAATGCGCCATGCAGGAAAATAGCCAGCTGCTGTTTTTTATTTTCAAGCTTGCCAGAACGCACCTTCCAAGCGGCTTCCCGTTCAACCAGTTGTTCTAATGATGCTGTCTCATGCTCGGCCGCTTCTTCCAACTCTAACATCGCTTCCAAAGACAAGTCTTCGATATTAGACTGCTGCCGTTTGAGCATCTCAACTTCTTTTTGAAGGTCAGACAGTTCACGGGTGCTGATCACTTTGCCTGAGTACAGGCGGTCTATTGACGCTTTCAATTTGTCATTGTGTGATCCAAGGCGCAATTCGAGCCGTCTCTGTTCAGATTGAGCCGTTTTGTGCCGCTTTTCGGCCGAAACAACCTGATCACGCGCCTCCTTCAACGTCGAAGGCTCCTCCAGTGAGTTCAAAACAGACGCCAACTCCTTTTTCTTCGCACGAATTTCATTGTCGATCGTTTGTAACTGATAAAGTAAAACAACTTGACTCATAGCATCCTCTGTTAAAAAATCGTCACTTCATTATACATGCGAACGAGAGAGCGCCTAATTAATTGGCGACATTTACGCGTCTGCTTTGTTCTCGCTGGGACATGGGTACAGCGATTCAGCTTCAATCAGTTTCTCGTTTCATGTTGTTTGCTACATCGTTCCGCCGTTACGATGTTCAATCTGTGAGACTATATGAAACATGACCAAACGTTTACCTCTTTCAACATTGTTTCACGCTATAATCCGCCGCAATGCTGGATGATATGTTTCAACTGGGTGAACAACCCTACACCGATACTGATGCCGAATGGGATGACTTTGTTGCCAATCACCCACACGGTAGTTTTTTGCAAACCACAAACTGGGCGCGTCTCAAAGGCCGCTTTGGCTGGACGGCGCGGCGCGTCTGGGCGCGTAAAGATGGCAAGTTGGCGGCTGGCGCACAGATATTGTTCCGTTCCTCTGCGTTTGGCCTAGTCAAAATTGGCTACATTCCACACGGGCCGCTCGTTGACTGGCGCGATCGTGAAATGGTCGAAGTGATTATGAATCAGATCGACCTCGCCATCTACGAACACCGTGCGGGCTTGGTCAAAATGGAGCCGCTGCTGTGGCAACATGATATGCCTCAAGCTGACTGGGAGGCGATTTGCCAGCAACATGGTTTGCTGGCCAACACCGACACGATTCAACCGCCGCGCACAATGCTGATCGATATTGCGCCAGATGAAGCCAAAATTTTGGCTAGTTTCAAGTCAAAAACGCGCTACAACATTCGTTTGGCTGGGCGCAAAGAGGTGACGGTGCGTGAGGCCACTTCGGCCGATTTGCCAGCCTTCAACGCGCTCATGAAGCTAACGGGCGCACGCAACGATTTTGGCGTGCATTCGGCCGATTAT
>JBMZDF010000761.1:0-2321 GCA_049614105.1 Promineifilaceae bacterium (SeqCode)
CCCACCAGCTATCCCAACGCTGCAAAATCATGCTGTCATCGCCGTTGGTGGCCTGCAACGCTTTAATTTTGCGGTCGATGTCAAGACGAACCGTGCCGTCCTCGCCTGTCGTAACGGTTTCATTGCCCGTTTCAATTTCAATGCCGCCCAATGGAGCGCCGTCTGTCAGCGAATTGGCCCAGATTACTATCTCGTCATTATCGACAAACGCATCAAGGCCGATATTGGTAATCTGTACCCACGATTGCACAATAGGACGTTCTTCAACGCGCAGCCCTTCAAATAAACGGGCGGGCGGGCGAACGATGACAAGAATATGACCATACGTCCCGTCAAGCGCCTCACTTAAATCGATCGCCGTTTCGGTAAACGTATCGGCAATGCCATTGGTGCTCACTAAACTGTCAATTACAAGGTCGCCGGGCGGGTCAGTGCGACGGTCGCTGTCATAATAATTTTGACGATAGGTTTGGTAGGCGCTCCAATCATCAGGCGTCACGCGATACGCTTTGACCTCGATTTCATCATAGTTGATAGTGTGGACCGAATAGAGCGGTTTTTCAGAGGATGGATCAAGGATAAGTGAGGCGTTGTCGGGGCCGCTTAGCACAGCATCGGCCGAACCAACCCTAAACGTCAACTCTTGCTCCTCTCCCAAAAGCTGCCCAAACTGATCCTGAATCGCGCCTGAAAGCCGCACCGTATAAGTCGTTTGGCCCTGCGTCGCGCCACGGATCACAATCGCATTGCCTCTCACGCCAACAACGGCCCCAGGCAATTCTGGCTCAATCGACACCATCGACAAATCGAATTTGTCGCCATCTAAATTGTTGTTGAAGTAGATATTGAAAGGGGAATAAGGGGGACACTCGCCATCATACCAGCCACATTGATGCCGCTCGACACGCAATGCGGTGTAGGTTCGCATTTGATAGTCAAACGATCGTGCGCTCGTGAGGCTGCCTTCGGCCGATGGAATATCTGGGCCAATCTTAATCCGAATGTCTGAACTAGGGGCAAAGGGGTCAACCGCACGAAACGCAACCCAACGATCCTCAAGTGCAGATTCAACTAAACTCGCCACGACGCTATCGTTTGCGATCTCCTCGCTGGTTGCCATGCGGAGCGGAACTACGCCGCCAGATTGCGCCTCAATCACCTCTAGCACAGCAGCAGGATCGATGCGCTGATCAAAACCAGCAAAAAAGATTGGTTCAAGCGGCTGTGAATCGCTTTGTGGATAGAATGTTTCGATTTCGGGCGCTGGCGTTTGGAACGTCCATGAGACTGTTTCAGCCAATGCACCGCCCGTTAGCGATTGAGTGCCAGCGGGAATTTCAACTAGATAGTTGGTTGCTTTGGGAAAGCGGTCAATTTCTTCTGAGTTGTACTCAAAGCGCAAGCTTTTCGTGCCAACCCATTTCCACGTGCCGTCTAAGGCGGGGGTGATTTTGACGGGAATTTCGGCCGAATTTAGCTGCGTAATCGTTGCCAGTTCAACCATTGGCTGATTGAACGTCACCGACACAAAGGGCGCAATCGGAATGTCGCCCTCTGGTGAAAAACGCAGCACTTCAAGCGGGCCATCTGGCACAACACTGTCAGGTGCGCCACCGCCCTCAGGCGGAAAAGACTCATTAACCGTTTCGCCTGTGATTGGCCTTGGCAGGCTTTGTTCAGGCAAATTAAACGCTTTGGTATCTGAGTCGTCTGTTTCGAGCTGGGGGAGACGGTCGAGAATTGATTGGGTGATTTCGGCCGAAAGCGGCTCACCCGTCTCAACCGCCAACTGCACGGCGGCGGCAAATGCCCCTGCGCCTTGACTCAAACGAAAACTCAGGCCAGATCGGCCAACCACATTGCCGCCCACGTTGGGACTAGCAACTTCTAATCGCATAGTAGACTCCACTGCGCCTGTTTGCTCGTCACCCTCAGTTGTGCCGCTGTCGTTGCCTGACGTATCGGCCGATGGCGTGCTGCCTGATGATGTATCGGCCGAAGGCGTGGGGGTTGGGTTTGTCGGCGAGCTACAGGCCGCCAACAACAACACAAAGGAAACAATCAACACAAATCGCTTAAAGATGCTTTTTTCAACCATAAATATCCACCTTTTGTTTACGAACATTCTAAAAATACGGCATGAATTGTTCGTTCAAGACCACCCAAGGCTAGTCTAGCTTACATGCTACCCTACAAACGTTGTCCAGTTCAAGAAAGTTCCATATTAAATCTGCAAAGCGGCGAAATCGAGAAAATCGAGAAATCGGTTTGTATTTTGGATGCGTATCGCGTGTGGCGTTACAATAGGAGAAATTAGAAGA
>JBMZDF010000762.1:0-2313 GCA_049614105.1 Promineifilaceae bacterium (SeqCode)
GCCGATTTTGGAACCCTATTTCACATGGGAAGGGGCTGATGGCTCGAAAACATTTGGCGTTGACCTGTTTGGTGGCTATCGTAATTTGTACGGCGTGACCCATGCGCCAGAGGTTGCTCAGACGCGGCTAGACTTTGAGCTTGAAAAACTGGAGCCATATTATCCCACGCCTGACATCCCCCTGTTTGATGGCTATGATTTGGAGGACAACCCAGAGGATTCTGTCACGTTTTTGAATGAGGAAATTAGCGGTCATGCGTGGGCGATGATCGAAGCAACGCCAGAGAGTTTTGTGGCGGCAGTTCAGCCGAAACTCAACAACCTGCCCACCATCAAAGGCGAACTCAACTCAGGAAAATTCGGCGCAATCTTTCCAGGCGTTTACTCAACCCGAACCTATACAAGAGTGCTCAGCCGCGACTGCGCCAACCTGCTCTACAGGTGGGCAGAACCGCTGGGGGTGATGGCATGGGCTAAAGGGAAAAACTATAACGCCGGGCAGTATGAGGCATGGAGCCGCTTGCTGCTGCAAAACGACGTTCACGATGTCACCTGTGGCGTCAGCATCGATCAGGTGCATGAAAAAGCTGAAGCGGTCTATCGCAGCGTGTACGATGGCGCACGTGCGGATGTCGAAAGATCGCTTAACAGAGTCCTATGCGATTTTGCAGCAGGGCGTTATGTTGTCAGCATGAATCCGTTGGGCGCACGCAGCTACACGCTCAATCGCGATCAACTCCACCTCATTGAAACAAACGGGATTGGCATCACACCGCTCATTGAGGGCGTGCCTGTTTCTAAACTCGGTCATGAAGTGGCATCGTTCCAGTGGCAAAATGAGCATTATGGCAGCGCAACGGTCAACGCGGACGGCTCAATTGTGGTTGGCTCAAGCACACTCGGCCGATTGGTGATTTCGGCCGAGCGCGGCGATTGTTACTCTGATGAAACAAAAGAACTGCTCGGCACGATGCAGCCAAGTTCACCACTGATTATCGAAAGCAGCAGCCCACACCACGCCACGCTCTGCATTCAATATCAATTCCAGCACAATGACATCACAATCGACGCCACGGCGCGACTCATCTTAGACGAAAGCCCCCTGCTGCGTTGGGAGATTGATCTCGATTCACGCGGCGTTGAGTTTCGTGTTGAGATGGTGTTTGAAACGGGTCTGTCGGGTCAAGTGATGGCAGGCATGCAGTTCGATGTTGTGCAGCGCCCATTTGTAGATACTGACCTGTTTCCAAAAGACGTGGGCGCAGCCGCCAAAGTATTTATGGGGCAGCGCGAGTTGAACGGCGTTCGCTCGTTCCCGTTCCATGAGTTTGTTGGGATTGATGACGGAACGCGTTCTGCCGTTGTGTTCACAAAAGGAATTAACAGCTATCGTGCCTATGAAGATGGCAAGCTGGCGATCACGCTGCGCCGCAGCAGCGAGTGGGTTACACGCGCCAATCTGGAGAATCGGGTTGGGGATGCGGGGCCATTCTTCTATGTGCCAGATGCTCGCTGTGAGCGCACGGTGAAGCATGAGTTGGCGTTTGCGGTGGGGGAATTTTCGGCCGAATCTCCCCACACCCAACAACTCAACGCCGCCTACCAAAACCCACCACTCATCATCGATTGGGGCGGTAGTGGCTCACACACTGAATGGCAATTTTTGCAGAGAGACACCCCTCTTAGCAGCCTACAGCTGTTCAACAATCAAGCGGTTGCCCGATGGTGCAACCCAAGCAATCAACCGATGGGCGATGTTGCACCCAAGAAAATTGCGGCAGGACTGGTTGAGACCAAGCCTAGAATTCCACGCGCCCGCAATCCTTCCACCTTGTGTCTACCAAACACCTTCGCCCCATGGCGAGTTGGCAAAAACCAAGTCATGCCCGATCCGACGCAAATCATCGCTCTCGAAGCGCGGGTTGCCAAAAAAGCGACACTCTTTGATGAAGCCAAGGCGAATGTTGCCAGCGCAACGGGAGATGATGTCCATCTTGCACAGCATCAAGTCTACATCCATCATCGTGAGATGCTTGAATACCAATTGTCGGCACGGCTCAACACGCTCAAGCTGCGCATGGAAGGCGAGATCAGTGACGCTTATTTGTACGAGCCTGATCCAGAAGTAGTCGATATCGGGTGGCAGCTCAACCAGCTACGCATCAAGCGCCGCATTTATGACTACGTTGCAGCGGCTCTCAAATAGCCAAGGCGTCACCACATTTTCTACTGAGTAAAGAGCGGTGGCTGAGCCTGTCGAAGCCTGCGCCTGTCGAAGCCTGAGCCTGTCGAAGCCCAAGCGACACGCTGTTA
>JBMZDF010000763.1:0-2303 GCA_049614105.1 Promineifilaceae bacterium (SeqCode)
GGCACTGTCGCTGCCGAGCCAACGGCCGCGATGGCGATTAGAATTAATAGTTGGGTGTAATTTTGCGACAGACCGATCGCAATCGTCCAAATTCCCCAAACGCCCGTGGCAAAAACCAAGATTGACTTGCGCGAGTAGCGGTCCCCAGCAATACCCCAGAGCGGTCCCGCGACAGCGCCAACCAGTTTTGACGTTGCCGAAATCACGCCGAGACTGGCTGTGGTTAGCCCCAATGCGCTGCGCATCACGGTAAACAAGACGCCGAGAACGCCGCCTTCAACGCCATCAATGAGCGAGGCAAATGCCAAGAGCCATAAATTGCGCCAGCGCCCTTGAACCTTCGTCGGTTGAGTTGCTTTTTTGTGTTCCATTTTTCCTTTACTCCTTTGATAACAGTTCAGGGATAATGGACTATTTTGTTGAGGATGGCAATAAAATGGTTGAGTTTCCAAACGCTACCCAGCCGAATGAACTTGTCGTGACACTATCTCTGCTATAATGCCCACATGACTGTGAAAGAACAAGTTCTCACACGCCTTGAGCTATTACCACAAGAAAAGCTGCCATCACTGCTTGATTACATTGAGTATCTTTACTTTCAGTCGAAGAAAGATGAAAAGAAACAGCCTGCCCCAGCCACAGAAAGCTATGATGCGTTGAACCTTTTACTAGATGATTGTGCTGTTTCAACTGGGATTTCTGATTTAGCGGCCGAACACGATCACTATCTTTACGGTAAAGACAAACATGCAGTTTAATGTATTTGTCGATACGGCTGCGTGGATTGCCCTGCTTAATAAAGATGACAAATATCATCAAGATGCACGGCGCGTAATGCAGATGCTGCAACAGCAGCAAGCTTATTTTATCACCTCAGAATTTGTATTGTTGGAAGTGGCTGATGCCCTCTCCTCACCCGCAATTCGCCCCAAAACGATAGGTTTTATCAATGGGCTTCGTAACCTGCCACGTATAGAAATTGTTGCGGCAACCAATGAACTGATTGCAGACGCTTGGGAACTTTATTCTGCCCGATTAGACAAAGAATGGGGATTAACTGACTGCACAAGCTTCGTGATCATGCGTCAGCAAAAAATCACACAAGCATTTACATCCGATCATCATTTTTCTCAAGCTCGTTTTTCTAAATTGATGTAGACGTTACAACCAGATTGGCTATTAGACCGAAATGAGGCTATTGGGTGCTGAGTAGTTAAGGTTAAGGATGTCGTTTATTTCAACCGAAAAAAGTGTGTGCTTACGAATGGCAGCTTAGGCGATGTCCTGTTTGCAATGGAACATCGCAAGACATGCTGGGGAACCAAGCTTGAGAAGGCTGGCTTTCTTGCGATTGCAGATGCTGGCCATGTTGTCGATTTAATTGCTCAACTACAATTGACAGGGTCGCGAGTCGATTGCAGCTGAATGCCAACTGAGCAACGCTGCTCACACATTGACTGTCAGTTGTGGATTGGCTAGGAGGCTAGGATGTGATCTGTTTCGGCCAAATAATCCTGACTCGTCTTTCTATGATTCACTCATCGAGAGGGCTTCTTTCCTCAAAGTCAACTTCTCGAAACGGAAGTTCTTTGAGGGTATCTACCATGTCATAATATTTTGAATCTTCGCTAAGACCATCCCAGAAGAGGAAAAAATCATCATCAAGAAAATGGCCAAATGGCACGAGCCTTGTCAAATATAGATTCTTGTGGATCGGGGTTATTTCGACGATTCCAAGAAACTCTTTATTGTTGCGCAGAGCTTGATCAAGATTCTTAACTACCTCAATACTTATATTTGCTATTGAGACAACGAAAATATTATGGCTTTGAAAAAAGCCTATATCTGCGTAGAGTTGCTTCCATCCTTTTGAATTCATCCAGAGCTCGATTGTACGCTCCTTTAAACTAAAAAATGGAACATCGCCAACCTGAATGACGGAATCAATATTTGATTGAGTTTCCAACAGTTTGGAAAAGACTAGCTTATAGATCGGAGACCCGTAATGGTTCACCAGATTTGGGTGATCTGCGTTGAAATGTACTGCTATGTCCATAAATTTAAGAGGAACTGTATTGCGATTTTGGGATCCCAAAGATTAGCGGACTAACAAAAAGACTCTTTAATTGAGGGTCCCATCGTTTTACATACCCAAGACCTGCACAGCGAAAGTTCCCGCTGGTTAAATCGCTAAAACCTGTTGATGTAGCGATCCATCTTGGATCTATGTTCATAACAATGCGCTTGTCATTAATCTTTTTATAGATTTGTGGATCCTTTTCTGGATCACCTTGCAACTGGAA
>JBMZDF010000764.1:0-2290 GCA_049614105.1 Promineifilaceae bacterium (SeqCode)
GCTTTCACGGGCTAAAGCCCAAGAATCGTAAATATTGGGCAGCATCGCCTGTTTTTTCTGCTAATTGTAAACGAACAGGTGCTTCTCGCTCACGCCAATCAATCGTTGTTAAAATGTCTTGTTGATTTGTAAAGCACAGCTTACCTTGATCGATAGTTAGTGGGTTGCGGATTTTGTCGTCGTATTGCGTTTGCCAAAGCAGTGTACCGCTGTGTGCATCAAGGGCGGTAATAGTGCCGTTATCATCACCGATGTAAACGGCATTTTCGCACACGAGTGGGGAGATACGAATTGCCTGTGTAACAGGAACTGTCCAAACAACCTTGCCAGTGACACAAGATAAAGCGTGTAGCGCATAACCAGCCGACGTCTTGACTGGGACAAACAGATGTTTCCCCGCGCAGGGTGGGGCCGTCGCTTTTTTCTCCAATATGAGCGACCAACGCAGATGCCCATCCGCCAGCGTGATAGCGTACAGTTTATTCTGCCACCCTGTGGCATAAAGTGTGTCTGTGTCATGCGTTAGCGGCCATACAAACCAAACATCTGGGTCATCAGCGCGAAAAAACGGCCGAAGTACCCCATCTGGCGCAATATACATGATTTCTGGCGAGTGGCTCCCCCAATACATATCACCTCCGATTACATATGACTGACCAACTGATACTGTTGACAATTTTTCCACAGCCCTATTAATCAGCAGGTTGCCATTCATAGGATAATATGTCTGAGAATCCAATATCAGTGACTTGTCTTCTCATACCCGTATCCAAACCGGTGATAGAAATATCCCAATCGCCCTCATCACCTGAGACAAAAGCGATTTGCTTCCCATCTGGTGACCATTTCAGAGAATAGAGCCAATAATTCTGAGCAACAAGCTGTTTACGATTCTCTCCATCGACATCTATTATAAACAGGCCATTCCATGTAAAGAACGCTATCTGCTCTCCATCTGGTGACCATTGCAGCGCATGTACAGGCTCATCTGGAATCAATTGATGCAGCTTTTTACCCTCTGCATCTATCGTATAAAGATCATCTAGAGAGGCAAAAGCTATTTGTGTTCCATCTGGCGACCATTCCATTTCATCTATACCAAGATCACCTAAAAATAACTCGCGGCTAACCTGCCCCTTTATTATATGTAAACGCTTATTATACCGATAGTTAAATTGATAAGATATGGCTGCAATTTGCGTTCCATCTGGTGACCATTCCAACCTATTATAAGACCAAAAACTCGATCGTTCAGAATGAGTCTGACCCGCCTCATTTATGATATAAAGTGCCTTGCTATTTTCTGAAATATAGGCTACTTGTATTCCATCTGGTGACCATTGGGGATCTTCTGGCTGTTTCGACAAAACACGCAAAAGAACAGAATCAGCCTCGCTGGGCACCGCGTCATGCACTTGGCTAGGCGGCGGGGGCGGTTCTTTCCAATGCATTGCCAGCACAGATGGGTAAGACTCGTTATCAAACGGGACACGTCCTGTCAGTAGCTCATAAGCAACAATCCCCAACGAATATTGATCGCTGTACTGGTCAAGCTCACGGCCACGCGCCTGCTCTGGCGACATATAGGTAGGCGTTCCAATTGCTGTGCCAATTTTGGTCATGTGCGGCGAATCAGCGATACGCACCAGTCCAAAATCCCCTAAGTGGGCAACCCTATTTTCATCAAGCAGGATATTGGATGGCTTCACATCCCGATGCCAAAATTTCCGCGCATGTGCTGCATCAAGTCCAGCCGCTGCACCTTTCAAAATTGGTAGAAATGTTTGCCAAGCCGCATTAGGATTCTGTTGATGCCATTGTTTGAGTGTGCCGCCCGACAAATATTCCATGACAATAAAGACTTGGCCATCTTCCGTGCCTAGGTCCTCAATCTGGACGATATTATCGTGTTCATCTAGTTGTGAGGCGGTTTGGGCTTCCTGAATAAAACGTTGGCTCGTTTCATCATCATTAACAATGGTGGGGATCAGGCGTTTAATAGCAACTTCTGTTTGTAGAAAGGCATGCTTCCCAAGCCAAACTGTGGCGTAAGCACCGCGACCTATCTCTTTGATCAGTTCATATTTGCCAAGTTGCTGCATGGTACTGCTTTGGACTATGTACTTGTTGCGCAAATTGCGCAACATCAATTATTTTCTGTTGTAAGCACTCCGAAAAAGTTTGTATCTAAAGTATTATATCAAATTCAAATTGATGTCAAAAACTGTCTCGCTCTCAGGGCAATTGCATTCTAAATTTTCTGACTCGCTCCTACGCTCCGCGTGGGAGT
>JBMZDF010000765.1:0-2289 GCA_049614105.1 Promineifilaceae bacterium (SeqCode)
ACTCCCACGCGGAGCGTAGGAGCGAGTCAGAAAATTTAGAATGCAATTGCCCTGATTGGTTAATCAGTTGGCAATGAGGGTGACATCACTTATAGTTTTGTTAGGCGTTTGCTCCCTTTTCGTGAGCAACAAGAAAACAAACGCTCTACGGTACACAAAATACCCATAGCAGCGATCAAGCCAGAGGGTTGACCCGATTTGCCAATTTTAGCAGTTCCCCTGCTGTTGATAGCAAGTAACCAACGCCGCTGGCTTCGCCCAGCGGCTTTTTGCTTTTTTGAGAACAAAATGAACCAAAAACAACAGCAGACCGTATTGAGAATTATTTCGCTTGCAGCATTTATTGTGGCGGTTGTTTGGTTTATGAATGATCACACCTTTGAGCCTATATTGGCTGTCTTAGGTGGTTTGGGTGCATTGATCGGCTCATTCTTTGTACAAGAGCGTTCGAGCGGTTCGGTGAAAGCGAGGGGCGTTAAGTCGCAGGGAAAAGTGACGATACAAGGGGAGAAGGGTGGTGATATTGATGCAAGGAGCATTGATGCACACAAGGACGTTTTTATTGGTCACGAGCCAGAGAAAGACCCAAAAGGATAACCCCGACGCAGCGTGTCGGGGGTAGCATCACTCAATCAGGTGTGAGCGCAGGGCGTGATGTGATCACGGCTACTGGCAACTATGCGCCGACTATTATCAACTTGCCTGCTGAAACGTCGTCTGTTGATCTTGATACAGCGCTCGCTATTTTGGACGCAATGCCGACAGTTGACAGCGTGCCACGTGCTGTATATCGCGTTGGTTCCTCCTTACAACGCGGCGCAAACCCACATTTTGTGGGGCGCGAAGCAGAATTAAGACAATTGGCTCAGTTACTTAAGGCAGAGGGGGGCGGGGCGGCAATTGGGCAAGCCGCCGTCACAGGGTTAGGTGGCATTGGTAAGACGCAGTTGGCGGCTGAGTTCGTGCATCGTTATGGGCGGTTTTTTGCTGGCGGCGTTTTTTGGCTCAATCTGGCTAACTTGAGCTTGGATGATATACAGGAGGCAGAGCGTCAATTATCTGAATGGGGCGAGGCGGTCGGACGACCTGACTTTTTGGCCCTCGATGCGCCAACTCGATTACAGTTGGTAAAGCACGCATTACACGCCCCTATACCGCGCTTACTGGTGTTTGACAACTTAGATCATCGCAACGCGCCGCGCATGTTGCAACAGTTACGGCCTAAGACGGGGGGCTGTCGGGTGTTGATAACCAGTCGGCGTGGGACGTGGGCGAGCAGCACAGGAGTACAACAACTCACGCTTGCAACGTTGCCACAAGCAGAAAGCCGCCAACTATTGCTAAAACTTGCACCACATTTAACAGCAGCCGAGGCAGATCGCGTGGCTGAACGGCTAGGCTATTTTCCGCTTGCTCTTTATTTAGCAGGGAGTTTCCTCAATACGTACAAACACCCTACCAATCAATTTTTGGCACGTTATGAGCGACAAAAGCTTAATCATCGTGCCATGCAAGGGCAATGGCTGGAAGATTATTCGGTGACTGAACATGATTTGAGCGTTTATGGCACGTTTTCCGTGAGTTGGGAACAGCTTGATACCGCGCATCCTATTGATCAGCTTGCGATCTGGGTAATGCAGCATGCTGCGTGTTTTGCGCCTAGCGAATCGATTTCAACCACGCTGTTGACAGCAACCTTAGAGCAGCGGGAAGGTTGGCCGCCAATAGATGCCGACGCGGCCAATGTGGCAGATAGAATCATTAATGTTCTGCGTCGTTTAGTGCAGCTAGGTTGGCCGCCAATAGATGCTGGCGCGGCCGATGTGGCAGATAGAATCGTCGATGCTCTGCGTCGTTTAATGCAGTTGGGACTGCTTGATACGGAACAAGGGCTGCATCGGTTGATGGGGGAGTTTGTTGGGGTGGATGTAATTGCACAGGCCGCCGTTGAGAAGGGGGCAAGTTCAGAAGCTTTTCGGCTCAACACAGCTGGCTATCCAGCCGCGTTACGTGCTTGGCGCGGACACTTATTTTATATAACTGAGGCTGCATTACAACGTGCTGATGAACACAGCGCAACCTTAGCAACAAATCTGGGCTACCATATTCAGGCCGATGGCGACTATGCAGGGGCCAGACCTTACTATGAACGCTCCCTTTCCATCCGAGAAAAATCGTTGGGGGCCGACCATCCCGATACCGCACTCAGCCTGAACAATCTTGGTATGCTCATCCAATCAATGGGCGACTATGCAGGGGCCAGACCGTACTTTGAACGCTCTCTTGCCA
>JBMZDF010000766.1:0-2282 GCA_049614105.1 Promineifilaceae bacterium (SeqCode)
TCGTTCATGACCTTACGTCGCCAGTAATGATTAGAGTGAATATCAGCGAAGATATTGCGATTGGAATGAGTTGCCTGAACCAAATGAGGGGCAGGTAAATGTCCCCCATTTGCAACAGAGGCAGCAACAAGCGCCATGTGTAATGGCGATGCAAGCAATTGCCCCTGACCAAAAGCCGTTTGCGCCCTTTGGAACTCACTTTCTAGCAATGTCAAATCATGCGCTAGAAGACCGCTAGGTGCTAGCAATTCAAATGGGATCGCCTCCTCTGTACTAAAGCCAAACTGTTTTGCATAATGGGTAAGCGTCTCTGGAGCCAGCGAAGCCCCAATTTCAGCAAACGCACAATTAGCTGACAAAGCGAACGCATCCGCGAGAGTTAGCTGTGCCTCTGTGTGATTACGATCAATAATCGACTTATCCTCAAATGTACAGGTGTAATATAGACCTTCCTCGTCATAGTGAGGCTCGCCAAACTCAAAAAGATGGTCGGCCGATAGTAGCCCGCTGTCTAATGCAGCAATTAGAGAGATAGTTTTCCATGTTGAGCCAGGTGTGTACAGGCCCTCTACCGCACGATTAAATTGTGACTGGTCGTCCTGCAACGTGGGACTATAAGTCGGATCGTTCAGAAACTGATTAGTATCATAAGTTGGTGAGCTGATGATGCCATAGACCGCCCCATCGTTTGCATTGATGACAACCGCTGCGCCTGCTCGACCATTAAGCGTTGTTGCAATCTCAGCTTGAAGACGATGATTAATTGTCAGTTGGATATCTTGGCCATAGGTCGGTTGATTTATCAATTCTAACCAATCATTTTGCCATTTCTGACTACCTAATAGCTGTTGCTCCTGTGTTGCTTCTAGCCCGACTTGACCGATGCCATTATGTGAAACATACCCTACAACATGTGAACTGTACTCATCTGCATACTGGCGAATACCGTTGCTTGTGCTGGCCAATATGTATCCAGTTCTATCCAAGATAGAGCCACGATTTTTTGCTGCTAACTGTAGTTGCAGGCGACGACGTAACGTGCTTGGAATCTCTTCCCCTGACACCCCTTTATTTGAGCTTTGCTCTAAGAGTTGATGCTCTTGTAATAGGGCCCAACGTGTCATCCCTAACACGCACACACACATCAATAGCGGGATGATATAAGTGGCAACATTGCGAATTCGCTGGGTCATTAGTGCGCTCCTTCTAGTCTCTGGGACAATGCGAGTACTAAGCCTATTTCAGCTAGATTAACAATCAAGGCAACCCCCCCATGGCTTAGAAAAGGGACTGTCACCCCTGTCATAACAAACAGTTTGGTGGTCCCAGCCGTCATGAAGAAGAGCTGAAGCACTAAATGAATTGCCACACCTGCAATTAGCATACGCTCAAAACGCATCTCATCTTGGAGAAGCAGCGCAACACGTACAATGCGCCAAAAAATAATGCAGTATATTGCGAGTAAAGCAACGGTGATAAGGTATCCATTTTCTTCTACAATAGCCGCCCAAACAAAATCTGACCAAACGGCAGGAATAATATGTGGATAACCAAACCCAATCCCAGACCCTAGCATTGAACCTGCTGTTATTGCGTATATTCCATGTTGAAGCTGTTGCCCAATCCCATCTACGATAGGAATGCCTTCTACTAACTCCAGACTCCAGGGATCGAGAAACGCTAGCCAGCGATTAACAACATGTGTAGGTAACGATACGCCTAGGTGAAAAAGTAGATAAGTAACCACAATGATCACAATCGTTGTCCCAAATGTGAGTGTGAAAAATGAATGGTCATCAAATCCAATGTAGAGCAGTAGTCCAAACAAGGGCATCAAGATTAAAATCGATCCTAAATCACCGATTGCGAATAGCAATGTAGCGGAGATAAACGCGAACACGCCGCTAGGCAACAGCAGGCTTAATGGAGGAATAACAATCCCCATCACAACATGTTGTGGCTGTTGGATTGAACTGCCTTCGCGGTCAATCACCCAAGCAAGGAATAACAGCATTGTGACTTTGAGAAGTTCTGTGACTTGTATTGGTATGTTGCCAACTTGCAGTGCGGTTGTGCTGGTTGCTGTATCGAGGATGACAATAATAACGAGTAGTAAGAGCACAATTCCTGTTAGAAACCAGACGGTCCATTGTTTTCGGCCGATTTCCTCAATCAACCGTGGACGCCAAATTAATAGTGCAATCACGCCAACACCCAAGAAACTGTCATGAATTTGTCCCCACACCAGCTCATGTCGCAATATATCGTATAGACCAGCCTGT
>JBMZDF010000767.1:0-2274 GCA_049614105.1 Promineifilaceae bacterium (SeqCode)
CTGGGGGAGGCTAGGTGGGGGTGCTTTCAACCCCTCAAGATCCCAAAGAGCCAAAAAGGGTCGTGCAGCATAAGCTACACGACCCTTTTTTGTTATTGATTGAGACCGATCAATTTACGCGTTGTGCTGTGTTTTGCGTCGTGCAAGAGCGCAGCCTGAGAGAACGGTGAGGGCAAACAGCATGATAGCCACGCTGTTGTTTGCAGTTGGTGAGTGGGCTGCCGCCGTTGAGAGCGTTACGGCCGTTGGCACAAGTCGCGTCTGGTATGCGCCAAGGTCGCAATTGTCTGTTGGGCGTTCCAAACCGTGCTGGTCAAACTGTGGACAGTTTGTGCCTGCACTGAGTGCTGGGCTGCCGGCCAAGAGGGCGTGACTCATTTGGTTGTTGCCGTTGTCGGTCAAAGGCGCAATCATCGGGTCAACGCCTGTGAGCGCCGTGCGAATGGCTGAACAGGTTCCATCGCTGTCTAAAATGCGGAATATATTGATGCTGCTGCTGTCGCCCGCGCAGTTGTCGACGGTTGGGTTGTGGATAATACTGAGTCTAAGCTCGAATGTATCGGCCGATGCCACTTTATGAATAGCGGCCGAATCAACGTTGTCCGCGATTGTTGTGTAGAAGGTGGTGAAGGGGCTGTTGCCGTAGATGGCGCTGCCAAGATTGGTGGCGCGGTTTTCGCTGATGCTGCTGTTGCTCAGCGCAAGCAGATCGCCTTTGTGATAGAGTCCACCGCCCGTGACGGCCGCGTTGCGATAGACGGCGCTGCGGTCGATAGTGACATCAACCTCGTCGGCGTCCGAGATGTAAACCCCGCCGCCCGATCCCGATGCTGTGTTGTAGCCGATCAGAATCTGGCTAATTTGGATATTGTCGATGTTTGGCGGCGTCGCAAAGCTGACATCGTTGGCTGACACATGGATGCCTGCGCCATTTTCGGCCGAATTGTTTGTCACGCTCGCCTGCGACAAATTCCCGTTCGTTTGTCCGCTAATCGCAATGCCGCCACCCGTTGCCGACGCCGTGTTATTGTCAATCGCGACCGCGCTAATCTCAAAAAACCCTACGGTTGTTGAGACGCCACCGCCCGTGACCGCACTGTTTTTGTAAATGGTTGAATTGCGGAGCGTTGAAGATAATGCGTTGATCGATATGCCCCCGCCATCCCCCAGCGTTGAGTTTTCAGCGATGTACATGCTATCGATAGTCGCGTTGCCGATGCCTTTTAGATCGATGCCGCCGCCGTTTGCCGCATTGCTTTCATTTGAATTGTGCGTGACAACGTTGTTTGACAACACAACATTTGCCACACCGCCAATGCCAATTCCCGTCCCTTCGTTGTGACGAACAAACGTATTGCTGATCGACATCAATTGAATGCCGCCTGCGGACGCTGCGGCATCGTTGCTGCGTTTGTTGTAATCGATCGTGCTGTGGGTGATGGTGAGTTCGCCATAGTTCGCACCTATGCTTGCCACATGGCTTATACCGCTGGCAAACTTACCCGTGTTGTGGGTGACGCTTGTGTGCGCCAACGCCATTTGAATGTTGCCACGGGCATAAATCGCGCCACCGTCACCTTCCGCCGCCTGATTCAGGGTAAATTGACTATTGTTAATGGTGAACGGGGTGAGGTCGTCTGAAGCAGTCGTTTCATCGACTATTAGAACGCCACCGCCAGACCCTGTTATGGCGCGGTTGCGATTGACTTTTGCTGCCTCAAACGTTGTGTCAACACCATCTTCGATATAAATACCGCCGCCGTCAACTTGAGTTAAGTTGTTCACGACGCTGCTATCGTTGACCGTGAGCGTTTGGGGATAGGTTGCATCGGCCGAACGCGATACATAGATCCCGCCGCCATTATTGTGTGCAACATTGTATCCCAAGGTAGATGCCGCCACCGCCAACGGCGCATCAATCATATAAATGCCACCGCCGTCCTGAGCCGCTTTGTTGTTTGTGACGGTACTATCGTTCACGTCGAGGTTGGTCATCGAATAAACGCCGCCGCCGTGTACCCTTGCCGCATTTTGATCGACAATTGTATTAGACATAGATTGTATCTTACGACACAGCTTCTTGATGATTATTTTATGTGATTGTTTGTAGGGTGGGCTTGAGGTTCGTTTAATAAACCTCAGAGGTTTGTCATCACCTAAGCTAGTGCGTAAACAAAACCTCTGAGGTTTGCGTCAATAAGCTAGCACGTGAATAAAACCTCTGAGGTTTGCGTCAATGATTAACTGTGTTCTGCTTTACAAGCGTTTATGTGG
>JBMZDF010000768.1:0-2268 GCA_049614105.1 Promineifilaceae bacterium (SeqCode)
CGGTGAGATTATTTTTTCCACACGAGCCTCAACAGGCGATGCGGAAAAAATTGCACTTACCAAAAAACAACCAATCAAAATTCCAAAAAATCGCAAACCAAATGTCCTTGCATTGAGGGCATGACCTTACGTCCTAAATCAAGGAAAATCAATATGCCTAGAAATGGTTCCGATGTTTATTCCCTTCCTCCAAACACAGCTGCTGTTACTGGGGATCCGATCAGCTCTGCTAAATTCAACTCCCTAACGCAAGATTTAGAGACAGATCAAAATACTGCCCGCCCAGTTAAGGCGGGCGGGACAGGAGCAACAACCGCAGCAGCAGCACGGTCAAATCTTGAGATTAAAGAGCAGTTCTCCACGATAGCACTGCTTGTCGCTGCAACCAACTTGACGGTGGGTGATATTCAGCACACCGTTGACGGTCAAACGTGGGATATTGTTGCTGCTTCAACCTACACAGCAAACAGCAACACGGTTTATGACCTAACTGGCATCACAGGGCAAGCGGTTAGCCGACGCGTTGACTTCAAAGACGATGCTGAATTGATCGCTGATACGCGAGGCGATGCTGCATTTTCAGCAGGACAAGCGTTCACTGTGACAAGTAATGGAACAGTGTTTACGAAGGCTTTAAGTGGGGCCTCTGACCACCACAGAACAACTATTGGCGGAGTTAAGCTGTACGAGGCTGGTTTGCGCTATACGACGCTTGCTCGCTTCAAGGAGGCGGTTGCGCGGTCTGTGCCGTTCAGAGTTGGAGAGCAAGTTAGCGCGGCGGGTAAAATCTATCATTTCCTTGATGATGCAAACACAGACATATCAGGACTAACGGGCTGGGCGCTATTTGGTCCTGAGACGTCTGACAATTCCGATTTTACAGTTGACTCCTCACTTCTTGCCACCCGAGGGACCATTAACACAAAGTTCAATTCTTTAGGTAAATCGGGCTTTACCCAGATTGGAAGTGTAGTTGAGGTGACTACAGCGGTGGCGTCTGTGGAGTTCACGCTTGACACAACGACATATAGAAATTTCCAAGTCAACTTGGATAGCGTGACACCTGCCACAGATGGAGATCATATTTACATTCAGTTTAGCCCAGATGATGGGGCCACTTGGCGAACAACTGGGTATATCGGATTTGGGTATCGTGGCGGGTCTGCCACAGCATATAGTTTGGGTGCAATTGCGGGTGGGAACTTGAGCAACACTGTTGCGGCAGGAGGGTGTTCAACAAGAACATTTATTTATTCAGCGGGCGATGCCACGCGGAAAACTCGAACTGCTTGTGGCGGCCATAACTCCTACAGCGTGAACACGACCCCTTACCATTTCCGATCTGCAATGCAGTACAATACAGCAGAAGCGCACGACAAACTTAGATTAATTGCTTCATCTGGAAACATCACGTCAGGGCGAATTTGGCTATTAGGGGAGGCAGTTTGATGCAGAAGTTTATTGACGGCAAGTTGGTTGATATGTCCGTAAAGGAATTAGCGGCAGTAAAGTTGGCTACTATGGAAAGTATTGACGAGCGCCGCAACAATTCGACAATGAGCAGGTCAAAATTTGCTATTATCTCCGCTCAAGCCGGATGGATTACCGAAGACGAAGCCTTAGCTTGGGTGGGCGGCACAGCTATTCCAAAGTTTGTTTATGATATCATCACATCCTACATCCCCAAGGATAAGCAGCTTGCCATGAAAGTCGCGGTCTTGACGCAAGAAAACATTGGCCGAATGAACACTCTTATTCCTATGTTGATGAGTGCCAAGGGCATTTCAGATGGTGAAATGGACTCAGTGTTCGGCGTCTGACAATCAAAACTCTTTTAAGAAACTGAAACCGCAAACTCTTTTGCGAAAACCATTCACCAATGGGAGGTTCTGTCTATGACAAACCAACTGACGACTAGAATTGCCCTTGAGGTGGCTTCGCATGAGGCCATTATTCGGCAAGCGTACAAAGACAGCGTTGGAGTATGGACGTGGAGCGTGGGCTTAACGTCTATGAGCGGCCATAACGTCGAGCGGTACATCGGCAAGCCCCAGCCCCTAAAGAAGTGCCTTGAGGTGTTCCTGTGGGCGTTGGAGCGATATGCAGACGATGTGCGCGAGGCATTTGCGGGGCATAGCCTGTCTGATGAGGAGTTTGCTGCCGCATTGTCGTTTCATTGGAACACTGGCGCGATCAAAAAAGCGTCATGGGTCAAGCAATGGAAGTCTGGCCAAATTGCAGCCGCAAAGAAATCATTCATGAATTACC
>JBMZDF010000769.1:0-2258 GCA_049614105.1 Promineifilaceae bacterium (SeqCode)
TCAGCATGCTGAAAGTCAGCCCCACCACCATAAGGTGTTGAAGCCACCGTATAGTTAGCGGCTAATACATCGCGTTCAGATCTTACGTTGGGAGTTTCCTCGACAAGCTCTGGCGTGATTGCTGTCCCCTTTGGGACAGAGTCTGCATCTACTGTTGAACCTGTTGGCTGCGGGGGTGCGGCCGAACTGGAACTACTACCTTTTAAAGCAAAAAGCGCGGCCCCGCCAATAACGAGCGCCAGCGCAATCCCAAAAATAAATAGATACTTTTGATTAGACGGAGAAAGATTTTTTCGGAATGACATACCTGTACATCCTTGCTAGATCGCATCGGTTAAACCCCTGACCTGCCAATACATCGCGAAATTGCCAGAGATTTAATGCAAGACTCTTGTGAACCATTGCGTGACCACAAGCTAGCACATAACAAAAACTGATAAATTGTGTTTGTTCCTTAAGCGCAAAGTAGAAGCCATGCGCGTTCACCTGTCTTTCAGTCTAGATAGTCCCGCTCGCAAATGAGATTACAATCTCATCAAGCAAAATGTAAACTTGTCAACTCCTCCGTGAAGCTTTCCAAAAATGGTTGGGAATAGGTTATGAATCGTTATAAACAGGTTAAGATATGCGCATTTTGTTCCCAAAAGTCTGGGCACACCACAATTTGGCATAAACTCGATTTGTGTTATGATGACCCTATCAATAGCTTGCTTAATGGGAATAAATAAGCTAAGTGGTCGCTATCTGCGACAGGTTTCGCCACCAATTCTGTTGCAACAATTAAATATATGATTTTATGCTTATCAGCTTTTGGCACATGCAAGTTGCCAACTATAAATAATATCACAGTTGGTAAACAGATTTTCCAACATTAATCACAGGGCTTGATAGCCTGCTGGGTGGAGCTTACGCTTATGAGTACTGAGTCAGCAAAATCAACTACAACAAAGCCAAAAGAAACGCAAACAAAGCCTGCACAAGCGCAGCAAGCAGGCATTCCTGCTCAGGAGATGATGGGCTTAGGTGCGACGCAGCTTGCGATGCACAATGGGTCGATGGCAGGGCAAGCCAGTTTGCTAAGCCGACTGCATCCACCGCAACGTACTGCGATGGTGCAGCGTATGGCACGGACGCACAGCAATTCTCATTTAACACAAGTAATTGCACGCGCACGTGCGCAGGAACCCCCACGCGAAACCCAAATAGAAGAGCCCAGCTTGCTACAACAATCGCTTGCCCAATATGGGATGGGCAATTTGATGTCAAGCGGGTCCGCAGCACCTGTTGATAGCGGAGCGCCAGCCTCATCAACCACTGGTAAATCATCCGTCACAGTTCAGACAAAGATGACGGTAAATGAGGTGAACGATCCGTTTGAACAAGAGGCGGATCAGGTTGCAGATCAGGTCATGAAGACGCCCACAGCCGCTGCCCCGCCCCCTTCGGGGGATCTTAATAACGAAGGAGGAACCTCAGCTATCAGCCGTTTGGTGATTCAGCGTGTAGGGGGGTCAGATCCGCTGGGTGGTGCGACAGTTAATGCAGGTGTTGAAAATCGGGTTAATAAATTAGATGGAGGCGGCGAGCCATTATCAGACAGTTCGCGTTCATTTTTTGAGTCGCGGATGGGGGCTGATTTTAGCGATGTGAGGATTCATCGGGATGCGAGTTCGGCCGAACTCTCCCAAGACCTCAACGCCCGCGCCTTTACCACTGGCAACAACATTGCCTTCAACAGCGGTGAATATAACCCAGGTACGCCAGATGGCGATCGACTCTTGGCCCATGAATTGACACATACAGTTCAGCAAGGAGCAGCAGGCGATCTATCTCGACAGACCATTCAACGTAAAGCGATTCCACTACCTGAACCACCTCAGCCCGAGGCAACTCCCGAGCTAGATGGTGAGGCTTCTGCCGCATTAGAGGCAGGCCAAATGCCGCAGATGAGTGAAGAGATGATGGCGAAGGCAGAAGAAATGGGGTTTGGTCCAGAAGCCCTATCAGCTGGCCCATCACCTCAGGAGCCCCCACCTGAAGAGGCTCCAGCATTAGAAGAAACAGAGAGAGCTGAGCCAGCTGAGCCACAAGGTGAACCTACTAACCAAGAAGATGTTGGGGAGCTAGAACAGAAGCCTACTGAACCAATTGAAAATAAAGATTGGAAAGAATTTTTTCTTAATGACATTTTTAATGAGATTCAGAGAGGAAAAAGGTTAAAAAAAGGCGACCATAAACAAGGAGTAATGCCTTATGTA
>JBMZDF010000770.1:0-2250 GCA_049614105.1 Promineifilaceae bacterium (SeqCode)
TCCTCCTTGCAGGCTCCCATTTCCACCTCCATTACAGCCGCATCGGTCTCACCAATATTTGGGATAGTCTGCTGGCTCTGTGCGCCATGGGCGGCATTGCCGTCGCGTGGCACAGTGAAAAGCGCAACGCATGGCTTGGCGCAGGGCTGGCAATCGGGCTGAGCGCCTACGTGTTTACCAGCGCCCACCTGTTGCCGCTGATGTTAATTCCGATTTTTGTCGTCGCGCTGCTGTTTCACCGCGAGACTTTGCTAGCCCAAGGGCGGCACATTGTGTCAGCAACCTCATTAGCACTGGTTACTGCGCTGCCGCAAACCTTGTTTTTTAATGCGCGTCCTCACCTGTTTATGGAACGTGTGAATCTGCTCGGCATCCAGCGTAATGGCTGGCTTGCGGCCGAAGCGCTTTCGAGGAACCTCACCGAGGGGGATGTTTTTCGACAGCAGCTTTGGCAGGCGGCAATGGGCTTTACCGCCATGCTCGACAAAGACGACATGTACGGGGCAACTGTGCCGCTGATTGGCTGGTTAACTGGCACGTTCTTTCTGTTAGGCGTTGGGATGGCGCTTTATCATTTTCGCCAAATGCGTTATACAGTGCTGATTACAACGATTGTAATCACGGTTATATTCGGGGGGGCATTGTTGGTTGAAGCACCGCATAGCCGTCGCTATTTGATTGCACTGCCAGCCGTTTTCCTGCTAGCAGCACGCGCCTTGGTTTGGCTAATCGACACAATCAGCACCCAATCGCGCAGTCCGCTCACCGCCTATAGGCGTCATTTTGTACTGCTGCTGGCAACCGCTTTGGCTTTGCTAGACACGAGTTTCTATTTTCGCCAATACCAATCAAGCCACTTGTTTGCCGACCGTAACACCGAATTAGCGCACGAAATGGCTGACTACCTGAACGAACTAGAGGGCGATTGGACCGCTTATTTTCACGGTGCGCCTGCAATGTATGTCAGCTTTTCAACGCTGCCGTTTTTGGCAAATGGGTTTGAGGGCAACATCAATCTGTTTGATGTGGTTGATCCCACGGTGCTGCCGGCGGCCGATTCGCCCAATGTGGTGCATATTTTTGTGCCAGAGCGACTGGGGGAAATTGAGACGATTCGTGAAATTCGGCCGAATGGAACCACCACCCAAATTGACGGCTTCAAATCATCACCGCTGTTTCTAACGTATGAATCCACACCGTAGCTGGGAGTCAGAATTGCAGGCAAGAAACGATGTTCAAACAGTATCTTGCCTGAAAACTGATGCACTAAACGCTGTTTATCATGTCCGATAATCGGCGTTGATCGTAATATATTCGTGGGTCATATCACAGGTCCAAACGGTTGCCTCACCTGCTTCGTCCCCAATCGACAGACGCACCCAAATATCTTTTTGAGCAAAAATGGCGGAGGAGTGTTCTTCTTCAAAGTCGGTCGGCGTGCCTGCTTCAAATACTTGCAGCCAGCTTTCCCCATTGCTGCTAAACCACAGCGCCGCAACCTCCTGATCAAACGCCACACCCGCACGACCTGCCGCCGCCATAATACGACCCCAGTTCGCGTCGCCGCCCGCAAATGCCGTTTTGACCAGCGGTGAGGTTGCGATTGTGTTGGCGATTTGATGTGCGAGAATGTCGTGACTTGCGCCCTGCACTTGAATCTCAACAAACTTTTTCGCCCCTTCCCCATCGCGCACAATCATTTGCGCCAGTTGTTGGCAAACATGCGTCAGCGCCTCTTCAAAAATATCTAGATCATCGTCGGTTAGCTCAAATCCTGCCGCGCCATTTGCCAGAAGCAGCACCGTATCGTTTGTGCTGGTGTCGCCATCAACCGAGATACGATTGAACGACAGTTCATTACTATGTCTCAGTAAATCTTGCAGCGTCATAACGTCGATCTGGGCATCAGTTGTGATCGTGCCCAGCATCGTTGCCATGTTCGGGTGAATCATCCCAGACCCTTTTGCGATACCGCCAATCATCACATCACCGCCTGAAAGCGTCACACAGACGCCAATCGACTTGGGGCATGTGTCGGTTGTCATAATGGCGCGTGCGGCTAACGACCCATTGTCTGGGCTTAGATTCGACGCCGAGATCTCGATGCCAGTGCCAATTTTATCCAGAGGTAGCTGCTGCCCGATGACGCCCGTTGACATCAGCAAAAATTGCTCAGGCTCCAAACCGAGCAATGCGGACGCTTGCGCCTGCATTAGCTTCGCCGCCTCAATACCAGGTTGCCCCGTGCAG
>JBMZDF010000771.1:0-2247 GCA_049614105.1 Promineifilaceae bacterium (SeqCode)
TCGTTATTTCTTTGACGCTTCGTCCCCCCTTGATCCTACTGAAAGTCGCGCGGAATCGTTTTTGTCCACGTGTGGTCAAAGACAATTTGCATATCCTCTGTCGCGTTGAGGCGGTTGACGAGATAGAAGTTGTCGGCATCGGCCGTCATGGTGCTCTCTGTCCAGACGCTAACTCTCCATCCGTCACGAACCAAACGGCGGTTGCGCATACATTTGACGGCGGCAGAGAGGGGATCGTTTTCGGTGATGGTAAAGACATCGGCCGAATATTCGGACAGCTCCAGCCCGTCAGGGTAGCGGACAGAGGGGCTGTGTATCTTGTTGACGTGTTCGGCCGAATTATTAACCCGATCAAACTGCACCGTTCGCATCGTTCGGCCAGGGACTAGCTGTTCCAAATGCATCTGCTCTGAGCACTCAGGCACATCAAACGGGGCTAGCTCGTTATCCGCTGGCGAAGGTGTGCGGCTTGGCAAAATCAACTGACAGGTTTCAACCGTCAAGGTCACAGGCTGTGGCGCAGGCCAGAGATGCGGCCAATAAGTGGGCGAGATCGACACGCGCCAGCTGTGTCCCGTTGCCAAACGATAGCCAATCAAATTGAGATCAACGACAACCGAGATAGATTGACCAATCGGCATCAATTGCGGTTCTTCATGGCTAAAACGGTGCGTTAAATTATATATGCCCCACGTGACAAGCGATGAACTACCGTCAGGAGCCACATCACACAGGCGCACGGATAAGGCCGCTTGAGGTTGGTCAACCTGCAAACGCAAGCTCACCTGTGGATGCCCTAAAATGTCACCACTTTGCTGTGGCTCCGTTGTCAATGCAATCGATCGGCCATCGTCACCGCTTTGATCGGCGGGATACTCGCCAGCGGAGCCAAACGCAAGCCACGGTGGCGCGTCCAGCCCTGTGATCTGTTGACCTTTCAGCGCAATGGGCGCATCAGGCGTTAGGTCGATGGTGTTTGGCATGACATTTGGCGAAGTCCAACTGGGGTCTGCAACCCATCGGCCGGGAGCGGCGCGACGGTCTACGCTAGGCGGCAAACTGTCCATAATCCATGAGCGCAGCATTGGCTCATCCATGATGCCCGTCTCCTCCCCTTTCAGCCAATAATCCCACCAGCGTAAATGTTCTTGCAGAAAGCCGATAGCGGGTGCGGGGCTGCTGTTTTCAGGAAAATTGTGCGCCCAAGGGCCGATTAGCCCCTTTTTAGGACAGGACAAATTGTGCAGCAGGCGTCCAACGGCGTTGGTGTACCCATCCGCCCAGCCGCCAACCGCATAAACAGCACACTCAATATCTGCGTAGTTTTGGCTGACAGAGCCATGCTGCCAAAATTCGTCCCGACGCTGATGACCGACCCACGCCTCGGCAAAGGGGGGCGTGTTGTTGAGACGATGTAGCCACATATCGCGCCAGCGATCGCCGACAAAGCGCGGATCGGGTGGGCAAGCGTTGTAGCAAAGCATCGTGCTGGCCCATGAGAGCATTTCGTAGGCCAGCAGACTGCCGCCCATGTAATGCACATCATCCGCATAGCGGTCGTCTGTCGAAGCGATTGTGATGATCGCTTTGAGCTGCGGCGGGCGCATGGCGGCAACCTGTAGCGCATTGAAGCCGCCCCATGATTTGCCAAACATGCCAACCTTGCCCGTACACCAAGGTTGATCGTCCAGCCATTGCAGCACCTCTACGCAGTCATCAAGCTCCTGCTGCGTATATTCGTCCAGCATAAGCCCATCTGAGTCGCCGTTGCCGCGCATGTCGACACGGATACAAGCATAACCATGTCCCGCGAGATAAGGGTGGCGGATCGAGTCGCGCCACGCGGTCATATCATTTTTACGATAGGGTAGATATTCAAGGATGGCAGGGACAGGCGTTTGTTCCGCACCTTCTGGTAGCCAGATACGAGCCGCGAGACGTGTGCCGTCTTTGAGCGTGATCCAGCTATTTTCGATGGTGCGAACGGTGTAAGGGTAGTCGCGCTTGATGCGCATATGGGCATGATTAAAGGACATGCCATATGGTAGCACAATCGTGTATTTTGGAAGAGGGGCGCAGCGTTAAGTAAGGATGAAGTATGCAGGCGGAAGGATGAAAAAAGTGTGAAGCGCCCTCCCTTAGTCCCTCCTGAAGGGAGGGAAATCAGATCCCCCTCTGGGGAAAGCTAGGTGGGGGCAGGGCAATTGCATTCTAAATTTTCTGACTCGCTCCTACGCTCCGCGTGGG
>JBMZDF010000772.1:0-2235 GCA_049614105.1 Promineifilaceae bacterium (SeqCode)
ATCTACTCTGGTTTGTGCATAAAAACCTCTGAGGTTTTCGTCAATGACTACTTGTCATCTACTTAAAAACCATCTTTGAAAAATTATAAACGGTGGAGAATGAATTGTGAATGGGAAATGAGGCAGGTCATGTTACAGTACAATCGCCTCTTTCCATCCTTCATCGCCCCACCTTTTCCCTCTCCTATCGCATCACAACCGCATCAATCACGTGAATTGTGCCGTTGGTCGCTTCAATGTTACGGAGCGTAATTCGCGCACCATCAATCAAAATTGCGTTGCCTTGATGCGTGATTTCCACATTTTCACCCAGCGCGGTTCGCAGCGTTCGCAGCGTTTCGAGGCGATTGGTTTCAAATTTTCCCTGCACCATATGATGCAACAATAGCTGTCGAACTGCCGCTTGATCGGCCATCAGTGCGTCTAATGTTCCTTTTGGCAGCGCATTAAACGCCGCATTTGTGGGCGCAAACAGGGTGAAAGGGCCATTTCGGTTAAGCATTTGCGACAACCCCGCCTTGTTTGTGACCGACATCAACGTGCGGAATCGACCTTCTGCCACCAAGATTTCATAAATTGTGCCTATTGTGTGCAGCGGTGACTCGCCAGAGCTGCTGCCGTTCTCATTGCGGGGCGTTTGTTGACCGCCACCTCCATTATTATTGGGCGTTTTCTGTTGACCGTTTTTGCCATGTTTGCGGCTGTCAAATGAGCCACCTGGTGGGATCAGCACGCCGTTAATCATGTGGATCAGCCCGTTATCGGCCGAAACATTCGCATTAATCACACGCGCTTCATCTAAAATCAGCATCCCACCCTGCATTCGCACCTGCATCTGTTTCCCTAACAGGCTGTGTGCAATTTCCCAACTACCAATCGTCTCTGTTCGCCATTTGCTCAACAGCATATGGTGCAGCAACGTCTGACGCAGCGTATTTGTGTTGCTGAACATCACGCCACGATCTTCGGCCGACATCCGATTAAAGGCGGCATCCGTTGGCGCTAACAACGTAAATGAACCGTTGTACTTAATCATTTGATCCAAACCAGTTTGCTCAAGTGCGCCAATATAGGTTGTGAAACGCCCGTCCGCCTCCAAAACGTCCATCAGACTCGTTTCGTAGGTTTCTGCATGCGTGGTTCGGCCGATAAGCAGCACCAGCAACGCGATCAGTCCAAAAAACGAAACAGCACGACCCTGTCGAGAAAGTTTCATCTGTATTCTCCAAAAAATACACAATCAGTTGTTACAATATGGGAAACGCCCAACAGTCGAGCATGCGCAACTGTCAAAGCGCAAAGCTCCCCCCTCTATCTTAGCCCCACAACCTAACTGTCAAACTTTCTATTAGAAATCGTTTTGTTTACCTAATTTTGAGACAGCAAACAAAATCCTCCTCCCACTCCTCATTTCTCCATTCTTCATTCTTCATTTCTTCACCCCCCAACCGCCTCCAGCGCAATCTGAACCCCCAACACAATAATCCGCTTTTCCGTGCGCCGCATCCGTCGCTCAAACTCCTCATACCCATCAATCGGCCGCATCGGAACCATCGCCGTCACCACAGGCGCACCCGCCTCCGCCTCTGGGATCGCCAAATGAACGGAGCAGCCGCTGTAGCTGATTCGCATCCGCCGAAACGCCGCATAAGCATCCTCAATCGGATTCTCGACTTTAACAAATTGCGACGGCAACGCAGGGCGCAAATTAATCACACGCCCGACATAGTGGCTCAAAAATGTATGGCTCAAAATATGCGACCAGCCCAGCAACACAATAATCTCAGGGTTAAATGGCTTAAGCGTCAGCGCCAGCTCATCATCAAACTCATAACGGCTGCGATTCGCCTTGCGGAATGGCTTCATCGGGAAATAGAGCGTCTCAATTCCCGCGTCCTGCGCCACCGATAACCCCGTCGCCGCCTTGCGATTGCTCACCACAAGCGCAATCCGCGCCTCCAACAGTTCCATCTCAATTGCATCAATCAACGCCTGAAGCATCTCGCCATCTCCAGACAACATCACAACTAAATTCGGGCGTGGCTTATCCACGCTGTTCTTAACAAAATACGATTTGCTCATCTTTTTGATTGGGGGTAACAGTCACTGCAAAATTTATCTCTATCAATAAAATTCTACTGGTCAGCGACTGTCACCCATTCAACATGCTCAACAATTATTTGCGTTCAACTAAGCGCAGCCACTTTCGCGTCTGTTTCGGTGACTGCAACTGTG
>JBMZDF010000773.1:0-2223 GCA_049614105.1 Promineifilaceae bacterium (SeqCode)
TCATTGCTAAAGTTGAGAAAGCAGAAGCGATCGAGTGTTTGGACGAAATTATTGCCGAAGCGGATGGCGTGATGGTGGCACGTGGCGATCTGGGGCTAGATATGCCTCCGTTTGACGTGCCGTTTTTGCAAAAAGAAATCATCCGAAAATGTAATCAGGCTGGGAAACCTGTGATCACAGCAACACAGATGTTGCAATCGATGACAGATACACCTGTGCCAACGCGGGCTGAAGCGACCGACGTTGCGAACGCTATTTTGGATGGAACGGACGCTGTGATGCTTTCAAGCGAAACAGCAGTGGGCCTTTACCCTGTTCAAGCAGTTGAAATGATGCGCAAAATCGCACTGCGAACAGAAGAAGCATTTCCCTTTTCCGACTGGTTTGAACGCCGACGGACGAAGGTGCAAACATCGATTGAAAACACAGGTGATTCAATCAGTTCCGCCTCTTGCGCCGTCGCAACGCAAATTAATGCGGATGCGATTGTCACGACGACCGTTTCAGGCTATACGGCGCGACAGGTTGCCCGCTGGCGTCCGCGTCAACGGATCATTGCACTGACGCCAAATATGAAAACGATGCAGCGTATGGCGCTTGTTTGGGGCGTTGAGAGCGTGCAGGTGATGCGCTTCGGCCAAATTGATGAAATGATCGACGATATTCGAGATCCCTTGTTAGAAGCAGGGTTCGCGATTGGCGACCGTGTTGTTATTACGGCTGGCGTCCCGTTTGGAAAAGCGGGCTTAACAAACATGTTACAAGTCTATGAGTTTGCGGAGACAGACTAGATATGATTAAAAACTTCTGGCTTTCGGCCGAAAAAACGCTCATTATCGGCCATCGAGGCGCAAGCGACTTTGCCCCTGAAAACACGATGATGGCGTTTGAGTTATCACAACAGCAAGGGTCGGACGGACTGGAGTTTGATATTCATTTGTCGCGAGACGGCGTGCCGATGGTGATCCATGATCACACCTTGGATCGTACGACAAACGCAACGGGGCCTGTTGGCGCGTTGGATTGTGCTGCGCTGGGGCAGGTTGATGCAGGGCAGGGTGAGCCTGTGCCAACGTTGGCGCAGGTGTTCGACCGTTTCGGCCGAACGCAGCTATACAACGTTGAAATTAAGGAATATGGCGCACGTTCGGCCGAATGTGTGGCAGCAGTTGCCGCCCTCATCGAACAGTACGGGCTAGCCGCCTATTGCACAATCTCATCGTTCGAGTACGAAGTTGTTCAGCAGTCGCAAGCGATGATGCCGACAAACACGGCGTTTGCCTTGTTACGCATGCCAGACTCAAGCCCCATTCCCGATTGGTATGCAGGCCACGCCGACCACCCACACTATCCTATGATCGATGCAGCGTATATGGCTTGGGCGGCCGATGCCAAGCAGCGCGTCCACACCTGGACCGTCAACGAAGCGGACGAGGCACGCCGCCTTTATGCATTGGGCGTCAACGCCTTGATCACCAACAAGCCCGCCTTTCTACGAGCGGCCGTTTATGAAAGCTAGAGTGATTCTTAACCCGTCAGCCAACAACTGGCGGGCGCAGAAGCAGATCCCACAGATTGAGCAAGCGTTGGCATCGTCTGGGATCGATTATGAGCTTTGTATTACGGAGCGCAAGAAGCAGGCGACCGAGCTAGCTGCAAGTGCCGTTGAAGCAGGGTTTGACACGGTGATGGCGGCTGGCGGTGATGGGACCATTCACGAGGTTGTCAACGGTCTAATTGGGCAATCGGGGTCTGCTGCAACGACCCCGCTGGGAATTTTGCCAATTGGCACAGGCAATGACTTAAGCGATATGCTCAACCTGTCGCGAGATGTTGAGCAAGCTGTGCAGACGATTGTTTCAGGACGGTCGCGACAAATTGATATTGGTCGCGTAACAATTGACGGCAAACACCACTATTTTGATAACAACTGTGCGGTTGCGATGGAGCCGCTGATAACGGCCGAATACAATCAGTTAGGTCGACTGTCTGGCGTGCCGCGTTATGTTGCTGCCGTGATCAAAGGGTTATTCAAGCTGCGACCTTGGCCGATGAAACTAGAGTGGGATGACGGGAGCTACGAAGGCGATATTTTGGTGGGGTCTGTCTGCAATGGCCCTCGAACGGGCAGTACATTTCTCATGTCACCAGACGCAAAGGTTGATGATGGGCTGTTCGATTTTGTCTTTGTCCCCAAAATCCCCATGCGTACCGTTTTGAGTA
>JBMZDF010000774.1:0-2212 GCA_049614105.1 Promineifilaceae bacterium (SeqCode)
GGTGCAAAAAGGCACGGACCCCAAGCATAAATAAGGCAATATCATCTAGCTGACCAAGCCCTGGCAAAATATCAGGAATAAAGTCGAGAGGGGTAATCACATAAAGCGCAGCCAATACAGGAATTAATTTGGTGACGATTGGCACATCACGCTGCTGAATTAGCCAGTAGGCTAACCATAGCTCGTTTTTGGCCCGTTTTAAGAATTCAAGATCAGATAAACGATTCATATTTGCCTCAACATTGTGCTTTTTTTTGCTCATGCAACTGAATTATAGAGCGACTGTGGGTAGATTCAACCTTACTCATGATTGAGTTAGGTAGATTGCAAAAGTTGACTCTTTGGAGAGAGGTAGGTGAGGGTGCTGTTTTTGGTGGTACTTTTGTACCATTTTAGTCGTCGGGGAGGGATTGCAACGCAGACTGCAAGGTAGTTATGCGATCAATAGAACTGTAATTAAATTTGCATTTGGTAGATGCAGCAATGTACTGGTAGTCCGAGGTTTCAGAAAGCAAATGATAGTTTATAAACTTCCCCCCACAGTGACATTCTCAAACCGTAAAACAATTAAATTAATAGGCAGTATCTTATGCTTGTTAGTGCTAGTTGCAAGCTTACTGTTGCAACCCGATTCATCGAAACATGCTTATATCGTGCAGGGAGAGAGCCTTGCAAGCGTTAAATCCGCCGTGGCGGCGGTAGGTGGACAGGTTACACATGAATTAGGCTTGATTGATGGCGTTGGCGCGTTGCTAACAGAGGCACAACAGGCAGAATTGGCGTCACAAGCGTCAATCCACTCAATTTTTGCCGATCAGGAAGTGGCGGCCGAGACGAGTGAGCCAGTTCGCATTTATGATACGTTCGAGACGCGCAAATATTCTAACAATGACGGGTCGCTTGATTGGGCAACAGATTGGGTTGAAGTGGGAGATGATGCCAGCCCTCGTTTTGGTCGTGTCAAGGTTAAACGTGGCGTTTTGTGGTTACGTGATGACAATCGGATTGTTTCGCGTTCGGCCGATTTGTCAGCCTACACTTCCGCAATATTTAACTATGAGTTTCGTCGCAAGGGGCTAGACCGTGATAGCGATTATGTGACGGTTGAAATTTCGGCCGATGGCGTCAACTGGGACATTCTGCAACAGATTGGCGGGGCTGGCACAGACGCCACCGCACGATCTGCCTCTTTTGACATCAGCAACTATCTTTCAGCCAATACCACGATTCGCTTTGTCACAGCCCCCACATTTGGACGCGCCGATAAGGTGTTTATCGACAATGTAGAAATCAGAATCATTCCTGAAGATTCTCAAGACACGCAACAGGTGCCTGATAGCGGCATCATTATCCCGCATGAACTCGTTCGCATCGGTTCTGCATGGCGTTATATGGATTCAGGTAAGGACTTAGGCACAGAATGGCGCTCTGTTAAGTTTGATGATGGAAGCTGGCAATCTGGTTTTGCCAAACTAGGATACGGAAGTGACCATGAGGTGACGACGCTCAGCTATGGTGATGATGCAAACAATAAGCACATTACAACCTATTTTCGACAATCATTCCACGCCAGCGACATTGAGAATCTAGGCAACCTAGAAATGCAAATCATGTACGACGACGGGGCAGTCGTCTACCTGAACGATCAAGAGATTGGTCGCCTTAATATGCCAGCGGGTGAGATTAATCACGAGACGTTTGCCACAGACCACACTTGGGATGAAGATATTTTCCATTCGCTGTCAATTGACCCCAGCGCCTTGGTTGAGGGACGTAACATTATCGCGGTTGAGATTCATCAGGCAACGGCCGATAGCTCAGACATTGGGTTTGAACTTGGTCTGCGCAGTTTAACAAAAGTTGATTACCAATCTGAAAATCTTATCCCAGAAAATGCAGCATGGGCCTATTTAGACAATGGCTCTGACCAAGGGACCGCTTGGACGGCGACAACATTTAATGATGCAGGTTGGAAATCAGGGATTGCTCAATTAGGGTTTGGCGATGATGGCGAGGTTACAACGGTTCACTACGGCCAGAACCCAAACGACAAACATATTACAACCTATTTCCGCCACACATTCCATGCAACAAATGTTGAAGGATACTCGGCACTTACCGCGCATTTGCTGCGTGATGATGGTGCTATTGTCTATCTACCTAAATTTGGCGCAAATTAGCGACAGTTCCATCACGAGCGAGAAAACGAGCA
>JBMZDF010000775.1:0-2188 GCA_049614105.1 Promineifilaceae bacterium (SeqCode)
ACCTCTGAGGTTTTCGTCAATGACTACTTGCGATCTACTTAAGACAACAAAAAAGCGTGTGGTACGCACCACACGCTTTAGGTTCATAAGGAGGAGAAGGAGAAGGAAAAAGTTGTTTGCTGTCTCTTAGTCTGTGAGTTTTGGTGACTCACTTGTTGGTTAACTGATTCAGATTATAGAGGGCAATTGTGGCAGAAATGTGTCTCAATTATGTGGATTTGATGAAGTCACAAACATTGATTCCTCTGTGGGGTTCAGGGGTAAATAGCTAGTTGGAGGGCTTGACATTGACCTTGGGACAAGCTGGAAAACGCATTTTCCCATCACATCGGGCAGAGCGGGCGGTAGAATATGAGTTGATCGATAGCATTTTGTCTAAAGTGCCGTCGGGTCAAAAGGAGGCTTAAGGTGCTGCCGCTGCTTTCCCATTTGATACCCGTAAAACGTAACCCCGAATCCAATCGTCACAACAAACAGGCCCAGCAGCAAAACCGCGACGGTTGGAACGGTTGCGCCCATCACCAGTACATCTTGATCGCGTGACAAATCGACAACAATCGGCGTTAAGCTGCGTAAATTGCCGATCAAGACGACCTGATATATCCCTGGCAACAAATTGGATAGCTGCACCGTGCCGTTTGCATCGGGTGCAAATGTTTCGATATGCCCATCAGGATAATGTAAATCGAAGGCAACACCTTCCACCGATCCAAACCATTGCGCCTGCGCCCGTAAACGCAGCGTGTAGTTTGGCGCAACAAATTGCCACTGCGTCGCAGGGCCAACCTCCAGCGGGTCTGAGTCTGTTTCGATCAAGGGCTGTCCATTGATCGACGCATCAGCCATCACGTAGGTGATTGGCACGCTGACCAGCGACCCGTCCGTGCGGGCAATTGTGTTGGCTGGCAAAAATTGTGGTGTGGTGGGGTCAATGGTCAATAGTTCGCCCGTTTGTGCAATCAGCGCCATTTGGTCAACGGCGAGCGGTTGATTTTCGGCCGAAACAACCGACGCAACCACTGGATAACTAAGCACAAACCCTGCCTGTAGCATTTCATCCTGCGCAATCGTCAACCCACGCAGCGGCAACATTGTGCCGTCGCTCCAACCATCAAACACAACGCGCCGATCGCGATTTGTCGTTGCCAAGGGCGGTGGCAACATCTCAAGCTCATATGTGCCTGGCTGTGCAATCTCGATCTGGACGCGGCCAGAGAGATCGCTCACGTAAGTTTTGTCTGCGATCCTGAATTGCGTTAAGGGTACGGGGGGAACGGTAGTTATTGTGAGGAAAATCGGCCGAATTGCAAATTGTCCAAACGCATGCGACGCATCATAATCGGCCGTCGCAACCGACACAAATTGAACGGCATACTCACCAATCTGCCACTCATTGCCAATCTCGAACTGCACAACGCCGTTTACATCCGTACGCCCTTCCCCAAATTTGCGGCTATTCACATGAATTTCAACTGGCTCGCCGAACAGAGGCAAGCCGCTCGGATCACGCAGCGTTGCCTCTAGTGCAACCGCTTCACCCACAGCAAAAGGCGTTGTGGCAGCAATTGTCAGCGTCGTTTTAGTTTCGGACGCCTGCGCCGTCACAACATCTGGAAATATGGCGAGCAATATGACCAAGAACCCCAAACCCCACCCGATCCCATGTCGATGTGTCTGGCCCATTACTTGTCGCAAGCCGAACATTGATCTCATATCTGTTCCCTCTTGTTCGCAGGCGAACTTAGCACAACAAGATACGTCTTTTTACTAACGTTTGGCTGCTTGCGCGTGTCTCCGTTTGCGCCTGAAACGCTTGGCGCAGCCTCTCATGGTTTGCAGCGTTAAGCGGCGTCTGATCAGCTAGGGTTACCAAATGATGAGCGCCCAGCGTGGTGTTTGCATCTTGCTCGGCCTTGGCATGGCGCAAAAAAGTGAGCTGCTGACGGCAAAATTGATGCAAATCTCGATCGGCTCCGTCACCCACAATAAAAACTATCTTTTTTAACAGTATCGCCGCCGCCGCATATTCGGCCAGCAATGCAAAATGGTGTGCTTGCTGTGCCTGCACCCATGCTTGCGCTTGTGGCTTATCAGCTTGCAAGGCTAGCACATCGGCCGCGCCTTCAAACAACACGACCGCAGCGGCCGATTGTCCACAATGCTCAAAACAAGCTGACAACGCTTTGGT
>JBMZDF010000776.1:0-2182 GCA_049614105.1 Promineifilaceae bacterium (SeqCode)
GTTTGTTCCGCAAAGATGTAGCCGTAGTAAATGCCAGCGGGGAACACGGCGATTGCGGATGCGTAGCGGTGGCCGCCCAGATGGGTAACTTGCCACGCCTGTGCGCCGATTTTTTGAGCGAGCGCTTGATAGGTCGGCAGGCCAAATTTGGCGCAGCATTGATCGCGTTTGCCGTTGGTACAGACGAGAACGATGGGGTCGTTTACAATTTCGGCCGAAATTTCTCCACTCAACACACCCGCCACATCCAACCCCACAAGGTCCTCAAACGACTCAAACCGCACACGATACAACGTTTGTTCATCCTGTTCCGTGCGTGCAATATAAAGCGTATCCTGCTTTTGATAACTGTCCTGTTTAATGAACAGAACACGACTGTTTGGGATTGATGCGGCCTGTTCGTTTAGCCACGTGTTGACGCTGTCGGGCAACTCGTTGTCGCCTAGCGCCCGCGCCGCCCAGCGCCCGCTGTACTCCAGCATAATCCAAACGTTGGCGTGAGATGCCGTACCGTAAAGTGGCGACTCGTTATTTAGTGAAACTTGTGTGCAGAAATCAGTCATTGATGGGTACTGAACAGACGATTGCGTCTGTTGTTAAACTTGGAATTTTTGGTGCAGGTGCGGCACAACGACATGTTCGTGTCCCTGCTGCGTTTTGAGTGCTTTGGCAAAGTCGAGCGCGGCCGCTTCCTCGCCGTGGACAATAAACGTATGTTTTGGCGGGTTTTTAAGATGCCCTGTCCACTCTAATAGCTCGCTGCGGTCGGCATGACCAGAGAAGCCGTTGATCGTACAAACTTTGGCCTTGCGCTTGTATCGTTGCCCAAAAATACGCAGGTCTGTTTGCTTTTCGGCAATTCGGCGGCCCAGCGTGTGTGGGGCTTGCCAGCCGACAATGAGAACGGTGTTGCGCGGGTCTTCGACGTTGTTTTTGAGATGATGCAAAATACGACCCGACTCCGCCATGCCGCTGGCGCTGATGATAACAGCGGGGCCGTTGATGTCATTGATCGCCTTGGATTGTTCAACGGTGCGCGTGTAGTTCATGCGCTCGAAGCCGAAGGGGTCGCTGCCGCGAATGTTCATCATGAAGTCGTAAATTTCTTCATCATACCCTTCGGGGTGCAGGCGGTAGACGCTTGTGGCGTTGATAGCCAGCGGGCTGTCGACGAAAATCGGGATTTCTGTGGAAAGCTCGCCCGCTTTGCGCAAGCGGTGGATGCGATAGACAAGCTCTTGGGTACGTCCAACGGCGAAGGCGGGAACGATGATTTTACCGCCTTTGGCGACCGCTTCCTCGATGACGATTTTTAGCTCACTGTCGTCGATGGCGTCTTTTTTATGTTCGCGATTGCCGTAGGTGCTTTCGACGAGCAAAATATCGGCCGAATCAACAAAGCTAGGATCGCGCAAAATCGGCCGATTCGGCCGACCAATATCACCCGAAAAGACAAGACGCACATCCCGCTTGCCCTCATAATCTTCAATATCCAGCACAACAATTGCTGATCCAAGAATGTGGCCCGCATCAAAAAATGTGAGATGCACACCGGGCAACACCTCGCGCGTGCGCTCATATGCCATGCCCAAAAACAGCTTGAGCGTTTCCATCACGTCCCGCTGAGAATAAATTGGCTCGGCGTCGGCAGGCAACCCCTTTTTCCGCAGCTTGCGATTCACATATCTGGCATCAGATTCCTGAATTTTGGCGCTGTCCTTTAGCATGATGGTGCAAAGGTCACGGGTTGCATAAGTGCAGATGATGTCGCCCCGATAGCCGCTTTTAACCAAATTCGGGATATTGCCCGAGTGGTCGATATGTGCGTGCGACAAAATCATCAGGTCAATCGAACTCGCATCAAACGGCAAATTGCGATTGCGTTCGATTCCTTCTTTGCGCTTGCCTTGATAAAGACCGCAGTCGAGCAATATTCGTTTGCCATTGACGGTTAACAGATGTTGGGAGCCTGTGACGGTGCGAACCGCGCCATGAAATTGAAGCTGCATCAGCTATCCTCCGAATCGAACGTTATGCTAGCCACTTGGTTGACCAGCATCTTCGATTATAGCGATGTTTTTCGTATAAGAAAGGAGGCTACCTTCCAGAGGTTTGGGGTGTCCCCTGAATTTCCAAGGAGCCAAAAAAAGTGACAACTCATTGAGTTGTCACTTTTTTGTTT
>JBMZDF010000777.1:0-2180 GCA_049614105.1 Promineifilaceae bacterium (SeqCode)
TTGAACATGAGATTGGCGCAAACGTGCGCTCCGACCATTTACCACTAAGCGTCACGCTCAGTTTACAAGAATAAAGACCCCCCGTTGAACGGACAGCCCTGTCCGTTCCGTTCGCCCACCCAGACAAGCAGTCTGGGCAACATAGGCTATTTTTTCTTCCGCTTTTTTAGGGATTTCCGCAACCGTCCCCACGCTTCTTTGATGGGATTGACGCGCTGTTTGTCAACCCGTAACGGGCTATAACGAGCGTGTAAAAATGCTTCGGTCAGATGTTCCGTGTCTTCGGCGCTTTCAGGCCATTCTGCCTGTAGCTCGGACAAAAACTCGGCTGGCGTTTGGTGCGTTTGACGTTCGACCCCTTTCTGCTGCGCTCGACGCACCGTTTGCAAATAAAAGTAACGAACCTGTTCACGTGCTGACAATTCATCTGGATTGAGTCGACGGCGTGGATCGTTGCGGCGCAAGGGTGCTTCGCGTCCAAGCTGTTCAGCAATGTAGATGCGTGCCTCGGTAAGCTGATCTTGAACGCCGTGCCAGAATTGCTGCCAGAACGTGCGCAAGCGCTGGGTGAGTTGGGCCAACATCGGCCGAATTCCCGCCATACCGCCAACCCGTCGCCATAAAAAAATTGCTGCCGCTAAAACAACAACCCCAAAGAAAACCCACGTCAACCCGCCCATAAGCGGCGATGGCCCTGACGCTTCGGCCGCCCCACCTCCCAGCAACTCTGGCGGGAGACTCAACGTGGGTGCTTCTTGAATCACTTCCTCAACTGTTTCCGTCTCGCCAACAAACAGCGACGCGAACAGCGCGAAAATGAGGATAAACAAGTTGATGATAAAAAGGCCAATTGTCCCGATGAGCCAAATTAGCCCTTGGGCAATCATCGCGATGGGTACGCTGGAGCCGATTGGTAGAAATGCGGCAATCAACCCGATTGTGGCAAGCAGCATCAGGCTGACACGTCGCCAACTGTGCGCGACTGTTTCATGCGGCCGAATGCCATTGATCAAGCAACGAGCATAAAGTGCCGTATAGCGGCTATAGCTCAGCAGCCAAAACCCTGCGAACAAATAAATCAGCAGCGTCAGCAGCATGGCTGGCGATAGCGAGAAGCGTTGCACGTTGGTAAACCAGCCAGAACTTGCGAACTGAGGCAGGTTGAGCGTGGAGGCGGCTGCACAGCACAATAAAATCACCGCTCCAATGACCCAACGTGTAAAAAACATTTGGCTTAGGGTGCTGCGATCGGTACGCAACAGCATCGTTTCACGCAAGATACGCCGTTCATTGGGCGGCAACTGGTAAAAGCCAAGCTCTTGGTTGGTGACTTCCAGCTTGTGAAACAAGCCCACCAGATCGTTGACCCACAGCCAGATCACGATAGTTAGCACAAAATACAGCGCCCAGAGGCCGCCAAAGATGTTCCACGGCTGTAGGAGATAGCCTTGCCATTCGGCCGAAGTTGGAAACCCTTCAACAACCCCCCACAAAAATACGCGCAACAGCAGCGCAAAAATAACCAGTTCCGCAACACGAAACGCCGTTGGGTTGCGCTGCCACACAGGTTCGCGAATCAATGCCTGCCCCGCAAACGCCGTCCACGTGACAATAATCACAAAGATCCAGATGCTGACGCCCCAACTGACATCGTTGCTGTTTTGTTGCAACACAATCAGCGGCGCGGCGATCAGCGCAACGGACAGCAGCCAGATTAGCGGGATCTCAAACCGAGATTTCGGATTTTGCAACGTCACGTGTTGGATGTTCATCCTCATATTGTAGGATACCCACTTTTCACTTTCCACCTATTTCACAGGTATGAGATAATCATGCGATGTTAGACACCCTGATTGGCGACTATCTGTTTCTCGAAACCCTCGGCCAACTGCTTCTATTTGGCCTGATTATTACCCTTGCGGGCGTTGTGCGTGGCTGTATCGGGTTCGGATTTTCGGCAATCGTGGTTGCCAGCACCAGCTTTTGGCTGCCACCTGTGGCGGTTGTCAATTTGGTTGTGCTTCTGGAGATCGCGGCCAGCATCAACATGTTGCCCACTGTCTACAAAGAGGTCAAGCGCGATTTGCTGATACCTTTGACGGTTGGATCGCTGCTTACAACCTCCTTGGGCACGTGGTTCCTTGCGACTTTATCGGCCGATGTGCTGCAATGGGTAATCG
>JBMZDF010000778.1:0-2176 GCA_049614105.1 Promineifilaceae bacterium (SeqCode)
GGTGAGGGAGAGGGGGTGTTGGGTGGAAGGGTGTTAGGTGGAGGGGTGTTTGTTTCGGCCGAAACCACCACCAACGGCGTTGCCGTCAGCACCAACTCATCTGAACAAGCAACCAACCCAAGCATCATTACAACGAGTGTAATCCATTTCATTCTACTGCCTCCTATGCGTAAAATTTAACCTACTTCATCATCGGAATCTTGACGCCGCGCTCTTTGGCAACCTCGGCGGCACGCTCATAACCTGCATCAAAATGACGCACAACGCCCATACCAGGATCGACGGTCAGCACACGCTCAAGCCGCTTTGCCGCTTCAGGCGTGCCGTCTGCCACAATCACCTGCCCAGCGTGTAGGCTGTAACCAATGCCGACGCCGCCGCCGTGATGGAAACTGACCCACGTTGCCCCTGCCGCCGTATTAATCAGCGCGTTCAAAATCGGCCAATCGCCAATCGCGTCAGACCCGTCTTTCATCGCTTCTGTTTCGCGGTTCGGGCTGGCAACTGACCCCGCATCAAGGTGATCACGCCCAATCACGATCGGCGCTTTCACTTTGCCAGAGGCCACCAGTTCATTAAACTTCTGCCCCGCCCGCGCTCGTTCGCCATAACCAAGCCAGCAAATACGAGACGGCAACCCTTGAAACTTTACATCGCGCTGCGCCAGCTTGATCCAGCGTGCTAAATGTTCATCCTCTGGGAACAGTTCTAGAATCGCCCGATCGGTTTCGTAAATATCTTCGGGATCGCCCGACAGTGCGACCCAGCGGAAGGGGCCTTTGCCTTCGCAAAATAGCGGCCGAATATAGGCTGGCACAAAGCCAGGGTAATCAAAAGCGTTTTTCAACCCGTTGTCATACGCTCGTTGGCGCAGATTATTGCCATAGTCGAACACAACCGCGCCTTTCTGCTGCCAATCGAGCATTGACTGCACGTGTGTCGTCATTGAATCGGTTGCGCGTTGCAAATAAGTGGCGGGGTCAGATTTGCGCAAGGCGCTTGCCTCGTCCATTGTCATGCCAGCAGGAATGTAGCCATACATCGGGTCATGCGCTGAAGTTTGGTCTGTCACGACATCTGGCACAACGCCCATCGCCACCAATTTTGGCAGCACTTCGGCCGCGTTTGCCACCAACGCAATTGACTTAGGCTCCCCTTTGGCAACCGCATCTTCAACCCAAGTCATCGCCTCTTCAAGATCGTCGGTCATCACATTAACCTGTCCAAACTGGAGACGGCGCTCAGCTCGCCAGCGATCAACCTCAACAAACAGGCCAACCCCTTCGTTCATTGTCACGGCAAGCGGCTGTGCGCCCCCCATCTCGCCAAGGCCAGCGGTCAGCACAAATTTACCCTTGAGCGACGACCAACCGTTTTGGCGAGCCAGTGCGCCAAATGTTTCGTATGTGCCTTGCAAAATGCCCTGCGTGCCGATATAGATCCAGCTTCCCGCCGTCATCTGCCCGTACATCATCAGCCCTTCCGCTTCCCATTTATCAAAATTCTCTTGGGTTGCCCAAGCCGGCACGATATTCGAGTTGGCAATGAGCACACGCGGGGCGTCGGTGTGGGTGCGAAACACGGCGACAGGCTTACCAGACTGCACCATCAGCGTCTCGTCTGGTTCCAAATTGAGCAGCGCGTCTAAAATCGCGTCGAATGCTTCCCAGTTCCGCGCCGCTTTCCCCCGCCCACCATAAACGATCAGGTTTTCGGGATCACCCGCCACGTCAGGGTCAAGGTTGTGCTGCAACATGCGGTAGGCCGCTTCGATTTGCCAATTTTTACAGTTGAGAGTTGTGCCAGTGGGTGGGCGGACGATTCGTTTCATTGGAAGGATGAAAAATGAAGGATGAAGGATGAAACGCAGGTAATTTCCGCCTTCATCCTTCCGCCTTCATCCTTGTCTTAGATCATCGTGTTAAATTGCGCCTTGAACTGATATTCTTCGCCGTGGCAGAGGGCGCGATAGTAGACGGCGGGCTGGACGGTGTCGGCGTCATCGACCGACGTGCGTTTGGTGTAGGTGAGACGTTCGATAGCAAAGACTTGATCGCTCGGTTGCAGGTTGAGCAATTCGGCGATGTTGAGATTGTTATTTAATTGACCATTCTCCCCTACCTCGCGCATCTCCACGGTGTGCGTCACGCGCACCAGCGGCAGCTTAAACTTATGC
>JBMZDF010000779.1:0-2153 GCA_049614105.1 Promineifilaceae bacterium (SeqCode)
TGGCATAATCGAGCGTCCGTAATTTCAATGCGGTCGCAATCCCCATGCGCCGATAAGCCCGCCGCACCCCCGTGATGCCCTGACCAAGCAATTCGGGCATCGCTGGCTTGCGATACAGTTCAGAAACGCCGATCCAATTATTGTGATGTAGCGCAATGAACATCCCGTCTGGCAATAGATTTGGATGAGTGACGCGGTTGCGAATCCACGTTTCTTTGTTGGGATAACGTCGCGACGAGTCATAATGCGGTATGTCACGGGCAATTGCGTGCCGCAGGTGGTAAAGCTGTGACCACACGTACGCATGACCGTGTTGCTCATGCAGCCGTTGGAAGGTGTTGATGGTGATGTTGTTCTCAGCCGCTCTTGCGAGTGCGGGGAGAAATTCGGCCGAATCGAACGCCGCCACCTCAATTTCTGAAATAGGCGAACGCTGTTTCAACTCAAACCCCAGCTTATCCAGCAGGCGACTGCCATCGACTTCGTCCCCAAACAAATTGGCAATCAGCGCGACGGGCATTTCCCCAGCCAACGCGAGTTTGAGCTGCTCAGACATCGCACGACAAACGCCGCCCCCTCGCCATGCAGGGCGCACCATCACGTGAACGTAATATTTCAACGGGTCGTTTCCAACGCTTGCGGGATAAATAGAGCCGCGTGCGATCGGTGTTCCGTCGGCCGTTTCGGCGAGGTAGAAGCGTGGGGCGTGTGTGATGGGGGCATTTTCGGCCGAATGTCGAAACATCTGCGGCAGCCGTCTTTGATGCGGCCACACATCATTCCAAACCACACATTCACGCTCATGGTCACCCATTGAGCCATCTGTCTGTCTAATATGAAACATCGTCTACACCTCGCCCGCCGCTTTCTTAAACGTCAGCCAAGCGGGTAACGGTTGAAACCCTAACCGCATATTCAACTCGTACATCGGGTTGTTTTCTTCATTGTCTGCCTCAATTCGTGTCGCGCCATGCGCTAACGCAAAGTCAGCCACGCGCCCCTTGAGCGCAGTCGCCACGCTTTTGCGTCGCCACGCCCGTTTTACCCCCGTCACGCCTGTGTACAGTTTTGTCGGATCGCCCGCCGCCGTTTCGACATGGCTATAGCCGATGTACTCACCGTTTGGCGCAATCGCCACAATGTATCCATCGGGCGTAAACGCCGGTGATTGGAGGATGGACTTCTCCCATTGAGCCATTGATGTCTGTGTAAGCGGCTCGTTTGTCGGAATATCACGCCGAATCGGCCAGCGCAGCGCCCACGTCTTTTGCTTCCAGTCGGGATCAGTTGCCTGTAACTCGGTCAGCGAGTGCAGCGTAATACCTGCATCGGCAACACGCTGCAACGCGCCCTCAAACTGGGCGCGACCAAACTGGGTCAAGTCAAGCTCAGATCGCGGTTCGCGCAATTTGTTTTCAAACCCGCGCTTCTCCACAAACCGAACCGCTTGCACCTGATCCTCACGCACATACACAAGATAAGCTGCAACATCTTTCGTTGCCCAAACATCACCGAGCGCGTTGTAAAGTGCGGTTCCAACCCCTTGACCTTGATAACTCGTCAAAACGCTGCCGTCTAATGTGTAGCGGTTTGGTTCATGCAGATAGTAGCCGTAGCGTGTGAGCGCCCAGCCAACGGGAGTCCCATCTATCTCGGCCATTAACCGCACGCTGAAATAATCTTTGCTTGCCTCATCTGCAAACAAATGCTCTTCGGCCGTTTCAAAATCATCAGGCCACACATCACGCTCAATGCGTTCCAACGCATCATAATCTTCTCTGCTCTCAAAAGGTCGTATTGTTAGATTCATAATTCAATCAAAGCGAAACGCTAGCAATTGCTTTTCACTTTCAACTTTTAACGAGGTATCACGCAGGTTCTCAACCGCCTAACTCTCAACAAGCGCCTCTAAGCGCACATCATAATCTTCTAAATCACGTTCCACGTTCCGAATAGCGGGGGATAAATAGGCGGACAGCGCAATCGCGCAGCCAAGTGTGGCGGTGCAAACAAACATTAGCCCCATGCCAGCACCCGCGCCTGTGCCAACAAGCCAACCAAGCTGGCTTGCCCACATGCCCCCATCCGCCATCGCTGGCTCAAACAGACGATCCGCTAAGGGGCCAGCGATCAAAAAGCCAAGCGCCAGCGGA
>JBMZDF010000780.1:0-2141 GCA_049614105.1 Promineifilaceae bacterium (SeqCode)
CAAGAAGAAGAACTAGAGCTTGAATTAGACGATTACCGCGAGCCAATCCCAGAGCGATTTTTATGGCGCAATTGGGCGGCCGATGATGAAGGCATCACGGGGGAGGCGCTGCTCGATTTTGTGAATGGCGACCTGTTTCCTGAGCTAAAGGGGATGGCGGCGCGAGAGGGAATCGATCGGCGCGGCCAGATTGTGGGCGAGATTTTTGCCGATACGTTCAACTATATGAAGTCTGGGACGTTGATGCGGCAGGTGATCAACAAATTGGATGAGATCGACTTTCACGATCAGCAGGAACGCCATCTGTTTAACGACATTTACGAGAAGATTTTGCGCGATTTACAGAGCGCAGGCAATTCGGGCGAGTACTACACGCCGCGTGCGGTCACGCAGTTTATGGTCGATATGGTCAACCCGCAGGTGGGGCAAACGGTGCTTGATCCGGCCTGTGGGACGGGCGGCTTTTTGATTTGTGCGCTGGAGCACTTGAAGCGACAGGCACGCGACGCGGATGATTTTGCGACGATTGAGCGCAGTTTGCAGGGGATCGAGAAAAAGCCGCTGCCGCACGTTCTTTGTCTGACCAACCTGTTTTTGCATGAGATCAGCGTTCCCAACGTGATGCGCGACAATGCGCTGACGCGGCGACCGTATCGCAGTTATGAGGAACGTGATCGGGTTGATGTGGTGTTGACCAATCCGCCGTTTGGAGGGCGTGAAGAGGCAGGGGTTGAGCGGGGGTTTCCGAAGGCGTACCAGACAAAGGAAACGGCCGATCTGTTTTTGGTGATGATTATCCATTTGCTCAAGCAGGGCGGACAGGGGGCAATTGTGTTGCCCGATGGATCACTGTTTGGCGAGGGCGTCAAGACGCGGATTAAGGAAAAGCTGCTGACCGACTGTAATTTGCACACGATTGTACGGATGCCCAACGGGGTGTTTGCGCCGTATACAGGCATCAAGACAAATTTGCTATTTTTTACGAAAGGGGAACCAACGCAGGGCATTTGGTATTTTGAGCACCCGATGCCGAGCGACCGCAAGGCGTATTCGATGACGCGCCCGCTGTCGATTGATGAGTTTTCGGTGGAGAAAGCGTGGTGGGATGCGCGAGAAGAAAGCGAATCGGCGTGGTATGTGCCGATTGAGGAGATTAAGCGGCGCGGCTACAACTTGGACATCAAGAACCCGAACACGGCGGAGGCGCAGCTTGGCGACCCTGTGGCGCTGTTGGCGCAGTATGAGGCGGAGATGGCGGCGGCGCAGGGGTTGCGGACGGCGTTGCGTGATGCGCTGGCGGGGGCGTTGGAGCGCTCCCATCCAGCTCAGCATGTCCGTTCAGTGACGCACCCTCGCTTAGTGACGCACCCTCGCTCGGCGAAGCACCCCCACCCAGCCTCCTCCGAGGGGGGAGGGGTAAGCGGTTTCCCCCCTTTGGGGGGGACGGAAGGGGGAGGTGCTTAATGAGTGAACTAGAGATGTTATTTGAGCGATTTGATGGGCTGATTCAGACGGCGGCGGATGTGCGGAAGCTGGAGCAGGCGATTTTGCAGTGGGCGGTGATGGGGCGGCTTGTGCCACAAGACCCAACGGATGAGCCAGCAAGTGTGCTGTTGAAGCGGATTGCGGCAGAGAAGGCGCGGCTTGTGAAGGAGAAAAAGATTCGGAAGGGGAAGAAGTTAGCGGCGATTTCGGCCGAAGAAATACCGTTTAAGGTTCCAGCAAACTGGTCATGGGTCAGGTTTGACGAACTTATCAATTTCTTGAACGGCTACGCATTCAAGAGTAGATGGTATGTACAAGCATCGCACAATCAGGTAATTAGACTTGGTAATGTTAAGAATAGCGGTCTCAAATTAGAAGCAAATCCAGCCTACATTCCTCAAGAGCAGGCAATACAACATGAAAAATACAGACTCAAAATAAATGATATTTTGATCACGATGACAGGAACACGTGGCAAACGTGATTATGGGTTTACATCCCTTATCAAAGCAGTAGATACTTCCGAATACAGACTTTACCTAAATCAACGAGTCGGTTGCATCAGGACTATTGGAGAACTTCGCCCTCGTCTAACCAGTATATTTCTAAAATCTGAATATTTTATCAGCCAATTGTTGCAAGACGAAACAGGAACG
>JBMZDF010000781.1:0-2139 GCA_049614105.1 Promineifilaceae bacterium (SeqCode)
GCGTTAATCTTGTCGGTTGCGCCTGATTATCCACAATCTCGCCCCCATTTTGCCAAACAAAGGGCGCAAGCCGAAACAGCTTGGGCGAGAGTCCCACGCCAAACTGCTCAGGCGTCCCGTCGCCGTCTTTGTCCTGTGTTAGCTGCTGTGCTGCCAGCAAAAGTTGTTCCCATGTCCAATTGTTGCTCGGCATCGCGACCCCTGCCTCGGCAAATAAATCACGGTTTACATAGACAACCAAGCTCGACAGATTTTGCGGCACGCACCAAAGTTGATCGTTCCATTCAAACGAGTCGATGGCGATTTCAAAGAAGTCATCGGCCGAAAACTGCTCGCTTGCCGCGACTCGTTCGCCCAGCGGCGTCAGTCCGCCCGTCTCAGCAAATGTTGCGAAACGTCGATAATTTAGCAGCATCACATCAGGTGGCGATCCTGCGCTAAACGTGGTGGCTAGCTTTTGCCGATAAGCACCTTGCCCCGGCGTGTGTTCGAGTCGCACGTCGATGTTGGGATGCTGCGCGTGAAAGGTGTCGACAAGTGCTTCATATGCCGCCAACTCGGCTGGATCACCAAACACCGCAAACGATACCGTTGGTTCAGGTGATTGACACCCGCTTAGAAACAAACACAGCATCGCGATTTGCGCCACAAGCCGTAATTTTGTTGAGTTAAATAGATTAGAAAGATAGGTCACTAGCAATTCTATATATTTGATAATCGTCACTGTCCGAGACAAGTTTGACAGTCGCCCTTGATTAATTTCTGTCAACCAACCCTGCAATTGATTTCTGGCTCAAAAATCCACGCTGCAACAGCAGGAAAATGATAATCACGGGCGCGGTCATCACAACCGATCCCGCCATGAGCAGCGGCCAGTTGGTCACGCCGTGTTGTTTGAGCAACTGTACCCAAATCGGCATGGTGTATAGCTCTGTCCGAAAAATGTACAGTACGGGGCTAACAAAGTCGCTCCAGTAAAGGGTGAATGAGAGTATGCTGACGGCCGCCGTTGTGGGCCGTGCGAGCGGCATGGCGAGCCGCCACCAGATAACCCACGGATTTGCGCCGTCAAGCCGAGCTGCTTCTACTATGCCTGTGGGCAGGCGTTGGAAGGTCCAGTAATAGAGCAGCACGTAGAGGGGGCTACTAGCGCCAATCGCTGGCACAATGAGCGCCCAGCGGGTGTCGAGTAGGCCGATGCTTTGCAGCAGTTGGAAGCGGAATATCCAGACGGAGGCGGCGGGAACGATTAGGAGGGCAACGCTGGCGGGGATGATCCAGTTGCGGTCAGATTGGGGAATTTGGCTAAGGGCGAATCCTGCAATGGAACTGGTGAGCAGGGTGAGGGGGACGGCGATGGCGACGGTGAGGGTGGAGTTGAGGAAAAATCGGCCGAAATTAGGAACCACATCAATCGCACTTGCAAAATTCCCCCATTGCGGTTCCGCAGGGAACCACTCAACCCCCGTTGGCGGCGGCGCACCCACTTCACGTAGCGCCGTTACGATAATCCAAAATAGCGGCAGCAAAAAAAGGAGTGTCACAACAACCGCAACAAGCTGTCTTATTGCTGGCACACGCCCAGCTCGCAGTCTATTTTTCATGCCTACTCCCCAGAAGGCCATAAATGCCATATGCCAATAGCCCAATCATTATGTACAAAATAATTAAAACCGCTGCCGCAAGCCCCAAGTCAAAAATATCAAAGGCGATTTCATAAATGAGCAGCGGAACAAAGGTTGTTGTATAGTATGGTCCGCCATAGGTCATGATAAACGTGGGCGCAAATGTATTTTGCAGTGCCACAATCAAATCACGAAAGCTAAGTAGCAATAGCCACGGCAACAACATCGGCCAAATGACGTGACGAAACGTTTGCCAAGCACCTGCACCATCAACACGCGCCGCATCCTTGAGATGGGCTGGAATGCTTTGTAATCCTGCCAGTACAACAACAAACCCTTCACCCACCTGAAACAAACTCATAATCACCATTGCGCCCAGCGCCGTCGACGGCTCGGTGAGCCATGCAGGGGCAGGCAAACGCAACGCAGCCAAAATCATGTTGAGCGGGCCATACAACGGATTAAAGATCCATAGCCACAAAAGCGCATAAGCTGTCTCAGGAATAATAGTCGG
>JBMZDF010000782.1:0-2122 GCA_049614105.1 Promineifilaceae bacterium (SeqCode)
CAAGCTTTGTGGGGGCGGTATTACCCATCTTGGGCAAGATGTCCTGACCGAGTTAGGCTTGCCGTTTGAGCCAGATAATTTTGGTGTGGAAGAGGTTCGTTTACAGTATCAGGATAAAGCGTATTCGTTCCGTGGTGGGCCTGTTTTTCGGATCGTTCGTCGGCGCGAGTTTGATCATTGGCTGGTGCAGAAGGTTGAAGAACGTGGGATTCAGGTGAGCCAAGGGGAGGCGGTGCGTGATGTGCAGGTCAAGACGACACACGTTTCGGTGATCACAGATCAACGTGAGATTCAGGCGCAGATCTTGATTGCGGCCGATGGTTCGCGCTCTTTTATCCGCAGCAAACTCAAGTGGCAAGACGAATCGCGTGTCGCCCGTTTGCTAGAGGTCGACACACCTGAAAATCCACAGAAGCAGTGGAACTTCCGTGATAAGGTCGCCGTTTTTGATTTCACCCATATGACAGACAAACTGCAAGGATATTATTGGGATTTCCCCAGCTTTGTTGATGGTGAACCCGTGATGAATCGAGGGGTATTTGACAGCCGCTCACGCCCAGAAAAGCCGAAGGCCGATCTAAAAGGGGTCTTGCGCGAGTCGATGTCACAGCGCGAGCGGGATTTAGATGATTACAAGCTCAAAGGGCATCCGATTCGCTGGTTTGACCGACGCGGCAAATTCTCGTCGCCACGTGTCCTTTTGGCAGGCGATGCGGCTGGCGTCGATCCCCTGTTTGGCGAAGGCATTTCGTTTGCGCTGGCGTATGGCGACCCTGTGGCTGAAACAGTCGAGGATGCGTTTGAACGCTCAGATTTTAGCCTAGAGAGCTATAAAACACGGCTGATGAGCTATCCAATGTTTAAGCAACTGCGGGTGCGGGTGCGTATTGCCCGCTTTGCCTATTTGATGAAATACCCACGCTTTGTTCGCTGGGGTTGGAACACCGCCCGATTTATTGTGGAGCGGACGCGCTGGAATAACCCTAACTTTGTACCCGCCAAGGATTTCCCCGAACTGACGGTAAGTGGCGATTAGCTTCGGCCGCTAACCCTCACATTCTCACGCTATCTCCCCATATAGATACCAATAGACGGCTTTTGGATAGGCGGGTTGCCACCCTGCCTCCCAAATAAACTCACCTTGTATCCAACGGCTACGCAGCCGCATGTCTAGTGCCTCTAAACGCTTTGGTACATCGCTGTTTAGCTGATAAGGAGGAAGCTGTAGTTGTGTCACGATAGCATCAATCATGACGCGCGGTTCGATAGATGTTTTGTAGTAATTACGCACTGAGCGATCAACCTGAATGTCACGCAAATATTCGATCCACTGCCGTAGCCGTGCAGGTAGCTCTTTGTGGCATTTGGCTTCAAACCGAACAATATTGTTGTTTAATGCGCCTTGGAAGTCCGCAATTATCTTGTCTAAACGATTTTTACCGTTTTGGTCAAGCTGGTTTCTTAGCAACAATAGACGGTGTTGGCGCATCAAAAAGCCCCCAAACGTAAGCTGTGGGTAGTGTGGGCCAGTTGGATAAAACAGGGTATTTGAGCGTAAATAATCGGGGATGCTTTCGTTAAAGCGTTCTAGCGTTCTGAGATCTTGTTCGAGTTTGCTGTCGGTATGCATCGTTGAATATCCAGTGAGTATCGACGCTGTAAGCCGCGTCATAGGCTGCATCTAAGTATAATAGAAATGTGAGTTTACTGCCCAGAGTTATTAATGATGGACATTTATGCTGTCTAGGCGTTGGTAAATGGGCTATGCAGTTGCTCTGACAATGGGTTTGGTACTTTTATGACCTCAGCACGACATGGCTCTCGACGAATTGCGCTCCAGCGTTTGGTAAATTCAGCGCATGGATTAAATTTAGATGTAATGCAAGGGAAGCTGGTGAAATCGGCCGAAACAGGACGCTGGCAAATTGGCCCGCACGATCTGCTCAAATGGCTCGAATCACACGAAGGGCAAGAGATATTGACCGTGTTAGCATCTCTGGAAGAGGGCGGTGTACATGACGCCACAAGCGCATTTGATCTTGCCCCACGAACCTGTCGCAAGTGTGGGCGCGACTACTCAGACGCAGAATGCCCGCACTGTCGCCACAATCGCCATCGTATT
>JBMZDF010000783.1:0-2065 GCA_049614105.1 Promineifilaceae bacterium (SeqCode)
CATGATATACCTCTACTAGGCTCCCAATATAAATCGATACAACCATTACATTACGAATACAGTTTCGAACTAGAACAATAGTATAAGAAGTGTCAATCAAACCTTATTAAGCGTAATACAACATGCATAAAAAGGACGTGGAACAATTAGTACCACCGCATGAAATCACCTGACAACAGTACTAAAAATAGGACGCTAATCCTACGTAAGATTTTCTGTAACCGCCAACAAGATCGTTTCAGCCACCCTTTCTTTCGATTGTAAGGGGATTATCTGCTGGCTTGTGTCGCGATGAATCAGCGTAATTTGATTGGTATCAACCCCAAATCCAGTGCGTGTGCCGCCCACATCATTGACCGCAATCATATCCATGCCCTTACGAATCAGTTTGCTCTGACCATTGCGTAGAATATCTTGTGTTTCGGCCGCAAAACCAACCACAAACAGCGGATCTGCCGATTTCTCGCGCCACAGTTTGACCGCTTTGAGAATATCGGGGTTGCGCGTAAGTTCAACCGCTGGGGCATCATTGGCGTTAGGGTCTTTTTTGATTTTGTGCTGGGCGGTTGTTTTCGGCCGAAAATCACCCACCGCCGCCGTCATCACCAAAATATCATGATTGCCCACCTCGAACAGAACCGCATCATGCAGTTCAACCGCCGTCTGGATCTTGATCTGACGCAGCCCAAACGGAATTGGCTGATGAATTTGCCCCGTGATCAGCGTCACGTCTGCACCCATATCGAGCGCCGCTTGTGCAATCGCGATCCCCTGTTTGCCTGTCGAATGATTGGTGATGTAGCGCACAGGATCAAACGGCTCCTGCGTAGGCCCAGCCGTGACAAGCAGCCGTTTGCCAGCCAGAGCGCCCTGCCGGCCCAGCGCCAGCCGAATTTGCCCCAGCATTTCGGCCGTTTCGGGCAAACGCCCTTTGCCAACCAGCCCAGAGGCCATGCGCCCTTCCTTCGGATCAATAACCGTCACACCTCGCTCGGTCAAGGTTTGCACGTTGGCGCACACGGCAGCGTTGGCATACATGCCGCCGTCCATCGCGGGGGCGACCAGCACGGGGCAGCGTGCGGTCAGCGCGGTGACGGTCAACATGTTATCAGCAATTCCGCTGGCGAGCTTTGCCAATGTGTTTGCGGTGGCGGGGGAAATGACGAGCAAATCGGCCGATTCGCCCAAACGCACGTGATTCACATGCCCCTGCTCATCCCATAAATCAGTATAAACAGCACGTCCCGTCACCGCCTGAAAAGTGAGCGGCGTGATAAAACGCTGCGCCGACTGGGTTAGCACCACATCAACCAAGGCCCCTGCTTGCGTGAGTTTAGAGGCTAAATCGGCCGATTTGTAACACGCAATCGACCCTGTTACCCCTAGAACAATCCGTTTACCATCTAAAATAGAAATCGTCATGCACTAAGTTTAGCACGACATGCCCACCGTCATCAGCCAAAATGACTGCTGACACTATCAAGAAAGCACATTAAATGACATAATAACCCTATCAACAGAACCCCCACCTAACCTCCCCCCAAAGGGGTAGAGATTAGATCCCCCTCCCTTCGGGAGGGGCTAGGGGAGGGTGCTTTCCTTCCCTTCGGGAGGGGCTAGGGGAGGGTGCTTTTCTTAGCCTCTAACCAGCCCTCGGCCGATACACAACACGTTTATGCAACGCCCCATTCCAACTGCTCTGATCAACACCTTTATCTTCGCCACCGTTCTGAAAATGATCGGCATTAGCGTCGCGATGCTGACCGCCTACTCAACCTCGCGCACCCTCGCCATAGATCGTTGGGGTGGCGGCATGTTGACGGGGTTTCTGTTGCTCATCGTTATCATTCCGTGGGGACAGTGGTTTGGTCGGCGCAACACTTTTCCACACGCACAGCTCCTAACGGCGCTCGTTCTCGCTATCCTGATGCAATATCTTGATGTCATCATCAGCAGTTAAAATCCATCCTATTGCTGGGTTAGTTCCAAATCTTGTAGAAATAGTAGTTGTATCAGCTCCAGACTCTTCAGCATTACTCATAAAACCTTTTTCTTTGTGCATCCA
>JBMZDF010000784.1:0-2041 GCA_049614105.1 Promineifilaceae bacterium (SeqCode)
AAGCAACCCATAGCTAAAACCATGGATCTAGGCGGTCAACCCAGAACACAGATAGCGTTATCAGGCTCAGGGAGCCAGTGACCAAAACGATGGATCAGATCAGAGTGCTCAACCCAAAACGAAGATATAGCAGACTTGTGATGAATCTACTTGAATCTACTATTTTTTATTTCGTTGACGCTGTGGAACATGTAATAAGCTAGCCGCTTTTTGCTTGGCACGTTCTCCACGCCGATCATAACGTGCGGTCGTGTTCACGCTGGCATGCCCAGCCATTTGCTGCACGGTTGCAATATCTGCACCCGCATCGAGCAAGTCACCGACAAAAGAGCGACGTAAATCGTGTGGACTTAAATTTATCACGCCAGCAACCTTGGCACGCCGCCGCAACATATCGTAAATAGCTTGGGTGGTCAGTCGCTTACCACGATTGCGGTTGCCCAGCCCCCAAAAAAGCGCACCCTCAGCATCACCTCTCGTTTGTCGCCACTCATCAAGGGCATAAAATGCCGCGCCAATCGGGACGGTGCGAACCTTTCCCCGCTTTCCATGGACAATCAGTGAGTCTTCTTTGATGTCTTTTCGGTCAAGTGCCGTGATTTCCGCACGTCGCAGCCCGCAGGCATATAAAACAGACAGAATTGCAGCATCGCGCACGCCCAGCGGGTCGTCGTTGCAACTGTTAAGTAACGCGCCGAGTTCGGCCGATGGCACATTGCGCCCAGCAGGAAGTGAATTGCCGTTGACAGCTTTGACCAAGACCGCTCGTTGATATTGCTCGGCCGACATCAAGTCTAATAGCCATGCAGCTTTCAAAACCCCACGCAACGCAGCTAGCATTTTGTTGATGGTTGCAGGTTTGTAACGTTGCCCTGTTCGTGAGCTGGTTGCGCCGACGAGGATACTGCGGATCGCCTGTGTATGTTGAAAACGAAGCTGATGCCAAGCGATTGTGCTGTGTGTTGCCTCATCTGTGCTATGCAACAATTGTGCAATGCGGTCAAGCGCAGCCCGCATGGTGCGTCGCCCGTCGTCCGTTGTGAGAGAGGCAAGGTAGATGGCAACGGGGCTGGCTTCGGCCGATATGTTCGCGTGATCCTGTAAAACAATCTCCCTATTTAAGGAAGGGAAGGGGAGATTATTGCGGGTGGGCAGCAGGTTGGAGGCTAATAAAGGGTCGTGATTTGTAGAGAGGGGGAGAGTGGAATCCAAAGGGGCGTTATCAGTCATAGAGGTGTCATTTTACTGCATTCGAGCTGCGAGAACTACCATTCCCATAGTTACAGAACAGCACCATACCGCCATCGGCGAACACCTGTGTATGGGACAAATAAAACGGCATCTGATAGCCACGTTCACACCTGCACCGTTCTGCGCTCGTCGGCAAATGTCCAGGCGCGGGTCAGTTCGTCTAACAATTGAAAACTTTAATGAGTCGAGCTTATAAGCGTGGTGACTGCTCCGTCATCACGCTTTTCTTGCCAGATACGATCCCGTACAATACCTTCTGAACACTGTACGGTTGCGGAACGTGAGGGGAGGATTGTTAAACTTGTGCTTTCAGCACATCTCGACCGGCAAGCTCGTTTATAGCTGTCAGTACCATGTGATTTTCTGCCCGAAATATCGCCGCAAGGTGTTGGTACATCCTCTGGATGCAAGGATCAAAGAGTTGATTCTTGAGAAACAGGGTGAGTACGAATACATCGTGCTTGATATGGAAGTAATGCCCGACCATGTTCATTTGTTGATTGATGTCAACCCAATTGTCGGGGTCAACAAAGTTGTCGGAAGGATTAAAGGCTGGACTTCAAACAGAATCCGAACGGAATTTCCTTGGATGAAGTCTCGCCTCCCTAGCCTCTGGACTCGCTCCCGTTTTATATCGACTGCTGGGGCGGTCACGCTAGAAGTTGTCAAGGAATATATCGAGAACCAGAAAGGAAAATGAAAGTCCGCAAAACGTTGAAGTACCGACTGTACAGCAGTCGCCACAACCGCAAATTGCACCAGACAATAAACGTTGCGGGTCTGATTTGGA
>JBMZDF010000785.1:0-2013 GCA_049614105.1 Promineifilaceae bacterium (SeqCode)
TTCTCGGTATGGTTTGTTGGCTTATGGCTCGTCTTTCGACCAAATTGGAACTTTGACGCATAGTGTAGAAGATGCAGCAATTTTATTAGAAATTATGGCTGGCGAAGATGATTTTGATGCCACGGCGCTTGCGGCCGTACGTGCGATGCCGTCGGAACCTTACTACGAGATTATCCAGAAGGACGATCAATCATCGATCCGCTATGTTTCGGCGATGATAATGTCGGAAGGGTGTGTTGGCTGCCATAATAGCCACCCCGACTCGCCAAAAAAGGATTGGCAGGTGGGTGATGTTCGTGGTGGGTTAGAAGTGATTGTGCCAATTGAATCGGCCGATGCGGGCATCAGGCAAGGCACGAGCCAACTTGCTACCGTTGTGTTGATCGGCATGTTTTTGTTAGCGGGCCTTATTTGGCTATTGCTCCAACGCACGGTTATGAACCCTGTGGGTGCAATTATCACCGCTTCTGACAAGGTTGAAGCGGGGCAGTTTACGAGCCGCGCTCCTGTGCAGAGTCGGGATGAGCTGGGTGTGATGGCGCAACGTTTTAATGCGATGCTCGATCGAACCGAGCAAAGTATGCTGGCTGTCCGTCAGCAAAACACGTTGCTTGAAACATCTGTCAATAATTTGCTAGACGATGTGGCCCAAGCGGCGAATGGGGATTTAACCGTTTCGGCCGATGGCCATCACGGCGCAACCCACGCAATTGGTGAAGCGTTTAATACAATGCTTGGTCAAATGCGCCGCATTATTCAGCAGGTGCAGGAGACGTCGTTGCAAGTCAACGCGGCCGCGCAACAGATCCGAACAAAAGCTGCCCAACTTGAGGAAGCCAGCACCCACCAAGCGGTGCAAATCAGCTCGACAGTGAATTCTATCGAGTCGATGTCCGCCTCGATTCAGGAAGTATCTGCGAACTCGGTACACTCTGCGTCGATTGGGGCGCAGGCTAAAGTCAGCGCCGAGCGTGGAACGCAATCGGTTGAGGATACGATTAAAGGGATGATACGCTTAGAGCAGCAAATTCGAGACACAACGATACGTGTTGAGACGCTGCGTGGCAATTCGCTTGAGATTGGACAAATTGTCGAATTGATTGAGGATATTGCAGACCGCACGATGATTTTGGCGCTCAATGCGTCGATTCAGGCGGCAAAGGCTGGGCCAAGCGGTGCGTCGTTTAGGGTGATTGCGGAGGAAGTTGAGCGATTGGCGAAACATTCGGCCGATGCAACCCAGCAAATCTCTCTCCTAATCAACCGCAACCAAACTGAAACAGGATTGCTCGCCAACGCGATTTCTGCTACATCGGCCGAAATTGAAAAGGGCTCGCGACTGGCCCGACAGGCTGGCGGGGCGCTTAAAGAAATTAGCACTGTTTCCGAACAGTTTGCCGAACTAAGTCAGATTATCTCCCAATCGGCGCGACATCAAGCCCACACCTCGGCGTCGTTGACAGACACAATGCATGAAATCGCCGACATCACCCACCGCAACGCGGCTGGAACGCGCGAAACAAGTGCCAGTCTGCAAAATTTGAGCCGCCTCACAACCGAACTGCGCGAATCGGTTAGCATTTTCAAGGTCTATGCAAACGGAAAGACACGACGTTAAGTAGATCGCAAGCTGCTTTCAGTTCCCCCGTCCACCGCGTTTTATAGTCCCCTTCTACAATTCAGGTCGCAACCGCCAAGTGCTTTGTTTGGCAGGTCGCCCGAAGAAGCGCTTACATCAAATATGACGTCACAAAAACCTACAAAGCGATGTCTATACCAATGTATTTTCGTGTAGCAATTAAATATTGATCAGAGAAACCAAAATTCTCTACACTTCTGCTAACCGTAACACCCTCAATCGGGGAGCCGCTTCTACTGAATGGCTAGTTAACCACGACGCCGTGGTTGTCGAACTGGCTAACGACAATGTTGGGCATGTTTGCACTTGGACTAGCCATTCTGTTCATCCCGATACGGCGTTTTTGTTTTTGGGTACGCATGCAGTGGGTAAGA
>JBMZDF010000786.1:0-2008 GCA_049614105.1 Promineifilaceae bacterium (SeqCode)
AGCAGCGGCGGACGCAATTGGGTATCCTGTTTTGATTAAGGCAAGTGCTGGCGGGGGTGGCAAAGGAATGCGGGTGGTTGACGTTTCGGCCGAATTCCCCGACGCCCTCCAAGCCGCCCGCAGCGAAGCGGCCAGCGCCTTTGGCGACGACCACATCATCCTCGAAAAATATTTCACCCGCATCCACCACATCGAAATCCAGATTTTGGGGGATGAGCACGGCAACGTCCTGCACCTATTTGAACGTGAATGCTCGATCCAGCGACGGCATCAAAAAATCATTGAGGAAACCCCCTCACCCACCATTCCGCATCAAATTCGTGAGCAAATGGCGGATGCGGCGCTCAAGTTGGCGCGGTCGGTTCGCTACAGCAGCGCAGGCACGGTCGAGTTTATGTACACGAACGACGGTACATTTTATCTGCTGGAAATGAACACCCGTCTACAGGTTGAACATCCCATCACCGAATTGGTCACGGGAATCGATCTTGCAAAATGGCAAATTCGGATCGCGGCGGGGCAACCCCTCAACGTGGCGCAAGCGGCGCTACAACAGCGCGGTCACGCTATCGAGTGTCGCGTCTACGCGGAAGACCCCGCGAATCAATTTTTGCCCTCAATTGGCACAATCGCCTACTGCCGCTTCCCAACCATGCCCAACGTCCGCATCGATGCGGGCATTGCGACGGGCAGCGAGGTTTCAACCTACTATGACCCGATGCTGGCAAAGGTGATTGTGTGGGGTCGCGATCGGTCCGAGGCGATCGAGCGCATGATTGCAGCACTGCGCCAAACGAGCATTTTGGGCGTCACGACCAACCTCACCTACCTACTCACCATTTTGCAGGAACGACAGTTTCAGGCGGGTGAGACAACAACACGTTATCTGGATGAGCAATTTGACGGGTGGGATGATTCGGCCGAAATCACCCCCGACCTGCTGCTCGCCATCGCCGCCTATGATCTGCTCGGCAAACGCAGCGCCAGCGCAACAAATGCAGCCACCGCTGGCCCCGACCACATCGACGACCCTTGGCAGACGGCCCCCGCTTGGCGAAATTTACAGTAACAAGCACACGCTTATGAAGCAGAAATTTTTGATTGGCACAACAGAATACGAGCTAGATACAACGCGGCGCGGGGATCAGATTCTCATCGAAATTGAGGGTGTGCAGCATAAGCTGCGGCTGATTTCGGCCGAAAACAACACCCTCCTCCTCGAACACAACGGTCGCCTGCTGCGCGTTGCTGGCTCACGTAAAGGCGATAATCGTCAGGTTTGGGTCAATGGGCAGACGGTCAGCTATCGGAAAGTGTCGGAAAATTCGGCCGAAAATGAAGCACCCATAGGCTCCCTATCCGCCAGCATCCCCGCCGTCGTTGCTGAGGTTCTCGTCAAGGTTGGCGACACCGTCTCGGCTGGCGATAAACTAATCCTGCTCGAATCGATGAAAATGATTATCCCTATCCACGCACCCGCCGACGGCACAATCAGCACAATCAGTTGCGAAGTCGGGCAATCGGTGCAGCCTGGCGTTCCGCTGCTGCATGTTGAGTCGTGACCACTGTTCAGAAAAGCTAAAATCTATGAAACTATTACGTCGACTTTTATTGGGACTCGTTCTTATCGTGACGCTTGCTGTGGTCGGGTTAGTTGGCTGGGCAACAGTTGGCGCACAGCCAGCAACGCAGCGGGCGGTTGACACGCTGGCGGCTAATGACGTTGTGCGCGAGGATGGGCTGCTGGTTTTTCGGCCGAATTCACCCACAACCGCAGCCCTCATCTACTACCCTGGCGGACTTGTCGAGCCAGAGGCATACGCCGTCACCGCGCAGGGGATCGCCGACGCGGGCTATCTTGTCATTCTGCCCAAGATGCCGCTCAATCTCGCTGTTACCGATGCAAACCGTGCGGAGAGCATTGTCGCCGCGTTTCCAGAAATTGAATCGTGGGTCATTGGCGGACATTCGCTTGGAGGATCGATGGCGGCCGAATATGCGAAAAACA
>JBMZDF010000787.1:0-2007 GCA_049614105.1 Promineifilaceae bacterium (SeqCode)
TGCTAGTTTGCTATGTTTCTGGAGAGTAGACATGCACTATCAATCTTATCCAACCAATGAACTCAAAGTCGTCAAAAGCCACTATCGCTCACTTGAGGGTAAAAGCCACGATATATTCCGCACAATTCGCATTGATCCGTTGCGTGCATTGCGTAATGCTTTGAATGCGCGTCGTACTAAGTAGATCGCAAAAATTTCGATGGGATCTGACAGCACCCCCACCTAGCCTCCCCCGAAGGGGGAGGGATTAAGGGCGGTCATAATGTGGCCGCCTTGTGGACGTTATTTGAGTAAAAGTTGCACAAGGGCGTCATAATCGTTGGGGATCGACGTTTTGCGCTGGGGTCGTGCTTTGAGCTTGTCGATTTCGGCCGAATTGTCCAAAGTAATCCCCGCCGCCCGATCGATCTCGTGTGCAAACTTGACAGGCGCAGCCGTCGCAATCAGAACGCGCTCCATCTCTGGATTCCCGTGCTCCTGTGTAATCTCCCAACCAACCGCCGTGTGCGGGTCTAACAAATAACTGTAGAGATCCTGCACTTTGCGCATCGTGGCGACCGTTGCCTCATCATCCAGTCGATACGCTTGAATAACATCACGCAACGCCTCGTAATCATGTTCAAACAGTTCAAGCACCCGCGCAAAGTTGCTCGGATTGCCCACGTCCATCGCGGTTGACAAGGTACTGACTGTTTCATGCGGCTCGTATTTCGTTGACTCGATATAACGAACGGCCGAATCGTTAAGATTGGTTGCGGCTACAAAATCATTGAACGGCAGCCCCATCTCACGTGCAAACAGGCCCGCTGTTAGATTGCCAAAATTGCCTGAAGGGACAATGAACTGAATGTCGTCGCGGCCCAACACGGCATAGACATAAACATAGTAGATAATTTGCGGGATGAGTCGGCCGATGCTGATCGAGTTGGCGCTGGTGAGGCTGAGATGCGTGAGGGCTGGATCGGTGAACGCTTGCTTTACCATCGCTTGGCAATCATCAAAAACGCCATCGACTTCAATCGGCCGAATGTTATCAGCCACCCGTGTGAGCTGTTCCTCTTGCAACGCGCTCACGCGCCCTTTGGGAAATAGAACAAAAACTTCAATATTGGGGATGTCTGAAAAGCCATGCGCGATAGCCCCGCCCGTGTCGCCGCTTGTGGCAACGAGCAGTTTGATCTGCTTGGCGTCCTTCTGCAAAAAGTAGCTCATGAGACGAGGCAAATTTTGTGCTGCAACGTCCTTGAACGCAAGGGTGGGGCCGTGGGTCAACTCCAAAACGTGCGTTTCCCCCACTTTGTGCATTGGAATCGGAAAGTTCTGTGCGTCAATTGCGATTTGGCGGATGGCCTCGTCTTCAATTTCGTCGCCAAACCATTTGCTCAATACTTGATAAGCGACCTCTGATAAGGAAGAGCCAGGTAGATTGCTGAGTTCTTCGGCCGAAAAAACTGGGAACCGATCGGGGAAATAAAGCCCGCCATCAGGGGCCAAACCACGAAACAACGCCTCCTGAAAGCTGACTGTTGGTGCATTACGGTTGGTGCTGTAATATCGAATCGAATTATTGTCTGCCATCGTTACTTCCTTTGTATCCTGTTGAAAAACTAACGGTTATGCGAACAACCAAAAAGTGCTGCCTGCATAATGCAAACAGACCTAAATCATTCTCATACAATGCTAGCTAACTTTGAATATATCTGTGGTTGACGCTTTATTGTGTTAGGCGAATCACTTAGCGAAATAGCTATATTGTAGGGTGCTCTAGTTTGCTCTATTAAAGGGGTTGTACAGTATTTCATACAGACTGTACGCTGTGTAAATCATGTTGTGTTGTCCGAACTGTTGCAATGTGCAGACCTTCAAACAACCCTCTAATTATAGCGGCTTGCTGTCGAAGCTGCCACGAGACGCCAGATTGTTATACAATAAATAGCATGGTTCAAGATGTCACGTTAGAACAATTGAGTCTTATTGGATTAAGCTACCAGTGTGATATACAAACAA
>JBMZDF010000788.1:0-1989 GCA_049614105.1 Promineifilaceae bacterium (SeqCode)
GGCAACCACCTTACTGAACTACCGCTAGAGCTAAAGAACCTAGAACAGCTTGGTATATTGGATTTACGATTTGACAGTACTACAAATCAATTGAATGGCAATCAGGATATACAATTTCCGCCGAAAGATGTGATTGGTAAAGACAATGTTCCCCAGATTATGAACTACCTGCGGGCGGCGGCGGAAGGGTGCCAAGCGGTTTGGGAATCAAAATGTGTGGTTGTGGGGGAAGGCGGGGTTGGTAAGACGTGGTTGATAGATTCTTTGCGCGGCAATCAGCCTGATGTGTCGATTGTCGGTACGGTTGGGATTGATATTAAGCCGCTTGAACTGTTGCATCCAGAACAGCCGAATACAATGATGCAGCTTAATTGCTGGGATTTTGCGGGGCAGGATTTTAACCACGCGATGCACCAGTTTTTCTTCAGCAATCGCGCCCTGATCCTGCTCGTGTGGAACGCCCGCCACGGTTGGCAACAGGGCAAAATCGAACGCTGGCTCGACAATATTCAGGTCCGCGCCCCTGAAGCGAGCGTTATCTTAGTCGCAACCCACATTGATGAACCGCACTCCGACTACCCAAAAGTTGAGCTACGCGCCCGCTACCATCCACAGTTAATCGCCACAATTGAGGTCAGCAGCAAATCGGGTAAAAACATTGACCAACTGCGCACGCTGATCCAAACGGCAGCGGTTGAACTGCCGCTGATGGGCGTCAAATGGCCAACCTCTTGGCTGGCTGCTGCCAATGCGGTGCGCGATCTTGGTCATAATCATGCACACAGCAGCCGCAGCGCCGTCTATCGTACCATGCAGAAAGCAGGCAACCTCGATAACGAGCAGTGCGCCATTTTGCTGCGCTGGCTGCACGAACTAGGCGATGTTCTCAACTTCTCCGATGAAGCCGCAATTGCTGACTATGTGATTCTGCACCCCGACTGGCTTACCAAACGTTTGGGCGAGGTGTTGCGCAGCGATTACGTGCTGGAACGCAAAGGGGTTGTTTCCCACGACCATCTGCGCGAACTGTGGCACGATTTGGATGAGCACATTCGCACGCTTTTTCTGCACATCATGGACAAGTTTGACTTGGCCTACGTGATCCCCAACGACCAGCTTGACCGCAGCCTGATTGTTGAACGCCTGCCGCTTGATCCGCCCAACTATCAACCGCTGTGGGATGAGTATGCCGAACGCGGGCGCGAGATTACGCTGCGCTTCAAACTCAGTTCGATGCAGCCTGGCATTCCGACATGGTTTATTGCCCGCTGTCATCGTTTCACGCTCGGCCGCGACGGTCGTGATGGCGTCCACTGGATCAACGGCGTGCTGTTTGAAGATGAAAGCGGGCGTCACCGTGCGCTGGTGATCGCTAACGACCATGATCGGGTGGTTGAAATGCGCGTGCGCGGCCCCTTCCCGCAAGGATTCCTCTCGCTGTTGCGCGACGGTTTCCGCGATACGCTCAGCCGTTATGAAGGACTTGAGGTAACCCGCCTTGTACCTTGCCCCGGCTATGATGAGCTAGATGAACAACCGTGCAGCAATTTGTTTGAGCTAGACAAATTGGAGCAATGGTTGACCAAACGCCCCGAACGCACTCATTTTAACTGCCCAAACTGCGACACACGTCTCTCGCGTTTGGAGTTGGTTGAGGGTGTTGGCGCGTCTAAGCTAACCAAGCAGCTAACAGAACAGCGTTTGGCTGAACTGCTGGATCAACAAACGTCAAAGATTGTGGCGCATACGGTGCAAGTGGCTCACGATATGCGTAGCTACATTCAGCGCGAATTTTTGCGCAGCTTTTTGTGGCAACAGCAGCGTGAACTGATGCGCTGCCCCAACCTGTTCACAATCCATCGTGTGGCGCTCAGCAGCAACGTCACACGCAAACACCAGTGGCGCATTCAACTTTACAGCCAACAGCCAGGCGACTGGCGTCCCGCTGGTGAGCCATATCTAATTGACGAGATGAAGGATTGGTTCAAA
>JBMZDF010000789.1:0-1982 GCA_049614105.1 Promineifilaceae bacterium (SeqCode)
ATCGAGACAGAATAAGACGTGCAGGACAACTATGAAAAGCCCTATCATTCAAACGACCAACCTCAAAAAGATTTATAAAATGGGTGATATTGAGGTAGCCGCGCTTGCTGGCGTTGACGTACGCATTAACGAAGGGGAGTTTGTCTCTATCATGGGGCCGTCGGGGTCAGGCAAAAGTACGCTGATGAACATTCTCGGCTGTCTCGATCGGCCGACCGAGGGCAGTTATGTGCTCGCGGGGGAAGATGTCAGCATCATGAACAAGATTCAGCTTGCCTCAATTCGCAATCGCCAGTTGGGATTTGTCTTTCAATCATTCAACCTGCTCGCTCGTACCTCGGCTCTGCGCAACGTGATGCTGCCGCTCGTTTATCAGCGCCACATCAAGCGCAGCAACAAACAACGGGAAGAACGCGCGATGCAGGCGCTGGAAGCGGTTGGCCTTGCCGATCGTGCTCATCATGAGCCAATGGAGCTGTCGGGCGGGCAGCGGCAGCGCGTCGCAATTGCGCGTGCGCTCGTCAACGATCCCGTTCTTCTGATGGCGGACGAGCCGACAGGGAATTTGGACACCAAAACGGGCGATGAAATCATGGCCCTGCTTCACAACCTGCACGGTCGCGGTCGCACCATCGTCATGGTGACGCACGAGCCAGAGGTCGCCAGCCAAACGGAGCGCACGATCCGACTGCGTGATGGGCTGATTGAGTCATAGACGGGATACCTGACATGGAATTAACTGAACAAACAACGCGCTCAACATCGGCCGAAACAACACTCCCCGACGACTACATTGTCAACCCCTTTGAGGTGGTCGGCATCGCGTGGGAAGGCGTGGCGCGGAACAAGGTGCGCTCGCTGCTGACAATGCTGGGCGTCATCATTGGCGTGGCGGCCGTCATTATCATGATCTCGATCAGCGCGGGAACGGAACAGGCCATTGCGGAGCAAATCGAGGGCTTGGGCGCGAATTTGGCCTTTATTCAGTCCCCTTTCGGCCGAAGAGGGCCAGGTGGCGGCAACAATAACACGCCCACCCTACTCTTTGACGACATCCAGATTGTGGAAAGTGTGCGCGGCGTAGTTGGCACGGTTGTCGAACAAAACACATCTCAAACGGTCAAGTTTGGCAGCACCAGTCTAGATGAAGTTGGCATCGTTGGCACGACGCCAGCCTTCCCCAGCGTCCGCGACGTTCCCGTGGGTCAAGGGCGTTTCTTCAATGAAAAAGAGGCGCTGCGTAAATCAAAAATCGCCGTCATTGGCTCCAGCATGGCAACCAATCTGTTTGGCGAGGATGATCCAATTGGGCAGGCAATCACTATCGGCACGGTGAAGCTAACGGTGATTGGCGTTGCACAGCCAAAGGGGGTTGTTGGCAACACCGATTTTGATGCACAAATTTATATCCCGATCGGGCTTGTATTCGACAAGTTCCTGCCCTCACAGTTTGCGCGTTTTGCGGGTGATCGCGTGCGTATCATCTACGCCGAAATTGATGAGGAGGCGGATATGGAGGGCGTGCTGACCCAGATTGAGGCGAAAATATTGAATAGTAAGGGGTTATCGGCCGATGAATCCCCCTTCACCATTCAAACCCAGCAGGATATTGTCGATGCGCGTGGTGCAACCACAGAAGCGTTTCGCAATTTATTAGCGTGGGTGGCAGGCGTTTCGCTATTTGTGGGCGGCATTGGCATCATGAACATCATGCTGGTCAGCGTCACCGAACGCACCCGCGAGATTGGCATCCGCCAGTCGGTCGGCGCAACCCCCAACGATATTCGGCTGCAATTTTTAATGGAGGCGCTGATCCTGAGCTTGGTCGGTGGTCTGCTCGGCATTCTGTTTGGCGTAGGCGGCGCAATCCTGTTTGGCGAAACCAGCGACATGAACACAGTCATTGTCCCAAGTTCCATCGGGCTGGCCTTTGGCTCGGCCGCTGCCGTCGGCATCTTCTTCGGCTTTTTCCCTGCCAACCA
>JBMZDF010000790.1:0-1981 GCA_049614105.1 Promineifilaceae bacterium (SeqCode)
CGGTTTACGGCACGGATGACAGGCTTGAAAAGGTGTATGGCCCCAAGGTGGTGCTGGCAGCCGACGAGGCGGGTGAGCTAACTTGGACGCTGGACATTGAACCTCTTGGCCCGATTGCCAACGTGGGTGTCGAGATCAGCAGTTCGCAAGCGGCGCATGGAACGCTCTATCTCGATTATCTCACGTGGGACGGGACGCTCAATTTGACGCTTAAACGACCTGACCATAACGGCCGAATGTGGCGCAGGGCGTGGGTGAACGGCGTTGATCACGATAACCCAAATTTCCCCGAAGCGTTTCGACTGGCGCACAATGCTGGCGTTGGGATGTTGCTGTTGGGCGCACGTGACTGGACTGATTACAGTGTCAGCAGCGCGATCACGCCGCACATGGTCAAATCAACAGGCATTGCGGCGCGTGTTCAGGGGATGCGTCGCTACTATGCGCTGATGCTGAGCGCGGGGGGCGCTGTTCAACTGGTCAAAGCGCTTGATGGCTGGACCGTTTTGGCTGAAAAGAAGATTGATTGGCGTCTGCGCGGCACGTACCGTTTGCGTTTGCAGGTTGCAGGCAATCGCTTGCAGGGTTGGGTCGATAACCAGCTCATATTTGATCTGGTCGATGTTGAGCGTCCGCTTGTGAATGGCGGCATTGCGCTCGTTTGCGAAGAAGGGCGTAGCGCTACAGAGTGTGTGGAAGTGCGTCCGTGTTATTGAGTGTGGGGCTGTTTTCGGCCGATTTATAGCATCCCATCCGCAACCGTTCTATGATAGAACGATATGTTGACCCATTTCAGTTGGAAAGCGTGTGGCAAATTGTGCTTTCTGACGCGCTAACACCCATCAACAACCCAAAACTAGAAGGAACCTGTATGAGCAACCCCTTTGATAATTTATCGTTACCCGTCATTGCTGCGCCAATGTTTTTGATTTCTGGCCCGAAACTAGTAACTGAATGCTGTAAAAACGGTATCGTTGGCACTTTCCCCGCGCTCAACCAGCGCTCGACGGCTGGATTTGAGCAGTGGGTAATGGAAATTAAGGACGAACTGCGTCATTTTGAGCTAGAAACGGGCAAGCCAGCCGCCCCGTTTGGTGTGAACTTGATTGTGCATCACACCAATCCGCGTGTGCAGGCCGATCTCGAAATTTGCGTCAAACATGAAGTCCCGCTAATCATTACCTCGCTGGGGGCTGTCTCCGATTTGGTTGACGCGGTTCATAGTTATGGCGGGCGCGTTTTTCACGATGTGACCAATCGCCGCCACGCAGAAAAAGCGGTTGCGGCAGGTGTTGACGGGCTGATTTGTGTGGCGGCGGGTGCGGGCGGACACGCTGGGACATTGAACCCGATGCCGTTTATTGCCGAGATGCGCAGCTTTTTCAACGGCACAATTTTGCTGTCAGGCTGTATGAGCACGGGGCGAGATGTCGCGTCGGCGATGCAGATGGGGGCTGATTTGGCTTACCTTGGCACGCGCTTTATCAACACGGCCGAAAGCGAGGCGGAGGAAGAATACAAGCAGATGATTATCGACAGTGGTACACGAGAGGTGGTGTACACGGCGGCCGTTTCGGGTGTCCCTGCTAATTTTCTGCGCCCCAGCCTAGAAGCGATGGGCATCACCAAAGAGTTCTGGGAAATGAAAAAGAAGGTTGACTTTGGCAAAGAGCTTGATTCAGAGGCAAAAGCTTGGAAAACCGTATGGTCGGCGGGGCAAGGCGTGACGACAATTGATGATGTGGTATCTGTCCAAACCTTAGTTGAAACAATGCGGACTGAATTCCGTGCCGCGATTGAACAACAGGCGATGCTGTTGTCACACTATGCGGCTTAAGTGCGCCACAATGAATCACTGACGGAAACCTCAGAGGTTTTTATGCACAGACCTGTGTAGATGACAACAAACCTCTGAGGTTTTAAGCAGACGACAAACCTCTGAGGTTTATTGATCGAAATTTGTCGTGTCCTACTCAGCTAA
>JBMZDF010000791.1:0-1972 GCA_049614105.1 Promineifilaceae bacterium (SeqCode)
GCACGCACCCCCACCCAGCCTCCCCCGAAGGGGGAGGGATCTGATCTCCCTCCCTTTGGGAGGGATTAAGGGAGGGTGCTTCCTTAATTGCCAGAGCCGATAAAAACCTCGCTTGTTGGCTGACCAATTTATGGACTGACTGGACTTGGATGCGGATCTAAAATCCAATAATCTTGTGAACCGATTGAGAGCCGTTGCCCTGTTTCAGCGAGATATAGCCCGATTTCGATTGGGAACTGGGATAGATCGGCGTCATCGATTGCGAGTTGATATTGATCGATAATAATCTCATCCTTGATCCAGCGGGTGGTGGGGTAAGCGCCTTGCTGCGGTTGGGTATCCTGTTGCCACACGCAGCAGGTTCCATCGGGGTGCAGCGCATGAATAAATATTGTGTAGTCATTCTGTGGCGTCGTTTCTGCTTGCCAAACAAGCGTAAGCAATTGCGTCTCTGATAGCTCATATCCAATCAAACGGAGCTGATTATCAAATAGGATATTGCTTGAGTTATCAACTGCTGGCGCGTCAAATTGGCGATCGGTTTCGATTAATTCGATTGATTTGAGGTCGATTGTTTGCCCGTCGGCCACAAGCTGGATGGTGTAACTGCCAGCGGGTAGGTCGGTTGGCAGGTGTGGAAACGTGCGATCAGTTGCGTAGCGGTATGGGGTTTGACCAAGCTGCACGATGTTTTCATAGATCGGGGTGGGGTTGCCTGCGGAATCAACCAACAGCAGAGTGTAGGGCAACGAGTCGCTGAGGCTCCATGTGAGCGTGAGGGGAAGTTTTGTGCCTGTTTCGGCCGAATCAACCGCCAGCTTAAACCCACCCAGCATCCACGTCTGACCGTTTGAGCTGTCTAAGTCCAAAATTTCAGCGCCCCGTGGCTTGTTGGGATTGCCCGCCAACAGCAGATCCTCAATCTGGAATGTTGTGCCAGCGAAGCGTCCATCTGCATCGACAATTGGCAAACGATCGTTGCCATCGAACAGACCGATCACGGCGTTAAACTCGGCCAGCGGCATGCCCGCAGGGAGTTCAAAGGTGACATCCTGAATAATTGTTTCGCCAACTTCCCACTGTTCGGACGGGTAGGCGATCGTTTCGCGCTGCGCCCAGCGGAAGTCGGTGTGGTCGGTGAGGTGGACAAAGGGAGCAAAGTTGCGATCGGGGGTGTTGAGCACTTCCCAATAAAGTCGAATTGTGGGGGTTGGCGTGCCTGTTTCGGCCGAATCGTAACCTACCAGCCGCACAATGTCGCTGAAATTGACGTCTGTTGTAATGGACGGTTGTGGCGGGGTGGCGGGTAATTGATAGGCGGTGTAGAGGGTTGCGCCGTCGATGCCAATTTCGGCCGAAAGCGGCGCACCTAGCCATGTTTGCACCCATGCAGGTGGCGGGCTGTTGTGCGGATAAACGACCTGCGCCGCGTAAGGTGGCACGACAATTGCCTCGCTGTTCACCAGCCATTTCAACCCGTCATAACGTTCGCTGGCAAACGCAACGGTAGGGTGTCGATAGTGCAGCGCCGCAATATAGGTCGGCACATCGCTGTTGTCGATGTAGTTTGCCGCACCAATCAGATCGCTGTCTGAATCGTAAAAAGTATCGGTTCGCGTTCCCCACTGCACAAAATAATTTGTGTAGCCAGTCACAACGAGCAGCCCAAATAGAGCAAGCGGCGCAAACGAAACAAGCTGCGATTGTTTGATACGTGTAATGCTGTCTGCCAACAGCAGCGCAATCGGCAGCAGCACAAACGGATACAGTCCAATCGCACGTAGGTTGCTGGGGACAATTTCGCCAAGCGCCAGCGCCGTTGGCAAAATCATAATAAACGGTGTGACCCACAGCAACACGACAACGCTCTGACTTTGTGGTCTGCGGTTACGGCCCCATTTCCATGCGATCCAGACGAGTCCTGCAACAAACAGAAGCGCAAGCGGGAGGGGTAGAAGGGGTTGATCTGGAT
>JBMZDF010000792.1:0-1930 GCA_049614105.1 Promineifilaceae bacterium (SeqCode)
CAGTTTATGGAACCCCCGTTTGCCCGATGGTGACGCCCGTGCGTAGTGCGCTCAAGCGAGCCAATGTTGAGTATACCTATGTCGATATTTGGGTCGATGACGAGGCGCGTCAGCAGGTGCGTTCGATTAACAATGGCAATGAAAGTGTTCCCACGCTTATTTTTCCCGACGGGAGCACCCTGACTGAGCCAAGCAATAAACAGCTTTTGAGCAAGCTTAGCTCCTTGGGATTTGCGGCTGCGCCCCCTTCAATGCGTGATCGCGCGTTCGACTTCTTGCGCAGCCCTACCTTCCGCATTGCCGCGATGTCGCTAGCTACGTTTGCTATCGTCTATGCCGATGTGACGCTGGGCGTCATCGCCGTGACGATGGGGGTGGTGTCTTATATTGTTTTGCCTTATTTGGATTCGTAGAAGTCAGACGAGCTGGCGACTTTCGCCACTTTGTTGTTTAACGACGCGCAAAACGCATAAGCTGCTTTAGAACACCTCTATATTTTTTTGCCGTTTTGGCGACTGATTCCCCAAGTGCTGCCCGTTGGATTGCTTCTGACAGGGTGGGATAGGGCATGATGACGGATGAGAAGGCGCTTAGACCGAGATTGTGCTTCATCGCAAGCGTGATTTGGGTGATGAGTTCGCTTGCATTTTCGGCCACAATTGTTGCGCCGAGAATTTTGTCACTGCCGCGCTGTGTGTATAGTTTGACAAAGCCATTTTCGGCCGAATCCACCACCCCTCGATCCACCTCTCCCAACGAAACTACCCTTGTTCTCACCGCCTTGCCCCGCGCCAACGCCTCACGTTCGGACAGTCCCACATGCGCAATTTCTGGCGAGCTATAAATTGCCCAAGGCATGATTAACTCGCTGTATTTCCGTTTAGGCAGCACGCGCAATGGATCGGCAAACAGCGCATTTTGTAGCACGATGCTGGCTGAATGCCCTGCCGCATGTGTAAATTGATGCGGCAACGCGACATCGCCCGCGCCGTAAATATCAGGGTTGCTCGTTCGGAGTGTGTCATCGACCATCACGCCTTTTTCGCTAAACTGGACGTTTGCAGCGGCTAAGTTGAGCGATTCAACGTTTGGGATTCGGCCGATAGCCACCAAAATCTCCTCAACCACAACCGTCTCTGCCCCATCGCTTTTGTTGATAAAAAGACGTTTCCGCCCTGCATCACTTGCGACACGCGCAACAGTTGTGTCAAGTCGCAACCGAACCCCATCGGCCGCCAGCGCCGCTTGTACAAGTTTGACCGCATCTCGATCTTCGCGCGGCAAAATCGTGCTGGCGCGATCAATGAGCGTGACCTGCGTGCCGAGCCGTTGAAACGTTTGCGCCATCTCGACCCCGATTGGCCCTGCGCCGATGATGGCGAGCGTTTTCGGCTGGCGGGTCAAATTCCACAGCGTTTCGTTCGTCAAAAACCCGACCGCTTGCAGTCCTGAAATCGGCACGACACGCGGGCGTGATCCCGTCGCAATGGTTGCTTTTGCAAAGGTGAGCGGTTGTCCGTTGATGTTGAGGCTGTTGGGGCCTGTGAAGTGTGCTTCTCCAAAGTAGACATCGATGCCGAGGCTTTGGAACTTTTCGGCCGAGTCATGCGGTGCAATCTCCGCCCGCGCCTTCCAAACGTGCGCCATCACCTGCTCAAACTCAACTGATAAATCACGCACGTGAACCCCAAACTGCGCCCCCTTCCGAATTTCTCCCACCGTTTTCGCCGCCCGAATCAGCGCCTTCGACGGTACGCAGCCGCTTACCAAACAGTCGCCACCCAACAGGTGCTTTTCAATCAAAGCGACCTTCGCCCCAAACCGCGCCGCATACTGCGCCAAAGTGACCCCCGCCGACCCAGCACCAATAATCACCAAATTGTACTTACCACTAGGCGTCGGATTCCGCCAATCAGGCGGGGCGCTGAGC
>JBMZDF010000793.1:0-1929 GCA_049614105.1 Promineifilaceae bacterium (SeqCode)
ATCTACTCTGGTTTGTGCATAAAAACCTCTTAGGTTTTCGTCAATGACTACTTGTGATCTACTTAGAATGGAAATAGTTTATGAATCGTTATCGTCTTAGTGACCTTGGAAACATGGTAAATAAGAGGGAGCGCAATCGTGTTTCTACCTACTATAAGGCGATGGCGGCTGTTATTCACCCAGACAGCATTGTGCTGGAAATTGGGACAGGGATTGGCTTCTTTGCGATGCTGGCTTGCCAATTAGGTGCGCGACATGTTTATGCGGTCGAGCCAAACCCCTTGATTTCTCTTGGCAAAGAGCTCGCAGCAGCAAACGGGTTTGCTAAGCAGATTACATTTATCAATGATGTGTCACAATCTGTATCGTTACCAGAACTGGCTGACGTTGTCATTTCTGATATACGTGGGTCGTTGCCTTGGTTGACGACACATATCCCCACAATTCAGGATGCTAGAACCCGATTATTAAATGCATCTGGCGTCCAGATCCCAATGCGAGACAGTGTACAGGCCGCTATTGTGCATGCACCTGAAGCTTATGACAGGCGAATTGGTGTGTGGGAAGATAGTGAGTTTGGGCTTGATTTGTCGGCCGCCCGCAAGCGGATTGTAAATGTGCCATTTAAGGCGCGTATTTCGGCCGAAAATCTACTATCACAACCCATCAACTGGGCCAAACTAGATTACCGAACTATCACCAACCCCGATGCCAAAGGCGCATTGCGGTTTACTGTTAACCAAGCTGGCGTAGCACATGGCGTCAGTATGTGGTTTGACTCGGAGTTGACTTCGGGGGTATTTATTTCAAATGCGCCTGATCAGCCACACAATCCGATGTACAGTCAAACTTTATTTCCATTTGAACGGCCGATTGCCCTAGAAATAGGTGATACAGTTCATGTAAACGTTCAAACCAAACTTGTCAACAAACAATATAGTTGGATTTGGCATACACAAGCATATAGTGCAACAGGTGTCGAGAAAGCAAATTTTCGTCAATCCACGTTCTGGGCTAAGCAATGGGGTTCTCTTAACCGCACTGCCACCTTCTAAATTAGCATGAGTAAAATTGATTTAAACACAACAGTTTCGTTCCGAGAAGATATTATGACGTCTAGGCTGCTAGATGATGAAATGGTGATGATGAACATCGACCGTGGCTCATACTATGGTCTTGAGGAATCAGGAACAAAAATATGGGAAGCATTGGAAGCACCTATCAAAGTTAATAATCTGATTGATCAGCTTGTTAACCATTATGAAGGCGTTGATAGAGCGGGTTGTGCGGCCGATACGCTAAGTTTTCTAAACGAGATGTTGCAAGAAGAGCTCGTTGTTATCCACGCTGTATAACAACTGTGCATTTAATATCAAGTGCTCGCAATGTAACTTGGGCAGAGCGCTGGCTGTGGGCGCAGGCTTATGTGCTGCTTGGCATTATGCGGCTGGCAATCAAGATGGTCACATTTCAGCGACTTGTGACATGGTTTGGTAAGCGGCAAACAGAATCCTCGTATGAGCTGCCAACAGAACAACTTGCGGTAGCCCAACAAGTGAAATGGGCCATCGCAAGCGCGAGCCGATTTACGCCGTGGAAAAGTAACTGTTTTCCACAAGCTGCGGCAGCACAGCAACTACTTCGTCAGCGTGGTATCAGAAGCACCCTTTATTTAGGTGCTAAATTCGATACACAAACATTAGAGCAGCCAAGAGAGCTGAAAGCACACGCTTGGTTGCGTTCAGGCTCCTACATTGTCACAGGTGAGCTTGGTCATAAGCAATTTGGTGTGGTGGCGACGTTTGCTTCATAAATTAGGATGGAGGATTTAGTTTAACTTTACTGCCCATCAAGCTTTTTGGAGTCTATCCAGTCGCCCCTTTTTTCCTTTTCTGTATACCTCGTTCCACTGCTCTGCGGTGGAACACC
>JBMZDF010000794.1:0-1922 GCA_049614105.1 Promineifilaceae bacterium (SeqCode)
ACTGGGCAGACGATCAGCACGACATCTTTAGCAATGAGATTGATATGATGGGCAAAATTTTGTCACCGACGACGCTTATCGAAGCAGGTGATGGGGCAGGCGAACGGCATTTGCGCCGTCTTGCTCCAACGGATGATGGTTCAGCTATAGAGGGTCGCCCCAATCGCAAAGTAGATGGGGCTGAAATGGTTGCTGTACGTGAACTGATGGACAAACTAGCCGGAATGGATGCTGAGCGCGGCACGCCAAAGTGGGGTGGTCTCACTCGTCGCCAAACACCAGAAGGGGATATTTTGTGGCTTGATCAGGGGCATCTTAAAATTTATCTGTCTAAACGCAAGATGCCGTGAACGGCATCGCGAATAGGTGAAGGGCGCTTAAGCGCCCTTTCGGTTTGATCAGGAGGGGGTTGAGGCGAGGCGTTCGCGGAGGAAGGGAATTTGGGCGAGGCGTTTGTGGCTGGCTTCGGCCGAAATCAGCGTCACCCCAAACACAACCAGCACGTTTGTCAGCAAAAAGAACACAAACTCCTCAATCGGCAGCACGCCGCCCAAGAAAATGTTCAGCGACTGCTCTGGATCAATCGTCCACGTTCCCCAGTTGATCGCCAGCGCGTCGGCGAAGGCCAAATACAGCGTCGTTGGCACAATTGCCAACGCCACAAGCGTCCGATAGCGCCACAAAATATCTGCGCCAAACCCAAGCTGAAGCATAATCGGCGGCAGCGCCCACACCAGCTCCAGCGCCAAATACGTGCCTGGCCCCCAGCCCGACAGCAAAATCACGAGCATCACAACCCACAACGTGCCTAGCCCGATCAGGGAGGCCAACCGTAGCGATTGCTTGAGCGGTTCGGCCGCGCTCACAGCCAGCGTCCGCATCAAGAACCAGAGCCACAGCCCGCCCATAATCGGCTGCAACACAAAAAAGGTGTACTCCTCGATCGGAACCCAGCCAATCGTGATGTTGGTCACAAGCGCGGTGTCGTACCACCAAACGCGGGTCGCTACGAGATAATTGTCCCATGGGGTGGTGTAGACGACGGCAATGACAACGTGCAGGGCAATGGCGGAAATCATCGGCCAACTGCGTAATGTTTCGGCCGAAAGTTTCCCCCGCCGCTTATCCCACCACGCTATCCCCGACAAAATCACAATCGGGATCATCAAAAATCGAAGTAAAAATCCAAAATAAGTCATGGGGATTTTGGACTTATGATTGACGAACTGTTTGCTGCGTCAAGCGTCAATCATAAATCGTAAATTAAACCTTTTGCTGTCGTTTCCTCACTCTCAAAAACACCCCAGGGCGTGGTTCCAGCGTTGCGCCCATGTGGACGCTGACCTTGCGCCCCGTGTCCGCTAGCTCAAAACGTTGCAGAATGCGAGCAAGCACTACTTTAGCCTCAACTTGTGCAAAGGCTGCGCCAATGCAGGTGCGTTTGCCTGCGCCAAACGGGACGTAGCTGAACGCCTTGGGCTTTTTTGTGCCTTTGGCAAAGCGGGCGGGGCAGAACTCGTTTGGTTTGTCCCAGTAGCGCACGTCGCGTTGCGAGAGGTAGATCGAGGCCATGACGCGCGTGCCTGCTTTGAGTTCGTAGCCTGCGATTTCGGTGTCTTGCGCCGCCATACGGTTGCCAACGTGAATCGGGGGGTACATGCGCAGTGTTTCTTTGATGAAGCTGTCGAGGTAGTGGAGTTTGGCGATATGTTCGGCCGAAACGTCCCCCACCCCTACAACCGCATCGACCTCTGCAACCGCCTCTTGCATCATGTCAGGATGGATCGCCAGCAAATGCAGCGCCCACGCCAGCAGCGCCGTGCTTGTATCATGCCCCGCAATCAACATCGTCAAAATCTGGTCGCGAATCAGGTCGTCGCTCATGCCGTCCGTGTTGACTAACTGTGTCAACAGGTCGGGAT
>JBMZDF010000795.1:0-1900 GCA_049614105.1 Promineifilaceae bacterium (SeqCode)
ACAGGGTACTGGCGTTTTTGGCGTTATTGTATTGATCTGATTTCGGCCGAAAACGTCAACAAATACCAAACGCTGGTCGACATCGCCGACCAGGTTCAAGCTGTTCCAAAAACGCGCTTTCTACAGGCGATTTGGCCCGAAGCATAAAATAGTGTGCTACACCATTGCCCGTTGGGATGTGTTGCGGTTTAGTTGGTACTGGTCCTACTCTTCAGGTTCTTCGACAAAGACGTTGCCATCTTCAACCTTAACGGGATAAGTGGGGACATCCTCGGAGGCGGGCATTGAAAGAACCTTGCCCGTTGTAATGTCAAAGCGAGCGCCGTGTCGTGGGCAAGAAATTTGGCAGGTTGTGGGGTCAAACTCCCCATCTGCTAACGGCCCATCGTCGTGCGTACAGCGATCTTCAATCGCATAGACATTGTCGCCAACGCGAAACAGAGCGGCCGTTTCGTAGTCAAAATCGTGGATAAGCGGTTCGCCTTCTGCAAAGTCACTCATCTTGCCAACTAAAACCCATTTTCCCATTTATGCCCCCTCGGCTGGACTAACACGGGCAGCACCGCGTTGCAGCACGCGAAGTGATAAGACAGCGCATTTCATACGCCCCATGCTGAGCGGAATGCCAAGCAATTCAACAAGCAGCTCTTGGTCAACTGCCTGCATTTCGGCCATCGTCATGCCCTGAATTTCTTCAGTGAGTAAGGAGGCCGAGACTTGGCTAACCGCGCAGCCATCGCCGCTCCATTTGACATCTGCAACACGTCCATCATCGCCCATTAGAACGTCTATTTGGACAACATCGCCACACAAAGGGTTATCTTCTTCATGTGTGAACGTGGGATTTTCAATTTCGCCCTTATTGAGCGGGTTGCGGAACAGATCAACCATCTGTTCCCGATACATATTTTGATCCATAAGACGGATTTACGATTTATCGTTTACGGTTTATGACGACCTGCCCATAACTTGTGAACCATAAATTGTATTTATTACAAACTGTTTTCTTTATTGCTCCGTTTTGCATTACAACGGAATAGGGTCATTATCGGCTAAGGTGTTGATGTTCGCAATTTGATCCGCGCTAGAAATCATTATATCGGCCGATTCGCCCCCACTCAAAGGGGCCGATTTGGATAATCGGGCTTGCGGTGAGCGATGCCCCATGCATTACAATAGGGGGATGCAAACAAATTTATCGAAGGCGTTGTGGCGAATTTATAATCGGCCGAATCGGCCCGTTCCCTTTTCTTATGGTGGGAATCTACCTTGGGATGATATCGAGTTTGGCAAGCGGATGCTCGCCTATCATTTGTCGGAATCAGATAATGCGGCGAGCCGTGTGTCCGAGCAACGTTTGTTGCAGATAGATTGGATGTGGGAAAAGCTGGGGTTAGAAGCGGGGCAGCATTTGTTGGATATTACGTGTGGGCCGGGGTTATATTCGGCCGAATTTGCCCAGCGCGGCCTTAAAGTCACTGGGATTGATTTCTCACCTGTTGCATTAGATTACGCACGACAGTACGCCGAACAACAGAACGTTTCTGAAAAATGCCACTTTCTCAAACAAGATGTACGCGACATGCAGGTTTCCGAGAATGCCTTTGATGCGGCGTTCTTGATTTATGGACAGCTTGCTGTGATGACGCGCGAAGAAGCCCAACTTGTCCTAACGCGCTCCTGCGCCGCGTTGAAACAGGGCGGACGCATGTGTATCGAACTGTTGAACCCAAAGAATGTGGATAAGAAAAACAGCACGTGGTGGTTCACTGACGATGGACGTTTGTGGGGAGACACACCTTACCTTCATCTAGGTGAGCGTATTTGGTATGAAGACGAGGGTCTATCTCTTGAACGTTTCCAAATTGTACATTTAGAGTCGGGGGAACTTGATGAGATC
>JBMZDF010000796.1:0-1874 GCA_049614105.1 Promineifilaceae bacterium (SeqCode)
TGATCGATACTACAATAAATTTATGTTTACTACTTAATCTGTTCGATGTGTATAAGAACGAGGCTGACGGGGTAATTGCGCTATTTTCGGCCGAAAATAACCCTCCCACCGATCAACCATGTAATAACTTCATCACCTGCGGCAACAACGCTGGTGTCGTGGCAAGCGCCTCCTCCGCATAAATCGTCTCGTTTCCGTGCCAGTCGCCAAAATAGCCGCCTGCCTCGCGCAAAATCGGCGGGAAGGGGCCACAGTCCCAAACGTTCATGATCGGATCTAGGGCAATCTCGACCCGTCCCGTGGCAACCAGCAAATAGCCGTAAGCATCGCACCAGCCCGCGTTGTAATAACTCGCATTTTGCAATCGTTGCCAGCCAGCCCCTTTTGCCTCGCTGACGCGACCATAGGAAGCTGTGTCAATGTGGGCAATGATGCTGCGCGACAGATCGGTTTGCTGCGACACATGCGCCCGTCGCCCGTTCCACCAACACCCTTCGCCCGTTGCGGCCGCAACCATTTCGTTGAGCGCGGGGAAGTAGGCAACCCCTACCTCAACGCGGCCCTCGATCTCCAGACCGAGCAAAACGCCGTAGAGCGGCACGCCGCGCATAAACGATTTTGTCCCGTCGATCGGGTCGATAAACCAGCGGTGGCTTGCACCTGCTGTCTCTTGAATGCCAAACTCCTCACCCACAATGCTGTGGCTGGGAAATTTTGACGCGATGCGCCGACGAATCAATTGCTCCGCCTCGCGGTCGGCAATCGTGACGGGGGAATCATCCTTTTTCCAGTCGGTACGAATATCAGTTTGAAAATAGCCGAGCGTATGACGGCCTGCTTGAAATGCGGTTTCGGTCGCGAACTCTAAATATTGTTGTAATGTTGTCATAGACTGCTTGATTTAATTGGTGTTTTTGGCGTTCTCCGTGCAGATTATACGCCACTTGGCGCGGAGTCGAGTTCGGGTTGATATACAATTAGCGTTAATCCTTGGAGATACTCATGGGGTTGTTTTATTTTCGGCCGAAATCCACACCATCCTCAAAATAATCCCTCCTTTTTGCACAAAACCGAGACCCCCCAAACAAGTCCAAGAATGATAAACGGGATAAAGAGAAAGGGTGGGGCATATTGCGGCGGATAATACTGCGCCAAAATTGTCACGGTGGGGTCTGTGGTGGCAGTCATAAGCTGAATCGTATCGCCAATTTTTGTCTGTCGATATTGTTTTTGTGGTATCCCATGCCTATCTGTGAGAAGCGTTCCGTCGGATAGGGATCTGTATTCTAGGTAGATGTGATAGGTGTTGGCTTGCCGTGTCCTTTTTTGAATGTTCATGTCGACGATGACGGCGGGGATATTTTCGGCCGATTCTCGCAGCAAACCATTGTCATGATGAAGCTGAATAGCAAACCAACCTAAATATAAGCTCGACGAGATCAACAGCGCACCCATCAGCCAACGACTGCTGAGAACGACATAGGCAAAGATAATAACGAATAGAATTGCTAAAATGATCGTGCTAAGTTGGCCCATATGAAAAAATGTGAATCGCGTTGCTTGATCAATCAACCTCAGAGGCTTGTCGTCGTCTGTTTTAGCGTGAATAAAAACCTCTGAGGTTTTCATCAACGGGACGGTACGCTATTTCGGCCATGCTAAACAGTCGGAAAAAGACGACAATTAGCCAACAGAAACATCTAATTGCATGTTTGGTTGGCTCCTCAAACTGTCCAACTGGGCATGAGAGCGGTACACTTCTGCTAAACGGCCGCATCACAGTGAGATAACGGCACTATTTTATGGATGTGTTTCATTTGAGTAAAAAGCGGTGGCTGAGCATGTCGAAGCCTGAGCGTGCCGAAGCCTAAACT
>JBMZDF010000797.1:0-1861 GCA_049614105.1 Promineifilaceae bacterium (SeqCode)
TGGGCTTTTTTTGGGGGAGTGTAAAGACCGTTCCTTAGTTCTTTTCCTCTGAGGGCAACGAAAAACCTGACAACCTGAAACCTTTGTATGATAAAACGAGCCTTTAACCTTTTACTCCGTCAACCGCAGCGCGTCCCTGGTTTGTTGCGGATGCATGCTGGCATTCAATACACGAATTGGCTCAAGCGGCGGCTTGACTTGGACGCTGAGCGTGCGCGTTTGCTGGCTTTTTTACAGGCGCAAACGGGGGTTGATGCAGCGGCCTTGTTGGAAGCACATCATGCGTCTGAGTTCAAACAAACTTATCGGGCGCGAAAAGCGGCGTTGGATGATGTGGCACGTGGATCGAGTTCTGATTTTGATATTGAGGCGCTGTATTTGGCGGTGCGCTGTTTTCGGCCGAAAACCGTCTTCGAGACAGGCGTCCTCTACGGCGCATCTAGCTGCCACATCCTGCAAGCGCTGCATGAAAACGGCGACGGGCAGCTCATCAGCATCGATCTGCCCTCAAAGCCAAACGAGCCAGCCCAATCCTATTTTGTATCGGGCACGCTCAGCAAGCGTTGGTCGCTGCACGTTGGCGACAGCAAAGATTTACTGCCGCAGTTGGCTGCACAACATGCGCCAATCGACTTTTTTCACCACGACAGCCTGCACACGTATGAGTATATGCAGTGGGAATATGGCACGGCAGCGGCACAGTTTGCACCTCGCGCCATCTTGACCTCGCATGATGTGATGCTAAGACCGCGTCGGCCCAATCCGTTTATCGACTTTTGCGCGGGGAAAGCGGTTGAGAAGGGTGTGTTCCGCAATTTGGGCGTTGCCATTGGAGCATGGAGATGAGTCGTTTTTTTCTGGACGCCCGCGTTACCACGCCCCACTTCCCAGGCATCGGCAGCTACACGCGCAATCTGCACGCCGCTCTGTTGCCTTTGCTGGCGGCCGATGAGTCGCTGACGGCGATCACCACCCCTGATGCATCGTTGTTAGTTGACGGGCAAACCATCGAAACGAGCGCCAGCAATTTCTCGCTCGTCCAGCAGCGAACCATTCCCCGACTACTGAGCCAACACAACGCAACCTTGTACCATTCGCCCTACTACCTCATGCCGTTTCGTCCAAACGTGCCAACGGTATTGACTGTTTACGACCTTATCGGTTTTCATTACCCTGAGTATTTGTCGGCGCGTGCCAAACTGCTCTTTCGCCCGTCGCATCGGCTAGCGATTCGTGCGGCGGATGCGATTGTCGTGATTTCAGAGGCAACTAAGCGCGATCTGATTCGCTATTTCAATCCGCAAGCGCCAATTCATGTGACGCCGCTTGCGGCTGCACCTCATTTTCGGCCGACCGACGCCACAACCGTCCGCGCCAAATTTAACCTGCCCGATCAATACTTACTCTACTTTGGCAGCAACAAGCCGCATAAAAACATTGTGACGCTGATTGAGGCAGTTGCCAACCTGCCAGATGCGCCCCCTTTGGTGATTGCAGGATCGTGGCTAGGAGCACATCCTGAGCCAAAACAAATGGCTGAGCGGCTCGCATTAGGCGATCGGGTTCGCTTTTTGGGTCGGATCGAATCGGCCGATATTGCCGCCCTCTACAGCGGCGCAACCCTCTTTGTGTTCCCGTCGCTGTACGAGGGTTTCGGCCTCCCCGTGATTGAGGCGATGGCATGCGGCACGCCTGTCGCCTGTGGAAAAGTATGGAGTTTGCCAGAGGTAGGAGGTGAGGCGGTTGCTTATTTTGACCCCGTTTCGGCCGAATCAATCACCCAAACGATCCAGTCGTTGCTCAACGATGAACCACGTCGTCAGACATTGGCCGCACTGGGGCTGAAACAGGCGGCTCAGTT
>JBMZDF010000798.1:0-1847 GCA_049614105.1 Promineifilaceae bacterium (SeqCode)
TTAGTAGTTCAATAGAACAGACCCATCATCAGTTTTTGACGAAAACCTCAGAGGTTTGTCGTCGTTTGCTTTGACAAGCAAATAAAAACCTCTGAGGTTTATTGAGCAGATCAACTTCTTTTTGCGTTCTACACATCTATTAGAGCCTAATTGATTAGGCCGATCCGAACCAATGTGGGGGTGCGAAATTGGTGCGAAAAAGCGATAATTAGCGCAATGGATTCTGTACTGACACACTCGCAATTATCGCTATCTGATGCGCGTTTAGAGCGCGTGATGCCCTGGGGCGGGGCACAAACGACGGTTGGCTGGGTTTTTCGGCCGAATACAACCCAAGGCATCGCCGATATTTTCCCAATCGCACGCCAGAACAACCTTACCGTCGGGTTTCGCGGCGGCGGCAACAGCTACGGCGACGCTGCCTGCAACGAGGCACACATCGTTCTCGACCTGACGCGCTGCAAACGCATTCTCGACTGGGACCCTCGCAGCGGGCAAATCACGGTTGAACCGGGGCTGACGCTGCGCGAACTGTGGGAATATGTGCTGGCCGATGGCTACTGGCCACCCGTTTGCACAGGCACAATGTACGTGACCATCGGCGGCGCGGCCTCAATGAACGTCCACGGCAAAAATGCGTACAAGGTTGGCACGTTCGGCGATCACATTTTGTCCTTTGAACTGATGCTGCCCAACGGGGAAATCATCGCCTGTAGTCGTGATGAAAACAGCGATATTTTTCACGCGGCGATTGGCGGCTTTGGCATGTTGGGCTGCTTTACCAGCATCACAATGCAGATGAAGCGCGTACATTCGGGCAGCGTCAAGATTGAGGCGATTGCGAGCCGTAATTTGGGCGAGATGTTTGCCCAGTTTCGTCATTTTCGGCCGAAAAGCGACTACATGGTCGGCTGGGTCGACTGCGCCAGCACGGATGCCATCGGACGCGGACAAATCCACGTTGGACGACATTTCAAAGCAGGCGAAGACCCTTACCCCCAGCAATCATTCCAGCTAGAAAAACAGCACCTCAGCGACACGCTGTTTGGCATCGTGCCGCGCTCTGCGATGTGGCGATTTATGCGCCCCTTCTTCAATTCGTTTGGCATTCCCTATGTCAACATGGGCAAATATTATGCGTCGGTGCTCAAAGATGGCGAAAAATATACGCAGCCGCACGCGCAGTTCCATTTTCTGCTCAACTACTTCCCCGGCTGGAAAAAGGCGGCGGGCAACGGTGGTTTGATTCAATATCAGCCGTTTGTGCCGGATGAATCGGCCGAAGAAGTGTTCACCAAGCTGATCGAAATCAGCCAAGCACGCGGCCTAATCTCCTATCTCGGCGTTCTCAAACGCCACCGCTCCGATCCCTTTCTCATGACGCATGGGCTTGATGGCTGGTCATTGGCGCTCGATTTTGCGGTCAACGATCAAAATCGTGACCACGTGCGCGACATGTGTTACGAAATGGATGAACTTGTTGTCGCGGCAGGCGGACGTTTCTATCCAGCCAAAGACAGCACGCTACGCCCCGAAATCGCCCAAGCTTACTTAGGCATAGAAACCGTCAACCGTTTCCGCACGCTCAAACTGCGCTGCGATCCCGAAGGGGTTTTGCAGGGGAATTTTTGGCGGCGCGTCTTTGGATAAAAAGGGTGTCAGGTCGCAAGGTGAAGAAGATTGCGCGATCAATCTTCTTCCTTGTTCTTTCTGGTGACCTTTTCGTTCGGCCGAAACTCCCCACTCATTGTATACAATCAGCCCTTACCACAACTGTTAAACAAACTGCTCAGGTTGTTTATGTTTAATTTTCGAGCAGTTTTTGGCAGTATAATCACCCTGTTTCA
>JBMZDF010000799.1:0-1831 GCA_049614105.1 Promineifilaceae bacterium (SeqCode)
CTTGTTGATGAACGGCTTCAAGTTGATAGCGTCGCAACAACGCTTTCCTTGACATTGAAAGAGGTGTTGAATGAACTGCTTCGCTTGGCGTCAGAGCAAGCGGGCGTCATTGTGTTAACCTGCACGGAGGTTAACGCGGTTGCATCTTCGTTGTTAAGTGAATTTACACAGGCGAAATGCATTTGTGTTGATTACTCGCATGCTGACTGGCTCTCGCAAGGTGGGAAGTTGGTTAGGCTGGTCAAGACAGTTAACAAACACAATTTCCCTTTGCTAGATATTCCACAAAGGTCTGTCGAAATATTGTCTTTGCCTTTCGGCCGAAAGTCATTTTTAACTTGGGTCAATTGGCTAGATATTTTGCCGATCTGTGGCAAGTGGCGAAAGCTGCGTTCTCAATATGTGATGCGCTCTATGGTCGCTTTAGGCTATCAATACCTAGTCTCAGTTGAAACTGAAAAAGCGGCGCACATTATGGATACAATTCGATTAATGGAAGATCTGATTGTCAATCCCGCAGTCGATGATGGCACTGACGATGATGATCGACATGAACAACTTATCGAAACGGTATCCTATAAATCGCTGCCGATTGGTTTTGTGGATATGTGCTATGGTGTTGATGATCTTGGGGGACATAAATGGGGTGGTGGCTGCGGCAGTATGGCTGGTGCTTTGAATGTACCTGTGCTGGGCGATGAGCTTATCATGCAGTGCATTGCTGCCGATCTCATTCCTTGGCTAAAAGGGAACGCTGACCCACTTGTGTTGAGAATGACGCAAGCCTCGTTTTGACCATTGTGAGAACGAGCCTGTAGAGAATCCAAAAACTATGAAAACAACAGTAGATTTGCTTGTTCATAACATCGCAAGCTTGGCGACTTGTGCTAGCCCAAACGGGACAAAACGCGGGGCGGCGCTAAAAAACGTGGGCATGTTGACCGATGCGGCGATTGCTGTGTCGGATGGCAAGATTGTGGCGGTGGGAAATTCGGCCGAAATTACCACAACCTACAGCGCCACCCAAACAATTGACGCTAACGCCCAAGCGGTCATCCCCGCCTTTGTCGATTGCCACACGCACGTCGTCTACGGTGGTAATCGTGTTCACGAATTCGAGATGCGGATCGAAGGGGCAAGCTACATGGAGATTATGGCGGCAGGCGGCGGCATTGTCAGCACGATGCGCCACACGCGCTCTGCAACGCTTGATGAGCTGATTGCTAGCGCCTCTGCCCGTCTCGACATCATGCTCGCACTCGGCAGCACAACTGTTGAGGTCAAAACGGGCTACGGGCTTGATACAGAAACCGAGCTGAAAATGTTGCAAGCGATCGAAGCACTTGACCAAACACACGCTTGCCAACTTGTGCCAACCTTTCTCGGCGCACACACCTTGCCCCCCGAATACAAAGAGAATCCAGCGGGTTATGTTGATCTGGTCGTCAACGAAATGATCCCCGCCGTTTGGGCATGGTACATGGCAAGCCACTTCCCTACTCAAAATATCCCGTTGTTTATTGATGTGTTCTGTGAAGATCACGCCTTTGATGTCGCGCAAACACGCCGTATTTTAGAAGCAGGCATCGCCGTAGGAATGCAGGCTAAAATTCATGTTGATCAGTTTAACAGCTTGGGCGGTTTGACAATGGCGCTCGATGTCGGCGTCACATCGGCCGATCATCTTGAGGTCACCGCTGGGAATGATGTTGCCGCAATGGCAGACTCAGCCGCCGTGGCGGTCGTGATGCCCGCTGTGAATTTCAACTTGGGACTCAAAGATTTCGCTGATGGACGGGCGCTTGCCGATGCAGGGGCTGCCGTTGCGTTG
>JBMZDF010000800.1:0-1823 GCA_049614105.1 Promineifilaceae bacterium (SeqCode)
TGTGTCGTGTGCCCTTCTTGTTTATAGTATGGGTCGATTTTAGGCCACGCCTCGCGCTCTGTCACCACATCAGCATAGGCGCAGCCCACAGAGTTGATGAGTGCGTTCTTCTCTTTTGGCAGCGTATCTAAGTCAAGGCCGTTGTCGAGTGCCGCCTGGCATGCTGATTCAATCGCGTCAAAATAGGCGATATTGTCCAAAATAAGCTGTTTGCCCGTCAGAACAGGAGCGTGGCAGTACAGCACCGTTTCACAGTCGAGCGCGGCCAGCTTTGCCAAGGAGTCGCGCATCGTTTGGATTGCCTCATCGGTGCGGGCAAAAGGGAAGGGGGTTTCGGCTGAATCCATCGCCAGCAGCGTGTCAATCTCAGGAATTTGAATCGCAATATGGTCGTCCGTATGACCCGGCGTGTAAATTAAGTTGAGCGTCAAATCACCCCCTGCAATCACCATTGAGTTATCGAATAGAAGTGTTGGCTCTGTGATTTTAAGCGTGCCAAAAATTTCAGGCTCATCAGAGCTGATTTTCTCAGCCCGCAACGCCTCGTAGTTGCGGAAATGCTTTGGCGACGCTTTGTGCGCGATGATTGGCGCAGGATGCACGGCGGTTGGCCCCGCAAAGATCTGATTGCCCCATGCATGGTCATAATCGGCATGCGAATTGATAACCAACAGGGTGCGCGACGCACTTAGATATGGTTTTGCCGCCGCCAGCAGTTTTGCGCCCGTCGCCTCGTTAATCAGCGTGTCGATAATCACAACATAACGTTCGCTGACAACGATAAACGTTTGCACAAGATGGTCATTGGCAAAGACCAAAATCCGCTCGTCCCATCCCTGATTTTCTACTTGAATGACGTTGTTTGAGTGGGGCATAAAAATAGATGTTAAATAAAGGTGTGTTTCAAATGGGTTGGTGACGATAACGTAGACTGACCACTCTTTTCCTAGCTTCGATCGCGATTTTGCCAGCGTTTTAGAATTTCTGGAATGCGCTGGGTGCGTTTACGGAGCGTGACGCATTGGGGCAGGGCGTTGATGAACAGTTCGCCGTAGCGTTTGGTGAGAACACGTTTGTCGAGAACAACGACAACCCCTTCATCTGACTTGCGGCGGATTAATCGGCCGAAACCCTGTCGAAAACGCAGCACCGATTCAGGCAGGGCATACTCCATGAAGGAGTTGTTAAACGTTTCTGATCGCGCCCCAATCACTGGATCAGTGGGTACATCAAAGGGTAATTTGACGAGCACAACGGCCGAAAGTGCTGGCCCTGGCACGTCAACCCCTTCCCAGAAAGATTTAGTTCCAAGCAGAACGGCACGAGCATTGTCTGCTTTGAACTGTGCTGTGAGCTGCTGCCGTGATATTTTTTGTGTTTGGGCAAGCACGCGAATATTTTCCTCTGCCAGCTTGGGTTCAATAATACGTGCTGTTTCGGATAGTTGTTTGTAACTGGTAAACAGCACAAGTGTCTGCCCGCCATAGGTGGTTGCAATATCGACAATTGCCTCTTCTACCATGCGTTGATAGCCTGGTTGGCGCGGTTCGGGGATGTCGCTACACAAATAGAGCAGGGTGTTTTTCTTGTAATTGAAAGGGGAGCCAACTGAAAGCTCTTGAACTGTTTCTTCATCGGCTTGCAGACGGGCGCGAATGTAATCGAAGTTTGCCAGATTCTGACGCCCTTGCGGGGCGGTTCGCATCGTTGCCGAGGTCAGAATAACGCTGTCGAGACGTTCCCACATGTGGTTGTCAACTAGCTTCCCTACGTGCAGCGGTGCTGCGTGTAGCGAGAGCTGATCACGGTACCATTCAATCCAC
>JBMZDF010000801.1:0-1790 GCA_049614105.1 Promineifilaceae bacterium (SeqCode)
TGTTTCATTTGAGTAAAGAGCGGTGGCTGAGCCAGTCGAAGCCTGAGCGACACGCCACTACGACTTCGACAAGCTCAGTCTATGTTATCGTCACCAACCCATTTGAAACACATGATAATCTAATTGTAAAAGGGAGGATAGTTCAGGGCGAATCAAATGAATCCTTTCTGACCTCCGCGCAACTCCGTGGATACCTATCCCTTCAAACAACTTCACTCCCCACTATCCTCGCATAGTTGTTGGCTTCGCAAACCGCGCCTTATAGTTCTTCAAATAGCGGCTGCTGAGCAACCCACCAATAATGGGCGGTACAGTCCACGCAACCCATTGAATTTCGGGCGGTAAAGTGTAACGGGACACCGTAACGCTCATGGCAACAACGAGGGCGATATAGGAGCCAAGCATACGGTCAATGTGGAAGTAGAGCCATGCACGGCGGTCTGAAGATGGGTTGCGGAAAAATCTAATATCCTCACGCACGCCGTTCCCGATAAAGAGCGCAAAGCCAATCCCAACGTAGAGATAAGCAGGGGGGAAATCAACCGCAACTAGCCCCATCAAACCCGCAACGCCATAGCTCAGAAATGCAACTGCCATCACGCCAGCAATGGCCGTAACTGACCAGTCAAAGCGGGAAATTGTGCCGCGCGATTTGCGCCGCGCCGCCCGCATCCCCGTGATAAACGATTGCGCACTCAGCACCGTAACAAGCATCAGGAAGAAGTTGAAGCGTACAACCAACAAAATCCCGCCCGTCACACAAACGCCCGTCATAGCAAACACATACAAAATGCCAACCCGCTTGTGCGCTTTTGGCGTCTGATTGTTGCGCATCGCCATAATGCCCAAAATCATTGATGCAAGCGCCGCGCTAAGGTGTAAACCGATGAGAGATGGAACAAGTAGTGACATAGTGACCTCTGGTTTGAATTTGAATAACAAATGCTTAACAGCGAATGGAGAATGATGAATACATCATGCGGTGACTGCACTGATTCAACATGAATTATTCACTGTTTCCAATTCATTATTCGTTTGGTTTTTCTTGCCAGTAGCATACAAAACAAACAGGTCACACTTCATGTCCCAAACGTCATGAACAGGTCATAGTCAGGTCACAAATTTACAACCCCACCCAACCCCACATCGTTGAACGGACTGCCAGTCCGTTTTCCCCACCATCCCATTCCAGCTTCCACCCATCCAAACCCACATCGTTGAACGGACTGCCAGTCCGTTTTCCCACCATCCCATTCCAGCCTCCACCCACTCAACCCCACATCGTTGAACGGACTGCCAGTCCGTTTTCCCCACCACACCCCATCAGGGCATCGCAACAGTCGGAATCGGGGTCAACGTAGGAATAGCCGTAGGGATCGGCGTTAGCGTTGGAGGCGGCGCGGTTAGCACAATGGCTGGCAACGTAGGCGTCACCTGATAACCAACATAATATTTCAAATTACAGCCCGTTTGGGCAAATAGTAAACATAGTCCCAGCACAATCAAAGCTCTCGTTTTTGCATTCATGCCCACTAGTTTAGACACATTTCACCTGAAAAACGGACGGATAGACTACGGAAATAGGACGGTTGTCTGACTAAGTGGATCACAAAAAAGTTCGTTCAATAAACCTCAGAGGTTTGTTGTTGCCTACGCGGGCCTGTGCATAAAAACCTCTGAGGTTTTCGTCAATGATTGCTTGTGATTTAGCTAGAATAATCCTATATCCTTGACAGGATAACGGATAACGGATAACGGATAACGGATAACGGATAACGGATAACGGATAA
>JBMZDF010000802.1:0-1785 GCA_049614105.1 Promineifilaceae bacterium (SeqCode)
TTCGGCCGAATCGCCTAACACCTCGGTCACAGCCTCTAAAATCGTGGTTCCTTCGGTAATATCACCCGATTTACCTTGCCACTCAATTGACCAACCGCCGCTCTGCAAACCGAGGTCATCTGCATGTTGTCCTGCAATAAAAACGGTGCGGGCTTCATTACTAAGGGGCAGCGCAGCATCAGCGTTCTTGAGCAGCACAAGCGATTCACGCACCGCTTGACGCGCCAGCGTCCGATGGGCATCGCTACCAACGGTCGCTAACAGCGAGTCATCCGTTGTCGGCTGTTCAAATAGCCCAAGCGCAAACTTTGCACGCAGAATACGGCGCACGGCGTCATCGATCCGCGCTTGCGACACATCACCATCATCGACTGCCTTGGTCAACACGCGGATAAATTTGCGTGCGTCAAATGGCTCCATGCTCATATCAACACCTGCGTTAATCGAACGAATCACCGCCTGATCGTAGCTGCTGTCAATCTGATCAATCGCTTGCCAATCAGACACCACAAACCCGTTAAAGCCCAGTTCCTCTTTCAGCACGTCGGTGATTAGATATTTTTGACCGTGCATCTTTTCGCCATTCCAACTGCTGTATGACACCATGATGCTCATCGCGCCTTGTTCGATAGCTGGAATATACGGCGCAATATGCACCTCACGCAGTGTCGCCTCGTCTAGCTGGGTATCGCCCTGATCAATCGCATAGTTTGACGTTGTGGACGATCCCCAAACCGTGCCGCCGTCACCCACCCAATGTTTAGGCGTTGCCAGTAAGGTGTTTGCGTTCCCCAAATCAGAAACGCCATCGACACTTTGCAAACCAAGCATATACGCTAGGCTAAGGTCTGTCACCAATTTGGTATCTTCGCCATACGCTTCATAGGCGCGTCCCCAGCGTACATCGCGCGAGACGGCTAGCACGGGCGCATAATCCCAATGGATGCTGGTTGCCAATGTTTCGAGCGCGGTTGCGCGTCCAATCTCAAACAGCAGTTCAGGGTTGCCTGTCGCGCCTAGCCCAACGTTGTGCGGAAAAAGGGTTGCACCTGACACGTTGCTATGCCCATGCACGGCGTCAACACCGTACAGCAGCGGAATGCGCAGTCGGGTTTCGAGGGCGGCGGTTTGATAACCGATCACCATTTCGCGCCACGCTTCGGCCGAATTGTCATCGGTCCCTTGCGGACCACCACCGCCACCGCTCAACATCGCCCCCAGCTTAAAATCAGTAACCGCTTCTGGCTTAATGCTGTGATTCTGGATCAGCGTCATTTGGCCGATCTTTTCAGCCAGCGTCATGCGCCCCAGCAAGTCCTCAACCCGCGCCTCAATAGGCTGGGTTTCATCTAGATAAACTGCATCGGGCAAAGGTGTATTTGTGGGTGCAGGCAACGCTGTGTTTGTTGGAACAGGTTCACTCGTAGATTCAACCATTTCGGTTGATTGTGGTTCGGCCGTTGACGTCTGTGTTGCGGGGGTGGTCGGCGTTGGTTCTGCAACAGCATCTGAGCCACACGCAACAAGGCTTATCATTATCAAGCAACAACAAATCGTTCGTAGCTGTTGAAACCAATCCGCAATAGTCTGCTTCATCTGTATCATTCGCAAGCTAGTTCTCGTTTGAGATGACCAAGTGGCTCATCTAAGAAGGGGAAACTTAAATAATCAATTTTGAACGGTTCCACCTTGTAAGTGGGTTTTCAGTGGGTCACAAATGGTCATTGACGAAAACCTCAGAGGATTTTATGCACAAACCAGAGTAGGCGACAACAAACCTCAGAG
>JBMZDF010000803.1:0-1740 GCA_049614105.1 Promineifilaceae bacterium (SeqCode)
ATGTCGCTGTCAATCGTGCGTCCAAGGTCGGTGCTATAAAATTTGAAAGCGAGCGACTCATCATCGGCGCGATAATAGGTTTCGAGCAGCAGATGATGGGTTGAGTTGTTCGTAAATGTAAAGTCAACAATGGGCGAGTAGATGGCGGCGTCCATGCCAAGCGGTTTAGTGCTGTTGCCGGGAGCCATTTCGTAGTAGGGAACGCGATAGCCATGTTGATTGCGTGCGCCAACCGCCAGCCCTGACCAGAATACCGTCTGAAACAATGTTGTGCTGACTTGGCAAATGCCGCCCCCAATGCCGCTTTGCGTACGTCCGCCAATAATCACAAGCCCGTCCTGAAACCCCGCCTCTTTGCTGATTTCGCCCAAGTATTGGTTAAACGAAAATTCTTCGCCGGGCACTAGCACAAGCCCATGAAATTTTGTCGCGCCAAGCTGGATATTGTGCTTGCGCTCTGGTGACGAATCATAAAAGTAGGTGGTTTCTGAGCTTAACAACTCGGTGATGCCCAAATCGGCCGCTTTGACATCAGAATGAATGTCAGGCTCAATTTCGTTCATGATGAGCTGGATGTTGCGATCTGGGGTGCGAATTTTTTCGACGACTTGCTCATAGGTCGCGTTGACATTGAGGCTGCGCCCGTTGACATGCGGTTTGATGAGAACCAACTCTTTTGTCAGATCATCGAAGTAGAAGCGGGCGCGTTCGGCCGAAACGGCATAATTGGGCGCGATCTCAAATAGCCAGCGTTTGATCTCCGACGTGTCTAGCTCAATCTGGGCCGTGCTGCTGCTGTTGTCCAGCGTCATCCACGATTCGATCTGTGCGGTGGTGAGTTTGATTGGTTGTAGATCGGCCGAAGTCAACGGCGATTCAACATAAAAACTGAGCGGCCCGCTGGTCAAAACGGCGGCTTCCTCAGCCGCGACGCCCACCGACATCACCTGTGGTGCTTCTGTCGAAACGGCTAACGTGACCTGCTGAATCGGTTGCCACTCAGCAAGATGACCTTGGGCGGCGGCAAGCAAATCAGCCTGTAGCGCCGTGCGGTCAAGCGTGTACCCCGTTTGAACATCGGTTGCGGCAATTTCCCCGTCAGTCAGCGCCACCGTTGCGTTCATGACCGATTGGTCGATGTTGTTTGCCAACTCGTACACGACAGAATCAATCGTACCAGCATCGATTTGCCAGGTGGGGGCAAGCGTTTGCCCCTGATACCATGCCCAGAAGATTGCTTGATCGTCTGCTGGACGATTTCGGCCGAAAAGCAGCGCCTGATCAACCATCTCCTCAACGTTCAACGTCACGCCCAACTCAGACCACGGCATGACCTGCACAGTGTCTGAACGCGGATCAACAAATTCAACCGCTGCATTCTCAAATCGCTCGGCAGGAATCGATAACGCCTCAATCGCTTCGCTTTTGCTCAGCCCGCTTAAATCAACATCCAACGCATTAATCCCGACATAAATCTGATTTTCGTGTTGGGCAAAATATTGATTGACCTGAGTATAGGTTAGCCCTGCCACAATCAGCAGCGCCAGCAAAGGGAGCAGCAGCATCCAGGCAAGAAAACGAAAGAAGTTCGCTAAACGGGAAGGGGTCGCATCGTTGTGGGAAGGGGAATCACTTGTTGTCATAAGAAAAATCAGTTGCACCATGTGGGCGTTGATTGCAGCATCTAATTACCTAAAATTTGTACCAATAAGGATACAAATCATAAAAAGATGAAGATGA
>JBMZDF010000804.1:0-1738 GCA_049614105.1 Promineifilaceae bacterium (SeqCode)
TCAGGCTTCGACTGGCTCAGCCACCGCTCTTTACTCAAATGAAACACACCCATAATAAATGATGAAAAAGAGTTTCATAGCTCATTTTTCGTTTAGCTCACGTGCCAATTACATTTAGTAGACAAAAAAAGACCCCACAATGTTTGTGGGGTCGGATTCTAATCATTTGATATTGTCTTTGTCTAACTACCTTGAATTTTTACGCCACTTCAAACAAGCCAGCCGCGCCCATACCGCCACCGATGCACATTGTGCTGACAATGTATTTTGCGCCGCGACGTTTGCCCTCGATCAGAGCATGTGCAACCATGCGTGAGCCTGTCATGCCATAAGGATGACCAATTGCCACTGAGCCACCGTTGACGTTGAGCAGTTCGTCAGGAATGCCAAGCTGATCGCGACAGTAAATTACTTGTACCGCAAACGCCTCATTCAGCTCCCACAAACCAATATCGTCAACGGTCAGTCCATGCTGCTTGAGCAGTTTAGGAATGGCAAACACAGGGCCGATCCCCATTTCATCTGGTTCACAACCCGCCACAGCGATACCGCGATAGATGCCCAGCGGGTGCAGCCCACGTTGCTCCGCTAATTTTGAGTCCATTAGGACACAGGCAGATGCACCGTCTGACATTTGGCTGGCGTTGCCTGCTGTAATCGTGCCGCCTGCGTTGACCAAACGAACGTTGGCAAGTCCTTCGAGGGTCGTATTCGGCCGATTTCCCTCATCCTTTGCCAACGTCACCTCATGAAAACTAATCTCTTTTGTCGCCTTGTCCATCACCCCTTTAATCGTGGTGATTGGGATAATTTCATCGTCAAACTTGCCCGCCGCCTGCGCCGCTGCCGTCCGCATCTGACTCTGATACCCATACGCATCCTGCGCTTCGCGACTAATGCCGTAGCGACTCGCAACCGTTTCGGCCGTTTGCAGCATCGGCATATAAATATCTTTGTGGACAGCGGTTAGATTCTTATCAACCAGTTGATAGCGGTTCATGTGCTCATTTTGCACAAGGCTAATCGACTCAACGCCACCGCCAATGACCACATCCATGCCGTCGTACATAATCTGTTTGGCCGCCGTCGCGATTGCCATCATGCCAGAGGAACATTGACGATCAATCGTCATCCCGCTCACGGTCACGGGCAGGCCACCTGCAAGGGCGGCATTTCGGCCGATATTCATCCCCGTCGTGCCTTGCGGCATCGCGCAACCCAAAATCACGTCATCGACTTCCGCAGGATCAACCCCAGCGCGAGCGACGGCCTCTTTGATAGTCCAACCCGCCATCGTGGGGGCCTGCGTTGCGTTGAGTGCGCCGCGATACGCTTTGCCAAGCGGTGTGCGTGCGGTTGATACAATTACTGCTTCTTTCATTTTTGTTTCTCCAATTGTGGCGTCCGCACTTCGTGGCGGCTACATTCAAGCGAATGCTCACTTTAAGCGTCGCCGATTCTAGCGACTTGGCGATCCTTGACAACTCAATTTTGCGCCTCAAACAAAATCAAAACGATTCAACCAATCGGCCGCTGTTAATTACAAACATGCGATGAATTTCATCCTTACTAAACCCTGCGTCCAGCGCCTGATCGGCCGCCAAAGCCAGTCCGTCTTCAACAGGGGGCTTGTTCGGCTGGCCTAAATCACTCGCAAAGTAAACCTGCTCAACACCTGTATAGCGGATATTTTCAAATACCTTCGCCCATGTGTACTTCTTAAACAAGATCGACGCCA
>JBMZDF010000805.1:0-1730 GCA_049614105.1 Promineifilaceae bacterium (SeqCode)
AATCTCTGCTCGAACCCTAGAATCCCCGTTCCTTTAGGTCGGGGAGTATGTCAATTTGACTTTTTCGGCACGATGTGCGTTTTGTGGTTGCCGCTGGAGTCTGTGACCCGCGAAAACGGCATCGCCTTTGTGCGCGGATCGCATCAGTGGGGCAAACATTTTATGCGCGTGCGCTTTGCAGATGGACATCAATCAGATGTGAGCGACACAACCACGGTCAACGGCGTGACCTACGAACTGCCTCCAGACATCAACGCCAACCCCGATGCCTTTGATCTCGCCTCATTCGATCTGGAACTGGGCGATTGCATCTGTTTTGACATGCGTACCCTGCACGGTGGCCTTTCAGATGTTATCCCAACCGAGACAGTGCGCCGCTACACGCTACGCATGACCAAAGAAGATGGCGAACTGCGCTATCGTGGGGATTGGGCAAAAGGTGAGCGTGCCATGTTCGAGGCGGCTGGCTACAAAGAAGGCGATGCGGTTGCAGGGGATTTTTTTCCACAGCTTTACCCATAATTCTAAACTATCTCAAACGTGGACAACGATTGTCCGCGTTTTCTATAACCCTGTTCTTTTGTTAAACTCCCACCATGTTCGCATGGATTGTCACTTCATTTAGTTCGGCATTGCGGGGGTTCCATCAGATTCGCCGCTCAACCCTGCTCCCCTTACTCATTCCTTTTGTCTTACTGATCGCGATCGGGACAGTTGGGTATGCAACCTTTGAAGGCTGGACGCTGGCGGAGTCACTCTATGCCACCATTATCACCATCACGACTGTTGGGTATGGTGATTTGTCGCCCCAAACGCCAAACGGCCGAATCTTTGCCATATTTTTCACGCTCATTGCGATTGGTCTTGCTGGGTACGCTATTTCGAGCGTGGCGGCGGTCGTATTTGAGGGGCAGCGCGAAAAAACGGAACGAAAAAAGTACGAAAGACGCATGAACGCAATTGCACAATTATCCAACCATATCATTGTCTGTGGTGCTAGCATCACTGGGAACCGAGCAGCGGGCGAGTTTCGCCGACGTCAACGGCCGTTTGTGATTATTGAATCTGATGAAGCCACGTTGAAACGTGCGTTGCTTTGGATGCATGAATCGTATGTCGATAAACGTCTACGCCATTATCAAAATCTGGACGAAGTGGATTGGAGTATTGAGGAACGCATGAGCATTGATGAGTTGGCCGAGGACACGGGCATTTTATACATGCTCGAAAACCCGACTGACGAGCAGCATTTACGTGCGGCTGGCATTCAACGCGCTTACGGTGTCGTCGCCGCGATGGCTGACGATCGGGATAATACAACCATTATTCTGAGTTCACGCGATATGTCACGGCGTTTGAATAATCCCAAGCTGCGCATTGTTGCAAGCGCACTAGATGAAACGAGTATTCACACGCTTTATCTGGCGGGTGCAGATCGGGTCATCTCGCCCAATATCATGGGTGGGTTTACGCTGGCGACCAACATGCTTGACCATGATGCGGCAGAGTTCTGGGATCACATGCTGTTCCAGCGTGATCAAAAGATACGGTTTGGCGATATGCACGTCCGTGATTTTCCGAAAGTTATTGGCTGGACAACGGAGGAGTTACGCAGCAAACTATCGCAGCTTGTTGTTGCAATTCGTCGTGATGGCAACTATATCTATGCACCTGCGCCAGATGTGACACTTATGGCAGAGGATATTTTGATTGTGATTGGGGATAATTTG
>JBMZDF010000806.1:0-1712 GCA_049614105.1 Promineifilaceae bacterium (SeqCode)
CCAATGGGGATTGTGAGACAGATTTAGAGTTGCTCCATCACGACGATGATTTTCAAGATCGATTTGTTTATCTTAACTTTGGCAACTGCGGCAACCAACACGTTTTTGAAGCAACCTATCCACACTGCTGTAATACTGCGGCGTTGGCATTAATCAAAACAGACTCAAGCACCATCAGTGGAAAATTCCAATTAAGACCCACCTATACACTTCTGTGGGGCGAATATGCTTATTTACCAACGGGTCAAAAAACCTTTTTCTATAAAATAGTGGAGTAGCGAACCGTGAGATTGAGGTCTCCAATTGATGATTGTGTTGTTATGGCATTCTCCAAACGACGTATCGCACCGTAGGTCTACGGAACTGTCAACATCTGTCAGTGATACACTTAATTAGACAGCTATAATACAACGTCAAATATTCAAATTCAGATGACAGAGTATAACGTCCATACAAAACCGTCGATCAAAAAAGTAGCGGAGCCGCTGTATCCACATCGCTACAAAACCAAAGCGCCATTCGGCGGATACGGTTTGGCAGGTAAGCGTCATGATGGGGAGTCCCAAGACGCTTACTGGCCTTCATCAATCGCATCCTCGACCATCATTGATGGCGCATCGGTAAACTTTACGACACAAGCTCAAGGTGAGTCTGTTAGATTTGAGGCCCTCGATCTCACGTCAGATGAGCTAAAACAGTTTGGGCATTTATATATTGTTTCAGACGGTGTGAGTGGCTGTGCTGATGGAACAGTTGCGAGCCGTCTGGCTGTTACATCAGTAGCCGATGCTTATTATCGAGCACTGCGTACACAACTTGGGAAGACTCCACCAGATAGTTATACATTAGAACAAACACTGCTAGCTGCTATTTGGGCAGCCCATTATAATCTTAGAAAGTACGATTTAAATCTTTATTGTTACTCCTCGAAACACCCTAAGAGTCAAACGCGAGACTTTCGCTATGGACAGCATAAGGTCAATGACAACGGCGATCTGCTCTGTCCATTTTGTAACAATCGCATGATTGCACTGCAAGCAACGATGGTTGCGGTCATTGTACGTGGGGGGTGGTTTTTTGCCATCAGCATCGGCGACTCACGACTGTTTCAACTGCACAATAGCATAAGCCAGCCATTTGGAGAACTGATTCCACCTCAGGCCAGTCGTTTTTTAGGTTGGCGCAACCTGCAAAACGAGCACCTTGGTCGCTATCGTGGCGAACTCCAAAATGGGGATCACCTGCTGCTATGTAGTGATGGCGTCATTGATATTTATAAAGGACAACACGCTGACAGATGGCGTCAGCATCTAACTGCAGATTTTCAAGCAAAAGATCAGACTCTGGAACAGCTTGTTGAAACAAACCTTTCTGGGCTGCACAATTGGGGGAACGCCAGCCACAATTCCGTTTTTCATGATGATCTTACGATTGTTATGTGTGGTGCAACATCTACTACAGCACAACATACGACAGCAACATCACAACAAACAAAACAAGCTGTACGCTCCCACACTCTAGTAGAACGCGAAATCTACAAAATTGTGAATGAGATGGGTGAGGATAGGGTGGTTCAAGATCGTCTGTTGGATCTGAAAGAGGTAGGCTCACAAGAAGATGACGAGTTAGTTGAACACTGGCGCAATGCTTACCAGAAATATTGGATATTGAAACAATATTTTGAAGAAAGTGCTAAACCAGAATTAATTAAC
>JBMZDF010000807.1:0-1710 GCA_049614105.1 Promineifilaceae bacterium (SeqCode)
CAATTCGGCCGATTCCAGCGACTGCAACAGCGGCGACAGCACAAAACGCACAATCAAAATCGCCACCGCCGTTGTCAAAGGAATCAGCCAGTGCAGACGGCGATCGTGCAGCGGCATCCGTTCGCTCAGAAAGCTACCAACGCCCGTACTCGCAATAATTGTGAACAACGTGATCCCCAGCGCATAAACTGGATGGCTCAAAAAGATCGACAGCCGCTGAATCAATGCGATCTCGACAAACATAAACGCCGAACCAATCAACCCAAAATAAAGTGCGCCACGCCGCATCGTTGCCCCAGACAGCACGGCAGAGCCACCGTCATGCAGCCACAGCGGCACAAGTGACGTGCCAATTGCGATCACAACCAACACGCCAATCAGCAGCACAAGCGTCAGCGTCGCGTTGAGGTTGCCGCTAACCACGCCAGAATTATAGCGATCAACTTGCAACCCTTCCCGCGTCAGGCGCAGCATGTTGAAAAAGTATGGTTGGTCGTCAGTCGGCGGCGTGTAGTTAAGTGGTTCGTTGGCGACCGCTGCGTTGAGGGCCGAAAGTGAGTTGGCCGTGATAATTTTTTGCAGCGCGGGATGTTCGGCCGAACGATCTGGAAAAACTGGGAGCGCGTATCCATGTTCGGCCGAAAGCGCCTCCAAATCAGCCAGTTCCCCTGCCGTAAAAGGGGTTCGTTTCAGCAACAGCGTCGCAATATTTTCGCGCGTCACCAGCACCAAATGAGCCTGTGGCGTCTCAACCCCTTCGGCAAACAAAGACGCCACCGCCAAACTCATCAAGCGCCCCGTCTCGCCCAAATCGTTTGGATCATGCCAGCGCGACACGGTAAAAATCCCATCTTGTTTGAGACGCGCAATGAATGCCTGCCACCCCTCAACGGTGTAAAGCGCATTTTCTGACAGGGTGAACGCGCCAGCCCCCGTTGCCGCCCACGTGTCAATCAACGACATCTGGATCAGCGCAAACTCATCGGTACTGCGCGAAAGGTAGCCACGCGCCTCATCTGCCACAATTTGCACGCCAGGGTGATCGACCAGCCCAGTAAAGTCTCGAAGCTGATTATTAAGCAGGTCGACAAAAATCGGGTTAATCTCAACCCCCGTTACCTGTTCATGCCCAAACTCAACCGCAGACTGCACATCACGACCGCCGCCAACGCCGATAATCAGCGCCCCGCCCGACGGACGCAAATAGTACCCGACGTTTGAAACATCGTAGCGTAACGAGCCAATCGACGCAAACTCGCCAACGGTCGTGCCAGCAACGCCATCAATTTCAAGATAGACCTGCGGCACAGGATCTTGTGGGGCAAGTTTGCTCGCCGCCCAATAAAACGGCGGATCGACAAAAGGATTGGTCGCCTGAATGCGGGAAAAGGAGTTCCAGCGGGAAAAGGGATTATCAGCAGGGCGTTCGATCCGCCCCTTGATGAAGTAGGGTTGCAGCCCCAAGGGGTTGCCGTTGTTCAGGTAAGCAGCGGCGATCAGAACTAGGCCCAGCGCAATTTTTGCGCGGTTGCGCATGGGGCTGGTTGGTATATCGGCCGAAAAGCTCAACGCCGCCCACACCCCCAAACTTGCATTTAGCAGCACCAAGCTCGGCGCATCAAACCAGTTCAGCCCAAACAGCACAAACAAACAGCCCAACGCTGCACCAAATAAGTCGCTGGCGTAGATTCGGCCGATTGCCAACCCTGT
>JBMZDF010000808.1:0-1699 GCA_049614105.1 Promineifilaceae bacterium (SeqCode)
TCGGCCGCTGGAGCGGCAGGGGGAAGCTCCTACGGGGACCGTAGGAGCTAGATTGTTACTTATTTTTTGTTTGTTCGCTTTGCTTTTGTTTCCTTGCGGGCTTCGGCCAAAAACGGGACAAAACTTGTGCCGCCAGTCCCTAAACCATCTTCGCCACCGTCGCGTGCTGCCTTCAAGACAAAACGCACGGCAAGTTCTTGATGCGTACGGCGGAATTCGTCTAACTCATCAATGCATTGGTCGAATACATCGGCAAGCTGTGGCGATTCCGTTTTGTTTGCCTGCACAAAATCATAGACGGAAGCGCCAGCGCCTAAATCTTCAACAAAACGACGATGATTAGGCGGCATGAAATCGCGCATCATCGTCAAAAACGGCTGCGTTTCAGGGTGTAGATGCTCGATTCCTAGCGCAGCATCATACGCTTGAATGAGGCTGCTTTGGGCTGCACTCGCGCCGTTTAACTTGAGCGGCGTTTCGCTGACGCCTTCAAAAATGAGGCCGTCTACGTTCCAGCCTGCTAAGAACGGCCGAATGCGATAGTAGAAAATATGCGGGTCGCAACGCTCGTAGGTGCGCAGCAATGCAACCGTGACTTTCTTAAAGACATCACGCACAATCGCAAGGCTACGCGCCATCGTGTCAACATCGCCACTGTTTGCGGCTGCTTTTGCATCGACCAAGGGCTGCAAGGCGGCTGCGCCGATTGCTTCCAACGCGACTGTTGCGGTGAAAAACCATTGTTCATCCATGCCGCCGAGGAAATGTTGGATATTGGCGATATTTTCGGCCGAAATACCCTCCCCCTTATCAATCCGTCGCCAGTTGTTTAGAACGGCCGAACAGTGCGTCACAATCGGCGGACGGCCCAGCCGATCGGCCACCGCAGCCCAAGGCACAGCAATCGCCGCTGGAACAGTGTCAATCGGTGGCTGCTCGCCCCAAATATAAGCCATCCCCAAATAAGACAAAATCTGCATCGCCCGTTCAAGCTCGCCGTTCGTCTTGAGCAAGCTCAAATCGGGCGTTTGCATGTTGACAAGCGTGCTGCGGACGCGACCCGTGAGCAGGAGGTAGGGCAATTCTGCGCCGAGATGATTCCACTCGGCAAACTCAGGCGGCAGTTCGATCAGTGGGTCTTCCGCTGGCAAAAAGCCGCGTTCTGGATCGACATCATACGCTGCTAAATCGAGCATCATGTTACCCCAACGGTGTCTGTTGCATATTTTTCATACAGCTTCTCTTCCATTAGCTGTTTCATCCGCATAATGGCCGTGTGCAAGTCGGTAAACGACGTGTAGAGAGGCGTGACGCCCAAGCGAATGTTGTCGGGAGCGCGGAAGTCAGGAACGATATTCATATCGTGAATCATGCTTTGGTTGATACGCCATGCTTCTGGATGCCCAACCGCGATGTGCGACCCGCGCCATTTGGCATCGCGTGGCGATTTAAGTGCAAATCCGTGTGGTTTGAGATGCTCTTCCCAGAGCGCAATCAAGTATTCTGTTTGTGCAACCGACTTTTGACGCACGCGGTCCATGCCTGCCTCAAGCAGCAAATCAGCGCCAATGCCGATTGGGGCCATTGACATCACGTGTGGGGTTCCTGTTAAAAATCGGCCGATGCCGTCCATCGGCTCATACGTCAACCCAAAATCAAACTGATTTTTCTGACTCATCCAACCTGCAATCGGATTGCG
>JBMZDF010000809.1:0-1695 GCA_049614105.1 Promineifilaceae bacterium (SeqCode)
TTCTCAATTATTAGGGTCAAATAAACATGGAATCACGAAAATATTGGGTTTTATTATGCCGTCGCGCGTGGATAGTTGTGCTATTCTCGTTCTTAGTAGGCACAGTCGCGTTTGTTATCAACAGCAACCGTACAAAGCTGTATCGTTCCACCTCAGAATTTTTGATTGATGTTGCAGCGGGGAGCGGCAGTCAACGAGAGTATGCGGGGCAGTTAATTGCGAAAGGGCTTGTACAAGATTATCTCCAGATTATTCCGACTAACCCAATTGCTTCTGAAGTCATTCAACGTTTAAGCAGCACCTACCCTGAAATGGAGCATTGGCCGCCAGGGCGTTTGCTGCAAATGGTAGATTTGCACTCTCCCTTTGAAACACAAATCATCACCATCAGCGTCGTGGATGAAAATCCGCAGCGTGCGGCCGATATAGCGAACATGCTGGGGGTTGTATTTAGCGAAGTCAACGCCTCACGCTCCACCTCACGGTTCTCTGTTCCGATCACAAAATTAGACGATCAACTTGCGAAGCTGGACCAGCGCATCAACAATATTGAAATCGAAAAGAATCAATTGATTGAGGCGGAAACGGCGGCCGAAAAAGCGGACGCCAGCAGTATCGAGCGGTCGCTCAACGAACTGCAAACGATTTACAACACCGTTTTTCAAACGCGGCTTGACCTTGATATTGAGCAAGCACGCAGCTTAAACGACTTTGTTAGCACCCAGCCAGCAACCCCTTACTACACGCCAATCAGCCCACGAACCAACACAAATACGATGATGGCGACCGCAATTGCAGCGTCGTTGGCCCTGAGTATCGTCTTTTTCCTCAACTATCTTGACAGCACCGTGAAGGATCAAAACGAGGTCTTTGAACATACAAAGCTCTCATCACTCGCGACAATTTCTTATATCAGCGGGACAAGTCCGTCCGATCGGCTCATCGCACACAGCGCACCGCGCAACCCCGTTTCAGAAGCGTATCGGATGCTGAGAACGAACCTGAGCTTTGCGTCGATTAACTCAGAGATGAACTGTGTTCTTGTCACCAGCTCCTCGCCGAGCGAAGGGAAATCAACCACTTCGGCCAACCTAGCCACCGTGCTTGCCCAAACTGATCGGCGCGTGGTGCTCATTGATGCAGATTTGCGCCGTCCCTCGCAACATAAAATTTTTGACCTTCCTAACAATTACGGTTTGACAACGGCACTGCTTGACCAGTCAAGTCCTGTGACCAACCATCTTCAACAAACCAAAGTGCCAGGGTTGCAATTGTTAGCAAGCGGGGCTTTACCGCCCAATCCGGCCGAATTGCTCTATTCAACACGCATGCAGGATGTCATGCGAGAGTTGCTAGAGGAGGTCGATTTTGTCCTGATTGATACCCCACCCGCGCTGACGGTTGCGGATGCATCGATTCTTGCCCCACACGTTGACGGCTGCATTTTGGTTGCTGAGGCAGGCCGCACACAGATTGAAATGCTGGTGGAAGCGGCCGAACGGATGCGCAATGCGGGTGCAAATATGTTTGGTGCTGTCTTAAACCGCCACAATGCACGTATCGCGGGTCAATATTATTACTACGCCGAAAAGTATTACGCCGAGGATAATTTTTCAGACAAGGGCAATCTGCCTGACGCTCGCAGCAGAGTTTTCGCCAGTTTGTTCCCGTATGGGGATTGAGTGGTGAGTGATG
>JBMZDF010000810.1:0-1675 GCA_049614105.1 Promineifilaceae bacterium (SeqCode)
CCTTTGCAGAAACAAAAGAGCAGCTAGGCGGGCTGTATATTGTTGAAGCGGATAATTTGGACGATGCGATTGCGTGGGCGGCTAAAATCCCCGATGCAGCCAATGGCACGATCGAAGTTCGGCCGGTTAGGAGCTTCGGCTAAGCTCGCCAAAAGATAACAAGACAAATGGTGGCGTTCGGTAGTCGATGTTTTCCACTGGCTACCGAACACAAACCGCCCGTCCTCAGAGGCGGAGCGAGGGTGTTTAGCTTCAGTCTTTCCAAACACTCGCAATCATCGGCAAATGTTCGCGTCCGCCTAACCCAAGATACGTGAGCAAATAGACCAGCCCGCCCACCACAACAGCCAGCAAAACAAAAGGTGTGCCAACAAAGCCAGCCAGCCGCAGCGCCTGAACGGCCGTCACCATCGCAAACGCGGCTGGGATGGTTCGGCGCAGCGTTATCCCAAAAGCCCTGCGATCTAAATCTTGATGCAGCGTTGCTTGCCGCCAGTAAAGGGCCAACGCAAGCGACATGAACGCGGTTGAACTAGCGGCGGCTAACCCCAGCACGCCAATCCTTGGCACAAGCAAATAGGCGCAGCCCACGTAAATGACAAACCAGCCGACAAACCCCCACATAACCGTTTGGGTGTCGTGACGGGCAAAAAATAGGCGTTCTAGCACCGTGAGAAACACCTCGCTCAAAATTCGCAAGGCAAGCACAATCACAATTAGATACAGGGTGCTCGTTGCGCTTGGATCAAATTCGCCGCGCTCGAACAGAAACGCAATCCCAGGGCGACCCAACGCAATCAGCCCAAGCGCCGAGGGGAACAACAGAAACCAGAGCACGCGGACGGCCGATGTGACCGTTTGTTTGAACTTGACCGACTCATTTTCGTGATATTGTTCCGACATCGTGGGCAGAATGACGCCGCCGACCGCCCATGCAAATAAGGAGGTTGGAAAACTAATCAGCAGAATTCCGAAAAAGTAGAGGGCCAAATCACCCGCAGGGAGCTGTGACCCGACACGGATCACAAACAGGTCAGCCGCTTGGCCTAGCCCCATCGTTACCATGCGGGGCAACATCAGCTTGATAATCTCGCGAATGCCGCTTAGGTGCAGGGCCAATTTCGGCCGAAACGTGATCCCAAACCGCCATGCCGCTGGCAACTGAACCAACACCGTCATCACCGCCCCCAACACCAATCCCCATGACGCGCCCTCGATCCCCATGCGCGGCGCAAGTATCGCGAGGCCAAAAATGCCGCCCAAATCCATCATCAAAATCGCAAGCGCCGGCGAAATAAAATGCTGGTGTGCATTCAGCAACGGGCTGAGTGTGCCAGTGATCCCCAAAATGAGATAGCTTGTCAGCGAAATTCGCATCAGTTTGGCGGTGAGGATTTGTAATTCGGCCGAAAAATCTGGCGCAAGCACGACACGCACCAGCCAAGGCGCGGCCAAGATCCCAATCAAACTCAACGCGCCAGACGCCATAATGATGAGCGTCATCACCGTATGCGTCAGTTCCATCTGCTCGGCGTGCGAGTGGTTGGTCAGATAAGCTGAATAAACGGGAATCAACGCGGCCCCCAGCGCCCCACCCGCCAGCATCGCAAACATGATTTCGGGCAGTTGGGCGGCGGCCGTGAAGGCGTCTGACTCGTTGCTTGCACCAAATTGG
>JBMZDF010000811.1:0-1659 GCA_049614105.1 Promineifilaceae bacterium (SeqCode)
GAGACGATGTCTGTTTTACTTAACAAGGTTATTGGATTGCTGAAATCGGCCGAAGCCACCGAAACAGCGCGACAAAATTTAGACGAACTCAGATCGCAAATCGATCCCGATTCGGGCAATGCCGATCTTGTACTGGCTGAGATTGGCTATTTGTATGCTTACAGTTTTATCATTGATAATAATCTGGCTGAGGCTGCAAAACAATATCAACAGCTTATAACGACCTACCCCGATTCATATTGGAGTTTGCTGGCGGAGCTACAACTACCATGATCACAATTAGCGGTAAAGAATTAAAAATAGATGATGTTGTGGCTGTTGCCGACGGCATGTCTGTGCAGCTAGATGCGGCGGCGGTTCCTGTGATCGAACGATCGCGGGCGGCGGTGCAGCGTCTGGTTGATGAGGGTCGGGTTGCGTATGGGATTACGACTGGCTTCGGCCGATTTAAAGACCAAATTATCTCCCCCACACAGGTCAAACAGCTCCAACTCAACCTCGTGCGCAGCCACGCTGTCGGCGTCGGCGACCTGCTCGACGAGCGCACCGTACGGGCGATGTTGCTCGTGCGTGCCAACACGCTGGCGATGGGGTTCAGCGGCGTGCGTCCAGCGGTCGTGCAACTTTTGCTAGCGATGCTCAATCAGGGTGTTCATCCTGATATTCCGTCGCAAGGGTCGCTGGGCGCAAGCGGTGATTTGGCCCCGCTTGCCCATTTGGCGCTTGTCGTCATTGGTGAAGGCAGCGCGATGGTGAACGGTGAACGCATGGACGGCGCGGCGGCGCTGGCAAGTGCTGGGCTGGAACCTGTTGAGCTACAGGCCAAAGAAGGGTTGGCGCTGCTCAACGGCACGACCTTTATGGTTGGCATGGGTGCGTTGCAGGTGCGGCGGGCGATTAATTTGGTGCTTTCGGCCGATATTGCCGCCTGTCTCACCCTTGAAGCACTCAACGGCACAGACCGCGCCTACGATGCGCGTGTCCATCAAGTTAGACCGCACCCGCGCCAAATCAAATGCGCCAAATTCTTGCGTGCGCTCATCGCCGACAGCGAAATGCTGCGGGCGGATGACCCCAACAATGTGCAAGACCCCTACACGTTGCGCTGCGTGCCGCAGGTGCATGGCGCGGTGCGCGATTCGGTCGCCTATGCCCAATGGGTAATCGACATCGAGCTAAATTCGGCCAACGACAACCCGCTCATCTTTGTGGATGAGGAAACGGACAAAATTGATGTGGTATCGGCGGGGAATTTCCACGGCGAACCGATCGCGATGGCGATGGACTACATGAAACTGGGCATCACCGACATGGGCAACATGAGCGAACGGCGCATCATGCGTTTGGTCGATGCGGACAGCAACAGCGGCGTGCTGCCGATGTTTTTGACAGCAAACGGCGGTTTGGAAAGCGGATTGATGATCGCACAGTACACGGCGGCGGCGTTGGCATCTGAGAATAAAGTGCTGGCCCATCCTGCCACGGCCGATTCGATCCCCAGCAGCGCCAATATTGAAGATCACGTCAGCATGGGCGCGATTGCGGTGCGCCACACGAGCAAGGTGTTAGAACATGTTGAGCGGATTGTGGCGATTGAGATGCTGTCAGCTTGTCAAGGAATCGACCTGCGCCGACGAAACGGCGCGGCAAAGCTGGGTG
>JBMZDF010000812.1:0-1651 GCA_049614105.1 Promineifilaceae bacterium (SeqCode)
GCTGTTGCCGTATACGGATGCGTCGATGATTTCGGCCGAAGAACTGCACACCCAATTCAAACAAATTCACCAATCTGGCGTCTGTTGGAATCATAATGAATATGAGATCGGCTATGCCAGCGTTGCCGCCCCAATCTTTAACAAATACGGCGACGTTGTCGGCGCACCAGCTATCGGCGCACCGATTTTTCGCATCCGCGACGCTGCCCACGAAAAGGAACTTGAACAGTTAGTCTGTGAAGCCGCACAACAAATAAGCCACAGACTACAGTGATAAAGGTAAGTCAAAAGGAGTACCGATGTTCACAATTAAGAAATCCCCCACTATTCCAGAAAACGAATGGGATTTGCGCGTTGATTTAGCTGCCGCCTTTCGCTGGGCCGCACGCCTCAACATGCACGAATCAATTGCCAATCACTTTAGCGCCGCCGTTTCAGACGATGGCCGCAAATTCCTGCTGCAACCCGTTGGCATGCACTTCTCGCAGGTCCGCGCCAGCGACATGCTGCTGCTCGATTTAGATAACCCCGCCTCGCTTGAAGGAGAAGGTGCGCCCGACCCCAGCGCATGGTTTTTACATGGACATCTGCACCAAGCGTTGCCACACGCTCGCTGCATTTTGCACCTACACGCGCCGTGGACGCTTACCCTAGCCTGTCTCAAGGATTATGAATTCCTGATGCTTGACCAAAACGCAACCCGTTTCTACAACCGCATCGCCTACGATCGCGCCTACAACGGGTTGGCTGTCGATGATGAGGAAGGCGAACGTGTTGCAGGGCTGATGGACGAAGGCAAAAGCGTCATGTTCATGGGCAACCATGGCACAATGGTGATTGGGCCAACCATCGCACAAGCATTTGACGAGATGTACTACCTCGAAAAAGCGGCGCAGGTTCAAGTTCTCGCGCTCCAAACGGGACGCGAATTAGCGATTATCCCAGACGAAATCGCCGCAAAAGCAGAACGTCAATGGAACACCTACCCAACAGGGTTCGCCAACCTTCACATGAAGGCAATCAAGGAGATTCTGGACAAAGAAGAGCCAGACTATAAAAGTTAGGAAGTCTGCACCGCAGAAATGCAGGGAGCATAGAGCAGAAAGACCTAACCGTGTTATCTTCTCAACATCCTTTGCGTCTCGGCGGTGACCCTCATCCCCACCCATAACTGAGAAAAGTGAGCGTCACTAGACAACATGCTAGTGATAGATGCTGATGCCCATCTACCTGAAAGTTCGGCCGAAATGGCAGCGTATGTTGATGAGCCGTGGAAATAATCACCAGAGATTATCGGCTCGTTTCCAGACGCTCACTTTGCCTACCCCAACACGGCATCAAAAACTATATCCCAACTGGCAGATGTATCGCCTTCCCAGAAATCAGCATCCATAGCTATGCAAGTAGCGAAAAAGATGACTGGTTGGTTATTGAGCTAAGGCATGTTAACGAAATTGAGGATGTCCAAGTAAATCATAAAAAGTTCGATCAATAAGCCTCAAAGGTTTGTTGATGCCTACTCTGGTCTGTGCTTAAAAACCCCTGAGGTTTTCGTCAATCGATTAATTGTGATCTACTTAAGTAGATCACAAAAAGTCTTTGACCGCAAAAACGGTTAAACAATTAGCCACTTACCAGACTAATGAGCCGT
>JBMZDF010000813.1:0-1635 GCA_049614105.1 Promineifilaceae bacterium (SeqCode)
GCAGCGAAATCGATCCTCAATTTGAATACAATCGCCATTTCCGCGATTACTTCGCCCAAAACAAAGACGCAACCCGCGCCGATGCGATTGCGGCGTGGAAGGCTAAAAAGGCAAAAAGGGCATCTGAACAATAGTTGGGCAGATGATAATTAATCGTTGACGAAAACCTCAGAGGTTTTTAAGCACCGAGCAGCGTAGACGACGACAAACCTCTGAGGTTTATTGATCGACTTAAACACACGCTTGTCAAATTTGACTGTCTAGTTCTTGTGCTAACTTTCCCCGTATCGCTTCGGCCGATTTTTCTACAATCATCCCCTCAACTATACTTATGCAGGTGCTGACGCGCGTTCACAGATGGGGCGCGACAACTTGCTGCTTGTCACGTTATTGTCATGGTTGTTTTATAAACTAGTGGTCATTTAACTTCCTAGAAGGATTAAGAGGAAAACATGTATCACACACAGTGTTCTGATAACAAACTGATGGTGGGGAGTACCTCAGCTTTATCTGAACCTCAAACTGATTGCACCGAGCCTGTACAGCAAATGCGCTTATTTTTCGGCCGAAAAGCCCCCACAGCAAACCTAATCACCCACCTTTGTCATCCACGCACCCAGCGTATCACGCTTAGCGGCACAAAAGGGATCGGCAAGACGGCGCTTGCCCAAACGGCAATCGAACAGGTGCAACAAGCATTCCCTGATGGCGTTTACAAAATATCGTTGACATCTCTCCACAGCCAAGCACCTACTGAACGGCCGCCGCACATTGCCCGACGCTGCATGGAAGCCATCGGTGAGCCGCTGCGTGGCAACGAAGCCCCACAGGAGCAACTGCTGTACGCACTGGCCGAGCGCCACTGTCTGATCTGGCTGGATGATTGGGTTGGTGAGATCGATTTGCTGCTGGATATTGAACAGTTTGCGCCGCACGTCACCTTGCTCTGCACGGCACGGCAACCGTTTGATGATCACGATACGGTTTCTATACGCTTAAATGGATTGTCTACCAAACAGGCGACGCGCTTGTTTTTAGCGTATGCGGTGCAAGCTGATAAGCAGCTAACCCATGTTGTGCCAACCCGAATTGCAAAAGTTTGTGCGCTGCTGGATGGGAATCCGCTGGCGATACAGCTTGCGGCGGCGGCCTTGCGCTATCAGTCGCTTGATAGTTTGATCGAGGCGCTTAATGATGGTTGGGGTCTACATGCGGTTGATGCTGCGTTTAAGCAGCTGTGGCGACATCTGAGCATGCGGCAGTGCCAACGATTTGCGCGACTGTCGTTAATTCTGGACGATTTTTCGGCCGAAGCAATCGAAGTAATCGGTGACATCAAACAGGCGGACCGCGACTTGTTTGTTCAAATGGGCTTACTGGTTAAACAGCCTAACGACTGCTATTGTTTGCCAAATGCGCTGCGTCCGCTGGCCCACAAACGGTTGCTCACGCCTTCCGTGACCCGTTTTCTGATGAGCGCCTACTATTTGACACGACTGTCCAAGGTCAGCGAACAATGGTTGGTTGCTAACTTTGCCAATATTTGCCAAGCTTGGAAAACTGCGCTGCGCGATCAGCATAACAGCATGATTAGCCACGCCGCAATGCCTTTGCTCCAATTGCTACAGCGCAAAG
>JBMZDF010000814.1:0-1612 GCA_049614105.1 Promineifilaceae bacterium (SeqCode)
TGCGGGTAGTCCACGGGTTAGAAGCTCAATCTCGGCCGAAGGGTCAATCATCGGGTGTAGCAATTGATCAATCTGATTCCCATCAACCCGCATCAGCGCCGTACGGCGGTCTATCATTCCTTCTGCAACCATATCAACCGCAATCCGCACAGCAGCCGCACCTGTGCGCTTGCCCGTGCGTGTTTGGAGCAAATATAGCTTGCCCTTTTCAAGGGTAAACTCAATATCTTGCATGTCACGATAGTGCGTTTCTAGCTGCTGCGTGATGTTACAAAATTGCTCATAGGCAGCGGGGATTTCGTTCTGTAGCTGGGCGATCGGCTTGGGTGTGCGGATACCAGCGACAACGTCTTCGCCCTGTGCATTGAGCAGAAACTCACCAAACATGGCCCGTTCGCCTGTGGATGGGTTGCGCGTAAAAGCGACCCCCGTGCCGCAATCCCATCCCATGTTGCCAAAAACCATTGACTGAACGGTAACCGCTGTGCCGATGTCGTCGGGAATATGATGCACGCGGCGATAATCTATGGCACGTTGATTGTTCCAGCTATCAAAAACGGCCGAGATTGCCATCTTTAACTGGGTTGATGGATCTTGTGGGAACAATTCGCCATGCCGCTCAGAGAAGATGATTGTTTTGTAGGTTGCGACAATGTCTTGTAACTGTTCGACGCTTAAATCAGTGTCCGCGCCGCCGTTAGTTTGTGCTTTGTAGCGGTTGAACACACGGTCAAATTTCTCGATGCTGACATCCATGACGACATGGGCGAACATGGTAATGAAACGGCGGTAGGCATCGTAGGCAAAGCGTGGATTGCCCGTTAGCATGGCAAGCCCCTCAACTGTTTTATCGTTTAGCCCCAGATTAAGAATGGTATCCATCATGCCGGGCATTGATACAGCTGCGCCAGAGCGGACGGAGACAAGGAGTGGATTTTCGGCCGAACCAAACACCTTTCCCGTCTCCTTCTGAACTCGCTCCAGTGCGTTTTGAACTTGCGTCCACATGCCCTCAGGAAATTGGCGCTTATAATCTTGATAAGCGGTACAGGCCTCTGTACTAATCACGAATCCGGGTGGGACAGGCAGTCCAATATCGCTCATTTCAGCAATATTAGCCCCTTTGCCACCTAGCAACGTTTTCATGCCAGCATTACCTTCTTCAAATGAATACACCCATTGATGGGTACGATCTTTATATAACATACTGCTTCCTATGGTTTTTGAGGGGGTTAGCAAGTCAAGCTTGCTGATCCTCTGGCTAACAAACCTTGTTGACGATTTTCATAGTTCTGTCGAAGTCGTTGCTTTGACCAGCTTAACTTGGTAAGTGTCTTATAAGTTGTAGAGTTTTCTAGTTTATGGTTTTGTCAGAAGATGAAATAACAAGTGTAGGACTTACACGGATGGAATTTCACCTTTCTGAGTAAATGCGTAAGCCTTGGAGCGGTGAGGTGTTTCGATTTTCCAGTCTCAAATAGTATAAGGGGGATGACGTGAATTTAGGGAGGAATCTATCACGTTTTTTTGTAATGAATGTATGACAAAAAAGAATGAACTGTGAAGTGCGACAAAAAATTTCGATCAATAAGCCTCAGAGGTTTGTTGTCAT
>JBMZDF010000815.1:0-1590 GCA_049614105.1 Promineifilaceae bacterium (SeqCode)
CAGCCGTGAGTCAGCTTCATCAAGCACGGCCTCCTCCTCGCTGTTGAGATTGGCTAGAGCGGCCTGTAGGCGCTGCGCCTGCACTTCGCGCGTGTAGGTGAGATAGCCAACGCTGCCCAAAAGCAGCAGCAACGCAAGCAGCAGCGGCATCATTAACGGTGAGATGCGGCGTTTGACTTCCAGCGTGCCTTGCAGTTTACGGCGCTGGCTGGTGGGGGTTTCGGCCGAAACATGAAACGCATACACCCGCCCGCGCAGCCAATGTCGCCCCCGCGCGTTCACCTTGTACAGCACCGCGACCGATTGCCCCGCCCGCACTTCGACCTGCACCTGATTTGACACGCTCAAATCGCGCTGGACCGCGTTGGGGTCGTCAATCGTGGCAAACTCGAAATCGAGTTTGTCCGCATCATGAACGCCCATGAGCGTAAACTGATTGTTGAAGTTACTGTTATTTTTGAGCAGAATCCGCGCTTGAGTGCCGACTTGGAGCGCGGTTGGGTGCATTTCGGCCGAAACCGCTTCCACCGCCTCCACATCAATTGTGACCTGCGTCGTTACCTGATCCCCATGCTGGTTGCGCAACGTGATCGACACAGGATGATTTCCCGCTGGGATCAACGCATCTTCGGGAATCGCCAGCTCAATCGTCGTCTGCGCTGCCTCGTTAGGCATCACCTTGAGCGTGGTGTCGGCAATTGTGAACCAGTCGCCGCGCAAATGGGCGGGGCTGCTGGCGCTAAGGGTCAGCGCCTCTACGGTGCGATTAAAGTTTGAAACATCAACGGCAAACTGCTTGCGCTCGCCTTGACGCATGACAATCTCGCTCGGCTTGACAACCAGCCGCAGCAGGTCGCTGTTTTCTTCCGCCTGATGATCGGGATCGTCCGCCATCATGCCGATTTGAGCGTGCGACAGTTCGCGGGCGCTGGCGGGGTTGAGCGACTGCCACTGGAGAAAGTAAGTGCCGATGCGCAGGGTTTCGTCCCCGTACCAGCTTTCTGGTTCCTGCGGCAGCAGACGCCGATCGCCAGCGTGTGTGCCGTTGGTGCTGCTCAGGTCGATCGCTTGCCATCCGTCGGAGGTTTGTTCGAGCCGCAGGTGTTCGGCCGAAACGGTCGGATGATCGAGCACCACATCGCACTCAGACGAGCGGCCGATCAACAACATCCGCTGCTGCATCGGGTGCGTTCGTGACGCCTCCCACTGGTTCGCGATCAACAGCCGCGCTTTTGTCTCGCCCCAAGTCTGGTCAATGTCAATGCGCGACGGGATTTTGACGTTGGCGATATATTCGGGCGTTTCCAACTCCGTGACGACAGCTAGAATGGGAGGGAGAGGAGGGGGCGGCGTGGGGAGTTGGGGGCGGGGTGTGGGCTGTGGGACGTAACTATTAGATTTGGTTGAATTGGGTGTGGGGGCTGGTGACGGCGGCAGCGGGATGGCTTCGAGGGCGGTTTTGAGCGTGGCGGCTGATTGGTAGCGTGCATCGGCCGATTTTGCCAGCAAACGCAGCACAATCTGATTGAGTACGGCAGGGATCTCTGAGCCAAGCGGAGCGGGGTCTATGTCCATATGCTGCCGCATCAC
>JBMZDF010000816.1:0-1555 GCA_049614105.1 Promineifilaceae bacterium (SeqCode)
TCTGTGAGATTTATAGCGGTACAGAATAGAGAATTCTACAGGCTTTGCAAACGAACTTAATAGTTGTCCAGCACGCTTTGACCTAACCAATGTCTGGCCGCATGGACCGAACACTCAGCGTCACCGACGCGATAAGACGCTGCTTAGAGAACAAGCGGCATCTTGAATATTGCCAATTGTTTTTATTGATGCAGGAATCAGGCTGTACACAGCGTCACCTGCGGGGGTTTAATGAACGTTCTTATTTTGACACATCTCGACGTTGACACAATCATGAAACTGCAAAAACAGCACGATGTTTCGATTGTTGTTGGCGCAAACAACGATAATCTGTCTGCTTATTTTAGCAAATGTGAAATTTTGATTTATCGGGGTCGGATTTGTCTTTCGGCCGAATTACTTGCCCAAGCACCCAACCTCAAACGGATTTTGCGACTTCGCCCGCCACAGAACGATGTCGACTTTGACTATCTTCGCGAGCGAGGCATCGAATTTATGCATATCCCGCGCCCCACAGCCCGCGCCGTTGCTGAACTAACCTTCGGGTTGATGTTGGGCTTAGCCCGCAAAATACGCTGCATGGATCGAGTGGCACGTCGGGGAGAGCGTTTGCCGAGACATGCGGAAGGGATCACGCTAGAGGGCAAAACGCTGGGAATTGTTGGCGCTGGCAAAATCGGCCGCATGACAGGCGAATTAGGCCGCCTCTGGGGGATGCGCGTTGTGGGCTGTGTGGCTCGACCAACCCAACACAAGGCGTTGAAGCTGCGTGAGCATGGAATTGAACTGCGGTCGCTTGATAATGTGATTAGTTCGGCCGATTTTCTGTCGATCCATGTCCCTTATTCGGCCGAAACACACCACCTGATCAGCGATGATCAGTTCGATATGATGAAATCAGGCGCATTTTTGCTTCATATGGGAGATGGCGGCGTCGTTGATGAATTCGCGCTATACGAAGCATTGATCGGAAAGCATCTCGCAGGCGCAGCCCTTGATGCACACGAAACGACCGCCGATCTGCACAACTCGCCGTTATGTTCACTAAGCAACGTTCTTTTAACACCCAATATCGGCGCGTTTACCCACGATGTACAGCGCGGTATGGGCAAATGGATTTTGCAAGCGATTGATGATGTAGCAAAGTAACGTATGGCTCAACCAGTCATTTCACAGGACGGGATCTATTCTTTTTGAGCAAGATAGATCCCTTTAGGCTACTTTTCGGCAGAGCTTTCCTCAATCCACGCCAAATCGTCCTGCTCCCCCATTCCAGGAATGTCGCGCAACTCTTGACCATTGCGATCAATTATGTGCATTTTGCGTTCACAGCTCACAACACCGCTGTCGTTTGTGTTGCAACCTGCTTCAAAAGAGCTAACAAATACAATCCGCAGATCATCAGGCGACCACGCATGAACGCCCACATCGTTTTCTTCATTCGTAAATTTGAAAATGGCGGTCGCTGTGTCTGTCGCAAACTCATAAACCCAAAGCGACCCCTCGGTGGCGTCTGCCTGCCCGTACAGCAATTGCTGACCATCATTTGACCAAG
>JBMZDF010000817.1:0-1528 GCA_049614105.1 Promineifilaceae bacterium (SeqCode)
TTCCGGGGGCACCCCGGCGACTACGAGTTTCGGTTTGTCTTTCATCCCAGCAAATCCTCTGCGCTCGGTTCGTCCGGCTCCAGCCCGGGTTCCTCCTCGACCGACTTGCCGAGGCGGGCGTCGTTTTCGATGAGGACGGGGGTGTTGAATTCGGCCGCAAGTAACCCACCCAGCGCAAGCGGTCGATCGATCCGCAAATTAGTCGCCAGTTCGACCGTTCCCACCACGCGATTGACCATGCCAGGGACACCGATTCCAATTGCCGCAATATCTGCACAGGCGCAACCTGCATCGACCACCGCCGCTCGAATCGCATCGCGAATCGTTGCCACCAGTTGCGTCACGTCAGTTGGTCGCTTTTGCTGACTCAACAGCTTACCCACACGATCGGCCACCGCCACAGCAGTTTTTGTGCCGCCCACATCAACACCCACGAAAATCATAATACCCCCAGCTCATGCTTGAGCAGCAGCGCCGCGCAGCCTTGCAATACAGCATCCTCGCCTAACGTTGAGAAGCGAATCTCTGTTTCGTCAACCATTGTTGACAGCGTGTAGCATCGTGCCGTTTCTTGAATAGCGCGGCGCAGCGGTTCACCCAGTTCGATCAAGGGGCCTGCCAGTACAATTTGCTGAATATTTAGCGTGGCGATTAGGTTTGCGATGGCGATGCCAAGATAGCGGCCAATTGTGTTGATGAGTGGGGTGGCGGCGTCTAAATTGGCGAGTTGGGTGAGGTTGATTTCGGCCGAAAACGCCCCCCTCACCTCTCGCATAATCGCAGGCATACTTGCCACCTGCTCCAAACTCATTAACTGCCCATCGTGTTCAGCGACTACAACCTGACCAATTTCACCCGCCCCAAAGCCGTCGCCCGTCAGCATCGCGCCATTCCACACAATCCCTGCCCCGATCCCCTGTCCGACCTTAATCAGAATGACGTTTTGCTGCGATGTACCTAGCATAAATTCGGCAAGCGCGGCGACGTGGCTATCGTTCGCAATATAGACTGATTTGCCATAGCGTTCAGTCAAACGCTGGCGCAGCGGGAGCGCTTCCCAGTCTAGGTGCAGGGCGCGGCGCACAACGCCATTTTGTGGATCAACGAGTCCAGGGGAGCCGATGCCTATGCCTAAAATCGGCCGATTTGTCTGCCCACGCAATCTATCCAGCAGTTGGGTCAACAGCACAAACGCCGCATCCCCACGCACACCTGTCGCATCTAGCGCATAACGCGAAACAATGTCGCCGCGTAAGTTCACGATTGCGCCTTGAAACGCTTCACGGCTCAAATCGACACAAAGCAAATGATAGGCATCATCTGGCACAGTTAAAAGCGTGGGGCGCTTGCCCCCTGTCGAAACGCCCGTTCCCGTCTCAATAACCAACCCCAGATCGAGCAGTTCACTTACGATAGCTGATGCCGTTGGGCGAGTCAGCTTTGTTGCACGTGCTAAATCGGCACGGCTCACTGGCTCACGCTGATAAATTTCGTGCAAAATGCGTCTGATATTAAGCCGTTTAGCAGA
>JBMZDF010000818.1:0-1514 GCA_049614105.1 Promineifilaceae bacterium (SeqCode)
TTTCCGCTCCACCCTGGGGTTTGCGAGAAACGTGTGATTGTTTCGGCCGAATTGCCATCATCAAACAGCCGCACATGCGCGTTGAAAATCGTTAGGGGCGTGCTGATCTCAGCCGCATAAACTCCGCCGCCCAAAGACGTGAGCGGCACGGTTGGCGCAATAATTGTCGTCGTTGGCCGATCGCTAGGGAAAAGCTGCACGTGCAGATCGCCGACAACAGACGCTTGCGTGACCGTAATCGCCAGCGTTGTTGAATTGACAGGCTGTACACCAATCTCAGGTTGCCAAGCAGGAAACTCAACCAGCCGAATTGTTGATGAAAGCGGCGTCACCTGATCTAAACAGCCCAAACGGGGCGGTGTGTTGGCCTGATTAAAAATGCACAGCCGATCGCCCGCCCGCATACCACGCGCATTGATCACCTGTCCACGCGGCGAGCCTAAACTGACAATCGTGTCATCCTCGCTGGTTGCCACATCGTTTGTTTGAATCAGGTAGGCACGCGCCGCACCATCCGCCAACGCCAGCGCATTGCCCGCGTTGTCCTCCATATAAAAAATGGGAGATGCCAACAGTACGACGCTGTTGTTTGGCGTGTGGATCTCAACTGAGGTGAAGGCAAACGGCTGGCGGCTGGGACCATCGGCCGTTTGTGCCAACTTATCGTGGAGAAACGGATAAAACGTCTGAATCGTTTCCCAATCGCTGCGCCCCGTGGTGTCTTCCGCCAGCGTGTCGATACAGTTGCCGCTCCAGCTATACCCCGCACTGTTAAGCGTGGCGCGGCTGACAAATTCACTGTAGTCCTGTCGGTAGGCGTCGGTCATCAAGCTACCTTGACAGTCGATATTGCGCAACAGTCCTGTTTGGTCATCAATGCCAAGATAGTTGTCGAGCAGGAAAAAGGCATAATGCCCGATCTCATGCGCCAAGACACGCGGCCAATCCTCGCCAAGCGTTCCGTCAGGGTTGCCGTAGCGATTCCAAGTTGCGCCCATGCGAATTTGGCCGGGCAGCGCGGCAAAGCTAATCACCTCGCCTGATTTGAGCGTGTCGCTGACTGGTTCGCTGACGATGCCGCCAAGGTTGGCATTCGGCCGATGGGTGTTATCGGCCAGCACCACAATATCAGACTCATACCAGCGCACCTTGTTCTGATACACGTTAACATTGCCCAGCGCCGCCTGCCCGTTGCTCAAATCATAGAGAATTTCGCTGCTTCGCTGGAGGTCAAGGTCTAGTCGGGTCAGAAAATCTGGGTCTTGTGTTGCGTCCCATTCGAGCGAAACGTCAAAATTGAACAGCATCAGCGGATTTTCGGCCGAAACGGTCAACACCTGTTCGCCCAACTGCATAATCTCATTCGCATCAACCCCCACCACCATCGGCGCGGCACTGGTGTGATACACAACATAGCGTTCTGTGTGCGTGATCGGCTGCAAGGCGATCACGCGATCGCCCAGCGCAATCTGTCCACGCCCGCGCAGATACCCATTTGTGTCTGTTTCAAACGG
>JBMZDF010000819.1:0-1508 GCA_049614105.1 Promineifilaceae bacterium (SeqCode)
GGCCCTTGTTGTTGGGGCGTCGCGATTGGTCAACCTTGACCGAATTGGCGGGTGAATTTCCTGCTGAGGCTTATTGTCGTGCTGATTTAGGACAAGTAGATTGTGTGGAAAAGGTGACCGCGTTTTTAGCGGCGCAAGGGATTCAGCGGGTTGATTTGGTGATTCACAACGCGGGTGCGGGATTTTATGGGCGTCCTGAGACGCAATCGGCCGATAGCATCGACCAGCTCATCAACGTCAACCTCGTTGCGCCAATCGTGCTGACAAAAGCACTGCGCCCCTATTTGCCTGACGGAAGTGGGCAGGTTGTGTTTGTGAGTTCGGTAGCGGCCGATTTGCCCGCGCCTGATTATGCGGTTTATGTGGCGACCAAGGCGGCGCTGGATGATTTTGCACGGAATTTGCGAACGGAATGGGGGGACAAATTTGTGGTGCAGTCGATTCACCCTGGGGCGACGCGAACGGGTATGCATGGGAAAATGGGCATTTCGGCCGAAACCCTCAACACAGACAAATTTCCCCCCGCCGCAACAGTCGCCGCCCAAATCGCACAGGCGATTGCACAAAAACGCGCCTCGCCCACCGTGGGTGTTAACAACAAAGTGTTAGGCTTTGTGGGGCGTAACTTGGGCTGGGCAATTGATCCGTTGATGCGACGTGGACAAGCAAAGTACGTTGGCGCATTTCGGCGGACGGCAAGCGAACGCAAACGGTGTGTGATTACGGGCGCGGCTGATGGCATTGGCAGGGCGCTGGCGCAGCGATATGCGGCAGCAGGGTATCAGGTGATCGGGATTGATGTGGATGCGGCGCGAGCGGAACAGGTAGCGGCGGAGCTAGAAAACGTGTCATTCGTGATTGGTGATCTGAGTTCGGCTGAAGACTTGCAAAAAATTATTGCCGCACTCAGTTATGATCGGCCGATTGATGTTTTGATTCACAATGCAGGGATTAGCGCAGTCGGCCGATTTGACAAAGTGCCAATCGCGAAACAGCAAAAAGTGATCGACATCAACCTGCGTGCGCCGCTGCGTCTGACCGCTGGGCTGTTGGCAACCAGCGCGTTGCGTTCGGATGCATCGCTTGTGTTTATTTCCTCATTGTCAAAACAGTTGGGTTATCCAGGCGCGGCCGTTTATGCGGCGACCAAAGCGGGATTGGCAGCGTATGCGCGTAGTTTGCGTGCTGCATTTGGTGGACAAAAACACGTGCTAACCGTTTACCCTGGGCCGACCCGCACCGCTCACGCACGTCGGTACAGCCCAGACAACAGTCGCGAAGGCAAGCGCATGACGCCTGAAAAGTTAGCAGATTTGATTTTTGGCGCGGTTAAAAAACGACGCAGCGAATTGATTCCCAGTGCTGGCAATCGTGTTGCGGCGATCGTTGGGCATGTCGCGCCGCGATTGGTGGATGCAGGAATGAAAAAGGTGATGCTTGATGGGTTGGACGATCGAGTGTTGGTTGAGTGAGAACGGGTAAACGGTAAACGGTAAACGGTATTCGGT
>JBMZDF010000820.1:0-1457 GCA_049614105.1 Promineifilaceae bacterium (SeqCode)
CGGCAGACGGTGCTGGGTTCGGCCGATTATTGGCGACAATCTGGCACACACATCACCCAACTGCGCAACCAAGTGACTTCCCCGGGCGGCACAACGGCCGCTGGCCTGCACCAAATGGAAACGCACAATTTGCGAACAGCCGTTGCTGAAGGGGTGTTCGCCGCCTATGAGCAGGCGGTTGCGTTGGGGAAGAAGTAGAAAAAGGGTCCGTCAGATTTTCAGGTAAGAAGGTGCTTTTTGCATATTCTTACCTGAGACCCTCACGTCTTACAAACTTTTTCGCACTTTCGCGTTTTCACGGTTGGCTACTTCCTCGGCTTCACGTTTCAAGCTGGTGAAGTAGCTGCGGATCGCTTGTTCGGTGATGCGGTGCAGCAGTTGGCGGGGTGGGGCGCTGGGTGGTGGGGTTACTTCGGCCGAAAAAGTCAGCGTTGTCTCGTCTGCCAAACGCAGCACACCATGCGTTTCGATTGGCTCCCCTGCCCATGGCGTGATGGCAAGCCAGTCGAACCGTTTTCCGACCACCACGTTAGACCAGTACACCTGAAATGTCTGCTGATGAGATTGCACCCAAAACGGGACGCCTACCTGCACCTCAAACTGTTCCAGCGGTGAGATCGCCGTGGCGCGTCGGACGGATGGCATGAGCCGTTCTAACGTGCTGACATCGGCGATCAGGTTCCAAACGTTGATACAGGGCGCGTTGATGCGAACTGTGCCTTCAAAGCGTAGGGGTTTGGTCACGCGGCTGTATCCTTGGCTTGTTTGTCAGAGAGGGCGTTAACTTGTTGGGTAAGAATGTTGAGCTGGGCGCGTAGGAGGTCGATTTCATTTGGCTTGGATTCGGCCGAATCTTCAACCACCGTTACCTTCTCCTCAACCACAATTTCTTCTTCCTCCTCCATCTGTACGCCACGCAAATCAAGAATCGAGAAGTTGAATAATTGTCGACGAACGCGCAGCATTTCATCACGCGCCATCTCGCCATGATGAACCAACTCCTGCAAACGACGGTCAATTTCTTGCTCAACAGGGGTCAAAATCTCAAGCGGATTTGTCAAACTGCGCCGCAACGAGCCTAACGTTTCACCACCCGCCTGTATCAAATTGGTTAGAACAGATTTGGGCAAAAACCCGCTTTTTTTCTTTTCTTGTTCAAAGATGATTTGAGATAAGGTTAACGTTGTTAAATCCTCACCCGTGCTGTGGTCAAGGATTTGGACTTCATTGCCCGCGCGAATGACATCAGCAATAGCGTCAAGCGTCACATATTTTTTCGTTTGAGTATTGTAGAGTTTTCGATTTGGATACCGTTTGACGATAACAGTCATAGGTTCTTGCCTTTAAGTAGATCACAAAGTTACCTGTAAGTAGATCACAAGTAGTGATTGACGAAAACCTCAGAGGTTTTTATGCACAAACAAGAGTAGATGACAACAAACCTCTGAGGTTTATTG
>JBMZDF010000821.1:0-1385 GCA_049614105.1 Promineifilaceae bacterium (SeqCode)
CCTTGCGTGGTTTGTTCTACGTTAAAGTGGCGGCTCAGGTCGTAGGGTGAGTCGGCGAACACGGGGCGACCTTCTTCGAGTGCTGTTTCGATGATAGCGACAAGCGAGTCTGTGATGCGTCCGTTTGTACCATAGGGCGTCGGTTCGATAATGCCAAGCGTTGTTTTGCCTTGTTCCACATGGGCAACGTAAAGCGTTGTGTAAAGATGTCGCCAGTTAAACAGAGCAAGGGAGCCGTCAGGCAATTGTGTTGCAAGGGCGGTTGCCACACTACGCGGTTCGGTTAAATCTTCAACAGGGTAAGGATAGGTATCTGTGACGAAGCTTGCTTTGCCGTCTGCCAGTGCTTGCAGACGACTGGGCCAGAAATACTGTCCAGCTTGAAGCAATAGGAAAATTAGGATGAGGTTGTTGGGGATATTCAGCCGAAAATGCCTCTCAACCCAACGTATCAGCTCCGCCACCCCCACACTCGCCGCCACCAGCAGCATGATATAGCTCGGCAAATAAAATAGATGTTTGTCCGCTGGATCATAGTTTAGAATTACCATCAGAACGATTAGATACCCAATGAGCAGTAGGTTTGCAATCTGCTGATTTTGACGAAGCAACAGAACACCCCCCACCAACGCCGCGACAAGGGTCAACAGCGAAAATTCCCGTTCAAATAAAAGCGATCCATAACGGGCAAATCGACTCATCATAAACGGCAGGCTAAGCCCTTCGGGAAACATTGCCGACTGCCACTGCGTTGACCCAACAACATGATAAAAGCGTTCGGCAGGGGTATCGAGGTCGCTTGGCGACAGCCCCCATGCGGACGCGGACGGCCCGAACATCATGCGGTTAAAGTCTGACACTGACTGCTGGGCATCGATCACATAAAAGGCTAAAAGATAAATTGACAATCCTAAGCCAAGTCCAGCGGCAGCGGTTAGAAATGACCTGCGCCAGTTCGGCCGATTTTTCGCCGTTTGCCAGTAAAGCGTAAGCGCAGCAGGCGCAATCAATGTCGTGTAAAAATGCACCCCCATGCCCAAACCACTGAGCATCGCCGCCGCGAACAGCCAGCGCAAATGCGCCTCAGGATCACGCTGCCAATGCCACAGACAAAGCAGCATCAACACCCACCACAGCGTCCCAATCGTATATGCTTCTGCGATAATCGCCTGCGACCAAAATGTGTAGGAAATAGTCAGCGCCAGCGCACTATAAAGCGCCGCATCACGCCGCCCTGTCACCAAACGACACAGCGCAAACAGCCCCGCAATTGTGCCTGCCGCCGCCAGCGCCGAGAACAAATTGACCCGCCATGCAATCGTGCCAAAGGGGACAAGGTATTTGAACAGCCAAATGAGCGAAATGTAAACGGGATAGCCAGTCGG
>JBMZDF010000822.1:0-1328 GCA_049614105.1 Promineifilaceae bacterium (SeqCode)
TTGCCAGAGGTCGAAGCGGTCTGTGATCGGGTTGGAATTATTCGCGAAGGGGAGCTGATCCAGACATCTACCGTGGATGCGTTGACCAAACAAGCGTTCAAACGGCTGCGTCTCACGTTGCGCACTGCGGCAACCGCTGGCAGCTTTGACGCTATTGACGGCGTGACCGAAACGGGACGCAATACGAACGAGATCGATCTCGAAGTACGCGCCAACATTGAACAGGTGATGCGAACCGCATTGACCTTTGGGCTTGAAGATTTGGACGTGCTGCCTGTGACCTTGGAAGAAATTTTCTTGGCGTTTTATGAACGTGGTAAAGGAGGCAAACATGCTTAACTTACTCTGGCACGAAATCCGCTCGCGACGCGGCGCAATGATTGGGTGGGCGATTGGTTTGACCCTGTTTGCGCTGATGTATACGCTGATCTATCCTGAGATGCAGGATCAAATGGCATCGTTGGCCGACCTCTCAATCTATCAGGCGATGGGAATTGAGGTGGCGACGTTTGAAGGGTACCTTGGGTCAACCGTCATTGGCTTTGTCCCAATTTTGCTGGGCGTCTACGCAATTTTGACATCAACCGCAACGCTGGCTGGGGAGGAAGATGACGGCACGCTTGAACTGCTGTTGACAACCCGTTTACCGCGCTGGAAAATTGTGACGGCCAAAGCGTTGGCGCTGCTGATCGTCACGCTGATCATTGTTGCAATTGCAGGGCTGGGCAACATGTTCGGTCTGAGCATGATTATCGACCAGATTGAAACAAGCGTAACGGGTGGGGCTGTGTTCGCAGTTGTCTTGTCATCCGTGCCGCTCGTTTGGGCCTTTATGATGATCGGGCTGTTTTTGGGGTCGCTGCTGCCGACTCGCCGTCTGGCAATGATGGTCGGACTCATCATTTTTATTCTCAGCTACTTTGGCGAAAATATCGGCAACATGGTGGAAGTGATGGAAGGGGTGAAGCCGCTTTCACTGTTCACCTACTTTGATTCAAGCTCAACCGCCTTTGCAGATGGCGTTGCCGCTGGCGATGTTGCCGTGTTGCTCACCGTGAGCCTTGTCGCTTTTGCGCTGGCCGTTTTTAGCTTCCAACGTCGCGACGTGACGGTGGGAAACTGGCCTTGGCAGCGGGTGCGAATTGATTAGCTGGATCGGTTTAACACCGCTGACCCTGAGTAATCTATGCTCAATATGATTCGACAGAATGGATCGATGACCGCTTATGGGCCGCTTTTCGGCCGATGGGTAATGCACAAAGCAGGCATGCGCCCCGATGACGCCTGTGAACGCCTGTTTCGGGCGCTGCCCTCCGTTCCGCCGCGTT
>JBMZDF010000823.1:0-1305 GCA_049614105.1 Promineifilaceae bacterium (SeqCode)
TCTCTGCTCGAACCCTAGAATCCCCGTTCCTTTAGGTCGGGGAGTATGTCAACTGTGTTCTACTTCAAAAAAGTGAAAAAGGATACCTTTATGAAATCTATCCACATTCCAGCCCGAACGGTTCCTGTCATTGCTGAAACAGATGTCCTTGTTGTTGGTAGCGGCCCTGGTGGTTTATCGGCCGCAATCAGCGCCGCCCGTGCAGGTGTCAAAACAATGTTGGTTGAACGTTATGGCTGCTTCGGCGGCAACCTCACCCACGTTGGGGTTGAAGGCATCGCATGGTATCGCCGTCCTGAAACGGTCGATGTGGAAGGGATTGGCATTGAGTTCGAGACACGTGCCAAAGCGCAAAACGCCAGCTATGACGAGCCACAATCCACCAGTCAGGGCATCAATTCCCAACTTTTCAAGGTGTTAGCCGATAATTGGGTGCAGGAATCAGGCATCACCCCGTTGCTACACGCAACTGCCACCGATGTGTTGCGTGATGGCAACAAGGTGACGGGCATTGTCGTCAACAGCAAATCGGGGCGCGGCGCGATCCTCGCGAAGCGCGTCATTGATGCGACAGGGGACGCCGACCTAATCAACATGGTTGGCGCACCAACGCGCAAAACACCCAAAGAGGAGATGATGGCTGTCACGGTCATGTTTTCAGCCTCAGGCGTGGACAGAGCGCGGTTTCTCGACTACGTGCGCGAAAACCCGATGAGCTATATGGATTGGGGCAAAGAGTGGGCGATTGAGACAGACGGCAAAGAAGACGATCTGTTTAGCCCCTACCTTGACAAGCCATTTGACCAAGCGCGGGCTGATGGCCTCATCCCAGCGGGGCTTAAAACGATTGGCGGCACGTGGAGCGGCATCAGCGATAATGGCGACGCTACCTATCTCAACATGGTACACATGGGCGGTTATGATGGAACCGATGTATGGGACTTAACGCGGGCTGAGATTGAAGGGCGACGACAGGCGATGTTGGCCCTCAAAGCCCTTAATCGCTATGCGCCGGGGTTTGAAAATGCGGATCTACGCAATTTTGGGATGACGGTTGGCATGCGCGACACGCGAAAAATTATCGGCCGATACAACCTCACCGAACAAGACGTCTGCAATCAAGCCCGTTTTGACGACGCCATCGGCATCTTCCCCGAATTCATCGACGGCTACGGTCGGCTCATTTTGCCAACAACAGGCCGCTACTTTCACATCCCCTACAGCGCACTTGTACCACAGAATGTCGATAACCTATTGGTGGCAGGCCGCTCGATGGCGGGTGACAAAATCTCGCACGCTTCTGTG
>JBMZDF010000824.1:0-1300 GCA_049614105.1 Promineifilaceae bacterium (SeqCode)
AATGGGGGGCGTTCGTGAAATGGTGACGCGGTCTTCATCTGCTCCCCACTGGTCGTTAAATTCGACGAGTGCAGCGTCGATTCCGTCGGTGACGTCAAATTGTGTTTGGTCATTTTCGGCCGAATATGTCCCCGCCACCAGCGCAACCGCATCGTTTGGCCCATTGTCCGTCGCAAACTGAATCGTTTGGATCACGTCTAATAGGTTAGTCGGCCGATCCTCTGGCTCCTTTTCCAGCATGTGCAGAATGATTTCATTGATCAAGCTGGGCAAATCGGCTACCCTGCTACGCGGTTCCTCTGGCTCCTCCTCCCCATGCATCTGTTTTGCTTCGTCAAACGAATTAGGTGCAAAAGGCGGCTCCCCCACAACTAGCTCATAAAACAGGACGCCCAGAGCGTACACGTCTGACAGCAAATCCCCCTGCGCACCCTGTAGTTGCTCAGGCGCGGCATACGTCCAAGCCGCACGATCCGCTGCAATCAAGCTTGGCAGCCATAGTCCAAAGTCGTTAATTTTCACCGTTTGCTCGTTGGCCAGCAGCACGTTCTCCATCGATAAATGCCCATGTACGACGCCCATCTCATGCGCCGCGTGCAGCCCCTCCGCGAGTTGCAACACCATCCCCAGCACAACCGCCAACGGCAACGCCTCGCCCCGATACCTCAACTCGACCAACCGCTGCGCCAAACTCCCCAACGGCAGCAACTCGCTGACAAGACAGACATTGCCGTCAATGACGCTCGCCTCATAGTAAGAAACAATGCCGCCGTGTGCGAGACGCTGCGACTGACGCGCCTGCTCTAGGAGGAGGTCACGAACGCGCTGTTCAAACCTGGAATGAACCAATTTGACCGCCACCAACGATCCAGATCCTAGCTCAATGGCTTGGTACACTGACCCGATGGCCCCCTCACCTGCCATTGTCTGGATTTGATAGGATGCGATTTGCTGACCGATTAAGTTTCTCATTTTTGGTAGAGCCGCTCCTTGTCAGGTGTGTGTTGGGAGTCGGCTTGTTTTGGCATGTTCGTTTCCTAACGCGCAAACGTAAGTTGATAGTTGGTGTGGGCGGGTTTATGGGCGTCAATGATGCGCTCGATGAGAGGGCGCGACAGGTCAGCTTCGGGGCGCGGAATGTAGACGGTGAAGGTGTAGACAGCAAGCTCGCGGCTGCTGTCATCGATAACGGGTGTGCAGTCCGTATAGATTTCGAGCATCCGCTGAAGCGCCCAAGGTGTGCCGCGCCGACGATAAAGCCCGTTGATTTCGCCTAACAACTTGCGCTGCTTTGCCTCGC
>JBMZDF010000825.1:0-1298 GCA_049614105.1 Promineifilaceae bacterium (SeqCode)
TCTGCCAGAAGCATATTATGGGCCAAAACCAGAGATTTTACGCAGCTATGCGTTGTTGTTTTGGGATCAAGGGATTGATACGGTTTGGCGGATGCTAACGACATCGCCTGAAGTTGCTCAAACCACGTTTGGAGCAAGTCAGACGCCACTTGATCGGACACGTTTGCGGCCGTCGCGCAAACAATTCGGCCGATTATCCCCCCTCAAACAACAAAGCCTCCTCACAATCTTAGACACTGTCAAACTAGACGCCCACGATCCGCTTGTGAAAAAGTTGGGGACATGGCAGCAAGCTTTAGGGAAACGGCCAGATGTTGCTCTATTCAACCCTCTCACACAGCTTGCAACGGAGCATACGTTGAGCCAGTTGTTGCGAGGGTTTGATAAAATGTGTCAATCGACAGGGCGCGTTGAACAACAACTGTCTCGTTGGCTGTTTTGGGAAGCAGAGGCAGGGGAGGGGGTGGCAAAATCGGCCGAAAACACCAACATAGCACTACATTCGCTGTTGAAAATAGTGAGGATGACGGCCGAAAACACCCAACGCATTGACATCGCAACACAGTTTGTTGAGATAGAGAAAATCTTGCAGGGCAAGAACGTATTGCAATCCCAACTATGGAAGACGCTACAAAGCTATCTCGTATGGTGGGAGACACAAGGCGGCATCCCGCGTCAGGAGCGTGCCGTGCTTGATCAACTGAAACAGCAGTTGGCGGCTGGCAATTTAGTGGGGATAGGCGAGTCTACTCCCATTGCTACTCACAACAATCCGGCCGAGACAACCCAAAATAATGAACCGCATGCAATCAATTGGATAATACTCGCGCTATTCATTGGGTTACTCACTATTGTTGCGGGTGGGTGGCGTGTGCGCTCGAATTTTAACGCAAGCGCTCCACCAGTAATGATGCAGACACTCACACTTCAACCAACGAGTAGTGCAATAAGCGTAGCGGAAGGCATACTATCAACATCAATCTTAGCTGAGCAAATGCCACCCCTGGTATCTACATCCACGATGCCAGCCGTTGCTCCATCCACACCTGCTGAGACAACTACACCTATAGTAGAAAGCGTTGCGACAAACTCAATTGCTGCGCCACCATCCGCTACTCCTACGCTACTTCCCGTGCCGCCGACAGCGACCCTAATGCCACCCCCTACCACGGTCTCGTCAGTGTTCTCTAACTTGCAACGTCCGTTGCCTGACCAAGCTGCCATCACAGGGGTTAATATTTTACAAGTCCCTTATGATGAGCAGAAACCGTATACTGTAATTATATGGCATGGATATT
>JBMZDF010000826.1:0-1196 GCA_049614105.1 Promineifilaceae bacterium (SeqCode)
TATTGAGCGCATGGGCAAAAAACCCGGCCCGATGTTGGATAATTATGCCAGCATGATTGATAAGCACAGCGTGTGGGTCATCAAAGAAAACAAGCAAGTTATTGGCTCGCTCGTTTTGATGAAAAAAGAGGGCTGGATGCTGCTCGACAACGTGGCCGTTCACCCTGAACATCAGGGGCGAAAATTAGGCAAACAGCTTTGTCAGTTTGCCGAGGCTGAAGCAGTCAAACAAGGGTTCACAGAAATTCGACTTTACACGCATGAGATGATGGTCGAAAACGTCGTTATTTACGAAAAGATGGGCTACATCAAATTTGAACGACGGCATGAGCTTGGCTATGCTCGCATCTACATGCGCAAACAACTTGTCTCTGCGTAACGCTATGTAATAGCACGGTAATGACACTTTAAATCTTCGTATCATCCCAGAGAATGATCGTATAATCGGCGGCAGACTTATGCACATTGTTAACCAATTAGAAGAGAAGGCGAAAGCCATTGGCGCACGAATTGTGTTGCCAGAAGGGGATGATCCACGCGTTCAGGCGGCGGCTCGCATGCTGGTGGGGGTGGTTCGGCCGATATTGATCGCCAAACCCGACCAAATTCTTGCGCCACTGCCCGATGACGTGACGGTGATCGACCCAAGTGATGGGATGAATTCGGCCGAATTTATCCAACCCTACTACGAACTTCGCAAACACAAAGGCATGACGCTCGAAAAAGCGGAGCAGCTCGTTCGCGATCCGCTTGTGTTGGGTGCGATGATGATCAAAATGGGATCGGCCGAAGGCTGTGTCGCAGGCGCAACCCACGCCACCCGCGACGTGCTGCGTGCCGCCCTCCAAATCATCGGCATGGCAGACGGCTATAAAATCGTCAGCAGCACGTTCCTCATGATTTTGCCCGATGGACGCCCGCTCACCTATGGCGACTGCGGGATGGTTCCCAATCCGAACACCGAACAGCTAGCCTCTATCGCAATTGCATCCGCTAGCACCCATCAACAGCTCACAGGCCAAGCGGCAAAAGTTGCCATGCTTTCTTTTAGCACCAAAGGCAGCGCCGCCCATCCTGACGTTACAAAAGTTATCGAAGCGACCGCCCTTGCGCAATCGCTCGCCCCTGACCTTGCCATCGATGGCGAACTCCAGTTTGATGCCGCGCTACTTCCCAGCATCGGCACCCGCAAAGCA
>JBMZDF010000827.1:0-1192 GCA_049614105.1 Promineifilaceae bacterium (SeqCode)
CCCCATAAGCCGATCGATATCCGTCTGCCCCGTTGCATCCAAATAGAGAAACGGAATGTAAAAGGCGAACCCTTCATTGAGCCAAATGTCTTGCCAATCGCCCAACGAGAGATTGTTGCCCGTCCACTGGTGCATAATTTCGTGGGCAATGGTGTAAATATCAGTTGCATCGCGTCCGTGAATTGACAGCGTTTGATTTTCAAGCGCAAAGCCCAATTCGCCATCGACCACAATGCTGCCGTAAACATCAAAAGGATAGGGCCCAAACAGGTCGCTGTAGTAGGCGATGACGTCGGCCGTTTGGGCAAAGTCCGCTTTTTCTGCGCTGGAAAGCGTCGGCGGGAAGTAGTTGCGGATCAGAATACCACTGTCGGTCACCGACTCCTCACGCACAAAGTCGCCAATATAAATGGCGGCAAGATAGGTTGCCATTGGGGAGGACATTTCCCACGTTACGGTCGTCTCGTCGCCGTTTTCTATTTCTTCAACGAGGCGACCCGTTGCGGCAACGGTGTAGGTTGAATCGGTTGTGATGTTGAAGGTAAAGGTGGCTTTATCTTGTGGGTGGTTGTTGCTGGGATACCATGTTTTTGCGCCAGATGGTTCCCCAAAGACAAAGATGCCGCCATTAAACTCTGTCCAGCCGATTTCGGTAAAGGATAGTGCAGGGTCCCTGAACGACTGCGGTGAACCGTTGTAGTCGATCACGACGGTGAACAGGGTGTCGGCAGGGAGGGGGGTGGCGGGCTGGATGGTGAGTTCGTCACCGTTTCGGCCGAAATTAACCTCGACCCCATCAACCGTCACCCGCTCCACAAACAGGCCGCGCAAATCAAGATTAAACGCGCTCAAAAGCTGAATCGTCTCCGCCTTAATCGTAACCGTCGCGTCAAGCTCATTGTTGACCACATCAACCGCCAAATCGAGCGTGTAATGTTTGACATCATAACCACCGTTGCCCATCTCTGGATAAAGCGAATCACCCAGACCCGACGCGCCAGCGTTGTCATCGATGACGATTGGCTCTGTCACCTGTGCGGCCGTTTCGTCGTTTGATGTCTCTTCGCTAGTAAGCGGCAGCGTAAATTCGAGAGGTTGCATGTCAGCAACACAGCTACTATCGATGGGGGCAGACGGGTCGTCTAGGAAGGCCAGCACGATGCTTTGTGGGCATTCATTGTCACCAAAACTA
>JBMZDF010000828.1:0-1177 GCA_049614105.1 Promineifilaceae bacterium (SeqCode)
AGAGGCCGCGGAGCGGCAAGAGGGGCGTTCCACCGCGGAGCAGTGGAACGAGGTAGAATTAGATTGAGATCAATTTGGATTTGAGGTTTTCAAGCAAACGCTATTTTGGCGTTGTGTTATCTTATTCGGCCGAAATTCCCCCCCAACGCATCCTGCCCCGCCTCTGACTGCATAAAAGCAAGCACACCCCGAATTTCCCCCGTCGGTTCATCACGAGACACCCAATAGAGAGGCGTTGTGAGCGGGTATTGTTGATCCGTTAACTGCGCTGGATCGGCCACAATGCGATTGATTGAGAGCGCCCGCACCGAATCAGGCTGATGGCTAAAGGTTGTGAGGCCGATGGCGTTGACGTTGTTGGCGACGCCTGTGAGGAGAGTGGCGGCATTCGGCCGAATTTCTGTGTTCACCCCGATGCGCTGTGACCCCATCACCCGCGTCTCAAACAGCTCGCGCACGCCGCTGCCTCGCCCGCGCATCAAAGGCTCAATGCGCCCCTCGTTTCCGCCAAGATCCGCCCAGTTGCTCAGTTGTCCCGTATAGATTGCCTGAATGTGACCCAGCGACAAATCTTGCACGAGGTTGTCTGGATGCACGATAAAGACGAGTCCATCCAGCGCGACAGGGTTGTACCAGAGCGTTTCGGCCGAAAGCGGAATATGATGCACCAGTGCCGCATCAAGTACACCCTGCTCAACCGCCTCCAACAGCGGTTGCCCATCCCCCAATTCAAATTGCCAGTTCAAGCTGGGATTATCGACCCTGATTAACTGTTGCAATGCTGATGCCTCATCAACCAAGCCAATCAGCCGTAGCTCGACGGTCGGCTGTTCGACCAACTCAGGCGCTGCGGGAACAGGTGCGGGGCTGCACCCTATCAGCAGGCTGAGAAGGAGCAAACTAATTGCCTGTAAACTGTTGCAAGGCGTCATAAATCGGTTTTTCCACAAATTCAGGGGTGACAAGTGTAAAGTAGTCAAGGAAATTTTTGCTGGGCGCAGGTGTGCGAAACATCCACAGCGCCACCGTTTCAACATAGGGCCAATTTTCCTCCGCATAGCGCATCATGTCGAGCGTCCACGTGAGCCGTTGGGCGGGGCGCACGGCGCGTGTCCAGCGAGGGTGGTCATTGTAGCCGCTTTCTGTGATGAACATCGGCCGATTATCCCCAAACGCC
>JBMZDF010000829.1:0-1121 GCA_049614105.1 Promineifilaceae bacterium (SeqCode)
CGCTGCAAGAAGCGGTTACGCTTGGCACAAGTTACGGTGCGCCCAATGCACACGAAATCGAACTGGCGCAGCTTGTTACTGAGATGATGCCCAACATTGAAATGGTGCGTATGGTTAACAGCGGCACCGAGGCAACGATGAGCGTGCTGCGTTTGGCGCGGGCCTTTACGGGACGTGACAAAATCATCAAGTTCAAAGGAAACTATCACGGACATGCGGATTTTCTACTCGTTGAAGCTGGATCGGGCGTCGCGACATTAGGGTTGCCAAACTCCCCTGGCGTGCCTGCAACTACGGTCGCCAATACGCTGAGCGCGATTTACAACGATGCGGATTCCGTTACACAACTGTTTGAAACATTCCCTGATGAGATTGCGGCCGTTATTATCGAACCTGTCGCAGGCAACATGGGATTGGTTCCCCCTGTTGAAGGATTTCTTGAATCGCTGCGTGAAATTACGGCGCAGTATGGCTCGCTGCTAATTTTTGACGAAGTGATGACAGGTTTTCGCGTGCATGCTGGTGGCGCACAAACGCTGTACAACATCAAACCTGACCTGACGGCGCTTGGTAAGGTGATTGGCGGCGGCTTGCCCGTGGGTGCTTACGGCGGCCGACGCGACATCATGGAAATGGTTGCGCCCGTTGGCCCGATGTATCAGGCGGGTACGCTGTCTGGAAACCCGTTGGCGATGGTTGCGGGGATCAAGACGCTGGAAGGAATTCGTGATCAGGCGGTGTGGGATCGGTTTGCGGAGATGGGTGCGAAGTTGGACGCGGGGGTTAAGGCAGCGGCCGATGCAGCAGGTATTCCCATCATCCAAACACGTGTCGGCACGATGCAAGGGCTATTTTTCACCGAACAGCCTGTCACGAATTATGCAACAGCTAAATTGTGTGATACAGACCGCTTTGCTAAATATTTCCACGCGATGTTAGACAATGGCGTTTATATTGCGCCTTCGCAGTTTGAAGCGGGTTTCCTGTCGACTGAACATGGCGATGCGGAAATTGAGCAAACGATTGTGGCAGTTGAGAAGGCGTTTTCGGTGCTTTAGGTATCCTATGTTGAACGGGCTGCCAGCCCGTTTGTCTGAAGAAGAACGGACTAGCAGTCCGTT
>JBMZDF010000830.1:0-1120 GCA_049614105.1 Promineifilaceae bacterium (SeqCode)
CAACAAAATGGTAATCTAGCCAGTGCTTCTCAGGAAGCTCCCAAGCGTTGCGGCAGCAATCCAAAATGGCCGTTTTGTGCGTATCCACTGTTTTTTTGCTAATTACCAGTTTTTTAGCTACATCTTTGGGATGCAACCCTTGTGCTAGCAATCGCAGCACATCAAGCTGTCGTGATGTCAACTGAGTTCGCACTTGGCGACATCGCGCTTGCTCGACGGAATCCATCACGGTTTTTTGTGGGCGCAATACATCCGCACGTGAGTCTGGCGTTGCGAGATATCGCAGTTGTGGCAGATAACTTCCCCAAGGCATCATCGGAACCTCAACAAGCGCCACGTGGCTATTGTTTGGCGCATGCATTAACTGCCCCTCGCGTGATTCCTCACGCAGGGCGTCGGGGCTGTAAACGTGCCACAGTTTGTCCATATGCCCAAAGTGCAACATCGCCGCCGACATGGTCAAAACGCTGATGACACGCCGTCCGCCGCTAATGCAAATGTGCAGATCGCGCTGTTGCTGTTTCAAACCGCCGATAAATGTGTAAATATCTTGCCATACAGCATCTGCGTCTGCTTTTGAACGGATGTCTGGAATTGTACGGCCTCGGTCGGCAAGAAGATGAAACTGGAGTGGGATCAGCCGCCCACGGTATAGGTCGTTTGAAAATTCGGCCGAAAGTCGTCGAATGGCTGCTTTGCGCCGTGGCGTCATGCCCAGATGCAGCACGATAACGTCAGTCACCTGTACACCCTGAGCCAATAACGCATCCAGCGCAAATGTTACCACCTGTGGCTGTCCACCCATTGACGCGATCATTGTTACGCTTCCCAAAATATGTCCTCTGTCCTTGGCATCTGTTAGACTCTCAACTCGTTCTTGATGACCTTTATGTAAATCTCTGTCATTTCTCACGCCCGTTTTCACACCATTATGTCAAGCAATCACCCTTTTCCTGCAATCGCCTTTGGTGGGCCACCGCACTCTGGCAAATCTGTTCTCACCTATTTGCTCTCACAGCATCTACGAACCCTATCAATTGACTATTCTCCGCTTCCCGCCACCCCCGATGGCGAGGGCAACTGGAGTTATGAAAGCCCTGCTAACCTTTCCAAGGCACTT
>JBMZDF010000831.1:0-1068 GCA_049614105.1 Promineifilaceae bacterium (SeqCode)
TTCCCCATAGAGCAAGAATAACAGGCGATAGAGCAGGTAGAGGCTGTTGTTGTAGACGGTATCGAGATGGTCGGGGTTGTCGGGGGAGAGTTTATTTCGGCCGAAAGCGAAAAAGCCCTGAATCAACTGCTCCAACGCCCGATACGCATTGTCGCGCAAATCACTCTCAACCTCACGTGCATAGTTAAGGCTCGCAGTCAGCGCATCATCAACAAAAATGTTACCCTGCACGTCTGGCACAAAGGCTGCGTGACGGAAAAAGAGCCAAAAATAGAGCGCCCCGTTTTTGCTGTCATTATGCAGTACATCGAGCAGGTCAATCTCAAAATAGACGTCGAGCTTGTAGCTGCTCTCCTTATTGACAAGCCGCCAATAGCGTCCGTCGGTCAACATGCCCCAGCGCACGTCGGTGGCACGCAAATAGTAATCGATCTGGTAGCTCGGATTATTGTTGTCGAAGGTCGGTTTGCCACGCCGCTTTTTATTGAGTGGAATGCCCCATTTTTTTGCGTCACCAACAAGCACCGCGTTCTGCGCATAGGTAGCTGTGTTTTGGCGAGCGGCAGCCGCCTGTCGTTGGTCGCCACTGGGAAAGAAGACATAGTCAGGTTTGCGGATGCGCTTTGCGGTCAGGGCAGGGATGACGGCTTGCGTTTCATAGGCGTTGCTCCAGCCAAGCATATCAAGAATTGGCTGAATCCAGTGCGTCTCGTTCTGACTTTCGTTGTAAGTTGTTTCGAGATTATCTTTTTCAGCCTGATATAGTGCTTTTAATTTCTCAAAAAAGTCCATTGCTGGGTCAATCTGCTTTTTCCAGAGCGGACTGCTAAACAATAACTCGTTAAGATAGTAATCAGAAAATAGAAAGTGATTTCGGTGGCGTCGGTTGGTTGTTTGGGCTTGCGAGAAGAGGTCTGGCTGCATGGGATTGTCCTGATATGTACCTTGGGTCAAGCTGTTATTTTAACATACTGGCAGGGAGAGTGCGTTGTGGCATGAAGACGACAGGGCAGTTGCATTCTAAATTTTCTGACTCGCTCCTACGCTCCGCGTGGGAGTGTTTTTGCT
>JBMZDF010000832.1:0-987 GCA_049614105.1 Promineifilaceae bacterium (SeqCode)
TTTCATTTGAGTAAAGAGCGGTGGCTGAGCCAGTCGAAGCCTGAGCGACAAGCTGTTACGACTTCGACAAGCTGTTACGACTTCGACAAGCTCAGTCTACGTTATCGTCACCAACCCATTCATTATTCTTCATTTGTTGCTTCTGCACCGTTCGAGGGCTGATAGGAAACGTTGTCAGCGACCCGAACGACACCTGATTTGAGGACGCGGGCGGTGATTCCGCCGTGTCCACGCATGGCGTTGTAGCCGCCTGCGCCGAGTTCCCGCTCCATTTTGCTACAGGGATGGCAGAGGCCCGTGTACTCTAGGACGGCATCCCCGATTTGAAAGGTTTTTTCTTTGAGTGCAAGCAGGTTGAGGCCAGAGACAACAATGTTGCGTCGCAATCGGGCTGGATCAATAGGTGCTTGGTGCAAATATGCGCCAATGGCGACGAGATGTTCCTGTTGGATAAGTGTGACCTGTCGCGGACTAGTTGAGCGGCCTTTGAAGCGATCGCCCTCAAGTCCTGTGTCTTGGTCGATGTTGACCTCTGCGAGAGGAATCATCAACTCGTTTTTTGATGGCCGAACGCCGATCCACTCGACGCGGCCGATTTGGGGGAGGGTGTCTAGCAGAATCCGAAGTGGGCTTGATGTTTTCATCTGATTTATTGTACAACGGGCGGATTAAATGATTTGTTTGACGGGTTAGAGTGCGGCGCGTTCGGCCGAAGACAAGTTCTTGAGCGCGTATGCAATGATTCGTTTGGGTGTGCCCCGTCCCTTTAGCTGTTGGACATAGGCTAAGATGCGTACTTTGTCAGAGTGCATCATATCTTTGAGCGCCCAGCCAACCCCTTTCTGCACCAATTCCTCCCCATCATCGATCAAATTATCGCACATGGTCAGCCCCAAGTCATTAAACTTGCCTGACTTGGCAACTTTGCGAGTAAACAGGACAACACTTGCTCGCCTTAACCACATATCCTTTGCTTGATTCCAAGTT
>JBMZDF010000833.1:0-960 GCA_049614105.1 Promineifilaceae bacterium (SeqCode)
AGAATACGCTCTAAGCCACGTTTGCGGGTTGGTTTATCCCCCGACTCAGGTACAATGGTGCAAATCAGATGCGGTTCGTTCAAAACTTCGACTCTTGTGAGTACTGAAACGTTATCGGCAAGGTGGATTTCTCACCATCAACCGCGTTCGTTCAAAACTTCGACTCTTGTGAGTACTGAAACACCTTGCAACACCCACCTTGCTCTTGAAGTCCTTTGTTCGTTCAAAACTTCGACTCTTGTGAGTACTGAAACCTCGCTACTTTGCGGCACTTTTTGTTTTTGCAGATCAGTTCGTTCAAAACTTCGACTCTTGTGAGTACTGAAACTTTGGTGTTTCTAGTTGTCTGTAGTATTCCCATGTTGTTCGTTCAAAACTTCGACTCTTGTGAGTACTGAAACGCAATGTACGGGTTATCTACAGTACTAATATTTAGGTTCGTTCAAAACTTCGACTCTTGTGAGTACTGAAACTTAGTTGTCGTGGTTGTTCGCGCGTTCGCGACCTGGTTCGTTCAAAACTTCGACTCTTGTGAGTACTGAAACAGATCGACATCACGCCTCTCAACTACCTCGATCTCCTGTTCGTTCAAAACTTCGACTCTTGTGAGTACTGAAACATCGCATCGTTGCCAAAGATGGTGCGTAGGGCCATCGAGTTCGTTCAAAACTTCGACTCTTGTGAGTACTGAAACACAACCGCGCTGCACTGCCAACGGCTTGCCATTTTCGTTCGTTCAAAACTTCGACTCTTGTGAGTACTGAAACTAGAAGTTGGTTCGTGATTTGGTTGCGGTAAATGCCTGGTTCGTTCAAAACTTCGACTCTTGTGAGTACTGAAACATCACGCGAATCTGTGCCATTAGCACATTGCCGCGTGTTCGTTCAAAACTTCGACTCTTGTGAGTACTGAAACGTTTGTTGAGGCTCCGTTTTTGATTAGCCAGTCTATGTTCGTTCA
>JBMZDF010000834.1:0-707 GCA_049614105.1 Promineifilaceae bacterium (SeqCode)
TTATTTAGGGTCGTTGCTAAAAACGCGGCAGGCCCGTGGCAGATGCTAATGGTGAACAAATCGTTTTCATGCGCCCAAGTTAATACTTTCCCAACGTTTCGATCCTCTGGAAGCCCTAGCATAGCGCCATGTCCGCCAGGAATATAAACGGCCGAATAGGATGCTGTCTGGGTTAATACGCTGTCTGCAAAATCTTGCAAGCTGCTGGGGTTTTCAAAGCTTGACTTATATTCATTGTAGATGCCCTTAACATGCTCGTCCTTATTCGGCATCGCCCACATTTCAAAAACAACTGGCTTACCAGTTGGTGTTGCAATCTCAAAATCGAACCCTGCATTCTTAAGATGCAGCATGGGAAGCAACGTCTCTACGGGATGATTACCTGTAGAAAACAATTTGCCATTTTGCATTTCCATGTTTTTCTGTTCGGTAAAAACCACCAATATCTTTGACTTATCCCCTTTATATGCGGGATATAAAATATTTTCAAAATCAGTTTTGTCAGCCGTTGCCAATCTTAGAGCAACTTTTGAAGGACTATAAGACCCGTCTGATTCTAATTTTGGGGCAATTCCTAATAGTTTCTTTAACATATTCGTACTTCCTTTAAGTAAATCACAAGTGGCCATTGACAAAAAATTGTCCAGCTTTTCTAACGGAGACGCGCCAGCGGCGACGTCTCTACCAGAGACGTTAACCTGTAGAGA
>JBMZDF010000835.1:0-686 GCA_049614105.1 Promineifilaceae bacterium (SeqCode)
TTTTATGCACAAACCAGAGTAGATGACAACAAACCTCTGAGGTTTATTGATCGAAACTTTAAGTACGCCACAATGAATTATTGATTCAGCTATAAAAACACCAAAGCATGAAAAGTATAAGCGTACCAGAAAGAATAGTCTCTCAAAGTTCAAAAACGCCACATTCCCCACGGCTCTGTGGTTCACTTTCTCTTTGTATCCTACTTGAAATATAGGCTAAAACCAAAATAAGATTCACAACCTATGCGGGAATATCCCACAAAGCTATGAATCTTGCTTTGATCTTAAATTTCGCTCATTAAATTGCTTGTTTCAGATTATTAGCCCCTCAATATATCTGACCGATTTTATCTATTCTTGAGGTACATCAATAAAAACTCTACATCAAGATTTAACAAGAGTTAAAGCGACTGGCCTCTCAACAGATACTTCATTAAACTCGCTAGAACAACTGATTTATTGTTTACAGAACACAACAAATTTTAGATGCTTCCAGCAACGGCACTTGTCGCAACATGTGCCGTTGTACCTTCGGTATTACCCGAAAAAGACCCACCGCTGGTTGCATCTGGATTAAGCCGAATGAGCCTTGGGGCAGTCCATACAGGGGCGTTTTCTAGCGTTGCTTTTGTTTCAATAGCGAATTCTTTGTCTTGCTTTTTCATAAAAAGTCTCCTTAAATGGTT
>JBMZDF010000836.1:0-663 GCA_049614105.1 Promineifilaceae bacterium (SeqCode)
TCAGCAACATTTATAATCATAACATTTAACAATATTTTTTATTTAAATAAAAAAGAGTAATATATTATCACACCCCCAAAGCTCCCTTCCTATTCAACCACCCAGCCTCATTCATAATCCGCTCCGCAACAACCGCCACCTTACGATTCTCCACAACCGCCAAATCCGTACCCTTCACCCAATCATTAAACGCCCCCATCGAAGGACCGCACCAGATTTGGTAATCCATTTGACGACCCTGCTCACCCACATTAGCCCAGCGAGAAGAAAGCCCCAAATACCAACGGAAAATCAGCGCCATTTTACGTTTTGGATTATTGTTAGCCCGTTCAATTTGAGAAGGGTCACGCTGCATAAAAAAGTCCACCGTACCTTGCCAAACCTCCTCCAAAGAACGTCTAAAAACCGTCTTTTCCAACTTCAAACGCTCCTTCACAGGAATCGACTCAATGCTATCATATTGACGATAGTATTCATACAGTTTCTTCGCACGAATCGGAAACAACGTTCCCTTCTTCAAGACCTGCAACTCCACACCCATTTCAAACATATCCGCAGCAGGAGCCATCATCACATCCGTTTGCGAAGCCTCCGCCAAGACTTTCCGTACATAATCCGAGCTGCCCGACTCTATACACGCCTGATTCACAGAGCCCGTCACGA
>JBMZDF010000837.1:0-629 GCA_049614105.1 Promineifilaceae bacterium (SeqCode)
AGAAGGGGTGATTAAGTATATTGTGGATATTATCGGGGCGAGTCGAATTTCGGCCGATTTGCTGCTCGGAGCCAGCACCCGCGCCGCCACCCACATTCTGCTCAGCGCCAAAACAACCGCCGCCATTCAAGGACGCGACTACGTGACGCCCGATGATGTTAAATTTGTCGTGCCGTCCGTTTTCCGTCACCGTCTGCTGCTCAAACCAGAAGCTGAAATCGAAGGGCTTGATGCTGATGCGGTGATTCGGCGATTGCTTGCTAATGTGGAAGTGCCGCGTTAAGCAAAAGCGAATAATGAATAATTAACAATGAACGAAGAATGGAGAATGGATTGTGGTGGGCAAAAATCACAATTAATTATTCACTGTTCACCGTTAATTATTCGATCTACTAACTTTGCCAACAATACGTGCTCTCACTCTGCTGTTTGGAACAGCTATCTTACTTATAATCGCTAATTGGGTTACTCCCTTTGCTTGGGTTGCGCTCTTATATTTTGTGGTTTCGATTGCCCTGTTGGTTACCGATCATCGCATGGCGGGCACTCGCGACAGCTTCGAGATTGTGCGTGAGCATGATGACAAGCTCAGTTTGGGAGCTGACAACACCATTTCGCTCACGGTGCGT
>JBMZDF010000838.1:0-557 GCA_049614105.1 Promineifilaceae bacterium (SeqCode)
GCGGCTCAGTTTTCTTGGGAACGCACGGCGCGGCAGACGTTGGACGTTTATCGAGAAGTTTTAAAGCAAACAAATAACAATCAATGATAAGCACTGCCACTTACAACAACATTGGTAATTATCAATTATCCGTTATTCATTATCAATTGAATTGACTAGCCACAGTCTCATATCGCCAATAAATTCTTGTTGCCTGTGGGGTTGAAGTAAATGAGGAATGGGAAATGGATAACGGATAACGGATAACGAATAACGGTGAATGGGGAACAGGAAACGGATAACGGATAACGGATAACGGATAACGGTGAATGATACGTGATGACGTTGTCAGATAGCCTAGTTATAGCCCAATGTTGCCAACAAATCCTCACCGCCTGTGGCGTTAAATGCCGTGGTGTGTTCGGCCGAAAAATGGTTGCGCCAATCCCCAATTGCGCCCTTGCGAAACGTCTGCGCCCCTCGATTAAACACCTGCCCCGCCACCGTTTTTACTTCAGATGATGTAAGCGACAAGCCAATATGCTGCCCAATTTGGGCGACCGTTTGCCGCTGTCGTT
>JBMZDF010000839.1:0-537 GCA_049614105.1 Promineifilaceae bacterium (SeqCode)
GGTAGCGTTTCCGATGGTTCGTTCAAAACTTCGACTCTTGTGAGTACTGAAACAGTTGGGTTGCAAATTTGAGGCCGCAAGCGAGATGTTCGTTCAAAACTTCGACTCTTGTGAGTACTGAAACTCTGCTCATCATCAAATGCTCGAATAACAACGGGAACGTTCGTTCAAAACTTCGACTCTTGTGAGTACTGAAACCTCTAACACCCGCTCACGGCTGGCCTTCCGTGAGTTCGTTCAAAACTTCGACTCTTGTGAGTACTGAAACTTTTGATTCGGTATGATGCTCTTATCTTTCGATACGTTCGTTCAAAACTTCGACTCTTGTGAGTACTGAAACATCATCGTTACCATTTAAACAAATACCCTCATTTATAAGTTCGTTCAAAACTTCGACTCTTGTGAGTACTGAAACCACTGCATATTTTGAACTTCTGATTGATAATTTCCGCGTTCGTTCAAAACTTCGACTCTTGTGAGTACTGAAACGTCCTGTAATACGGGGGTACATCAACTCCCTCCCCGTTCACCGAAACT